>JBBSPY010000266.1:0-4672 GCA_038258415.1 Burkholderiales bacterium
CTCGTGGCGCGCGTCTTCGGGGCCCTGTGCAAGGAAGAGGGCGGCACCGTGTCGACGCAGGGCGCCACGACGGATCAGGGCCAGTCGGCGTCGAGGGCGGCGTGCACGGCCGGGGCAAACGAGCCGGTCCGGCTGTCGCGCAGCGAGTTCGTCGGGCCGCAGGTGGGCAAGGAACTCGCCGAGGACGGCGCCAAGGCGCTGGCCTTCGTCGTCATCGGCATTATGATCTACCTAGCCTTCCGTTTCGAGTGGAAGTTCTCGGTCGCGGCGATCGTCGCCAACCTGCATGACGTCGTCATCATCCTGGGTTTCTTCGCTTTCTTCCAGTGGGAGTTTTCGCTCTCGGTGCTGGCGGCGGTGCTGGCGGTGCTCGGCTATTCGGTCAACGAGTCGGTGGTCGTCTTCGACCGGATCCGCGAGTCGTTCCGGCGCTACCGGAAGATGACGACGCGCGAGGTGATCGACCACGCGATCACCAGCACGATCAGCCGCACCGTCATCACCCACGGCTCGACGCAGATGATGGTGCTGTCGATGCTGCTGTTCGGTGGTCCGACGCTGCACTATTTCGCCGTCGCGCTGACCATCGGCATCCTGTTCGGCATCTACTCCTCCGTGTTCGTCGCCGCGGCGATCGCGATGTGGCTCGGCGTCAAGCGCGAGGACCTGATTCGCTCGTCTGCGGGCACCAAGGCACACGATCCCGAAGACCCGAACGCCGGAGCGGTGGTGTAGAGTCTGTCGCAACGCAGCAGGACGGAAGCAGACCCACGCCGCCATGCCTTCCCCCGCGAACCCGACGGCATTGGCCCAGCAGGCGAGGCGGTCGTACGTGGAGCGGTTGCTGGGAGAGATGCCCACTGTCGTGCGCGCGGTCGACGAGGGGGCCCGCAACCTCTCCGTGACCGTTGCCGAGCCGGCGCTGGCGCTGAAGCGCCGCGAGGTCATCCCGCTCTTGCAGGGTGCCTTTCCGATCTGGCTCGAAGGCATGATGGGGTTGCTTCGCGAGTCGCTCAAGACCGGCGCCATTGCCCCGACGCGCCTCGGCGACATGCCTTCATCGTCGCTCTCCGGCGCGAGCACCGGCGGCAAGCTGAGCCTGGTCGACGACGACACCATCGAGCACGAGATCCTGTCCTCGCGCCTGGCGCTTGCGATGATGGATCGTGCGTCATGGGAGTTCACAGACCTGCGCTCGCGGATGAACGTGCTCGAAGGCCGGGACGAGCTCGAGGCCAACGACATCCTCCGGCCGCACGTGCTCGCCCGCGTCGTCACCGATTCATGGCTCGCGGCGCCGCTGGGCTTCGACACCTGGCGCGTGCTGCAGACCGTGATCCACGGCGAGTTCTCGCATTTCGGCGAAGAGGCGTATCACGAGACCAATCGCTTCCTGCTGCAGCGCAAGGTCCTGCCGGAGGTCGACCTGCGGCCTTTCATCCGCCGCTCGGTCAACGGCAGCGTCGGCCCGGCGACGCGCTCCGGCGGCTTCGGCACGCCGACCGGCCTGCAGACCGCACCATCGCCGTCGGACTTCCAGAGCTCCTCGATGCGGCCGCCGCCGGCGGCGAACGAGGTCGGCGAGGAAACGCGGATGATGACGCGCGCCGCCGGCCTTGCGCGCAGTGCGGAGCAGGCCGAAGTGCTCGGGCGGCTGAACCGCGCCGTCGGCCGCCAGCTGCCCGGCTTCGCCGACACGTCGCAGGCGCCGGCAGCGGCGTCGCCGCGCCTCAGCGCCGCGATCGTCGACGCGCAGGAAAGCGTGATGCGGCGCATGGCCAGTGCCGGCGCCGCTGCCGCGGCGGCGGGTGGACCGGCGCTGAGCACGCCGGCGCTTCTCGAGGAGCTCAACCAGCGCAAGCAGGCGCTCAAGCAGGCCGCCTCGACGCCCGTCGAGCGGGCGACGATCGAGATCGTCGCCCTGCTGTTCCAGAGCATCCTCGCCGAGGACACCATCCCCGCGTCGGTTCGCGTCTGGTTCGCGCGGCTGCAGATGCCGGTGCTGCGCGTCGCCGTCTCCGAGCCCGACTTCTTCGCCACCGTCGAACATCCCGCGCGGCGCCTGATCGACCGGATGGGCTCGGTCGTCATGGGATTCGACTCCGCAGGACGTGCCATCGGCGACCTGCTCGAGAAGGAGATCAAGCGCGTTGTCCAGGTCGTCGAGGCCTACCCCGACACCGGGCGACGCGTCTTCCAGACCGTGCTCACCGAGTTCGAGAAGTTTCTCGAGCACTATTTCAAGAACGAGAACGAGGCCAGCCGCAAGGGCGTCTCGCTTGCCCAGCAGGTCGAGCAGCGCGAGACGCTCGCGATCCAGTACACGATCGAGCTGCGCAAGATGCTCAACGACGTGCCCGTCCAGGACGGCGTGCGCGAGTTCCTCTTCCACGTCTGGGCCGACGTGCTCGCCACCGCCTCGGTGAAGTCGAGCAGCCCGGAGCTCATCAAGGAAATGAAGCATGCCGCCGCCGACCTGATCTGGTCGGCGAGCGCCAAGGTCTCGCGCGGCGAGCGCGCCGAGGTGATCCGGCGCCTGCCGCCGCTCCTGAAGACGCTGCGCGACGGCATGGACCAGGCCGGCATCCCGCTGCCCAAGCAGGACGAGCACATCCAGCGCCTGAACAACTCGCTCGCTGCGGCCTTCACGGCGAAGGCGGCGAGCATCTCGCACGAGCGGCTCGAGGAGCTCATGGCGCGCCTGGAGACGCTCGAGGAGCTGCTGCCCGAGAGCGAGCAGGTCGACATCGACGAGTCGCTGGTGCTCGACCTTTCCGGCTACGAGAGCTCGGAGCTCGAGGTTGTCGGCGAAGGCGGCTCGATGCCGACGCCGGCGATGCTCGCCTGGGCGCGCGAGTTGCAGGTGGGCAGCTGGTTCATGCTCGACTACCGCAACCGCAACGAATCGGTGCAGCTTGCCTGGCAGGGTCTGCGCAAGCAGCTGACGCTGTTCGTCTCGCCGCAAGGCCGCGGCGTGCTGTTCCAGGTCCATCGCCTCGCCGCGTTCCTGCAGGCCGGCCTGCTCGTCCCGGCGCAGGAGGAAGCCCTCACCGTCCGCGCCACCCGCAGCGCGATGGCCAAGATCGACGGCGACCCGAGCCGGCTGCTGAACTGACGAGCGGCGCGCGACAAGACCGGACGTCGAGCGTCCGGCGCGGGCCTAGTGGATCAGCCGGTCTTCCTCGTCGACGAAGAGCTCGTCGAGGATTAGCGCGTCGGGCTCTTCGCCGAGACTCCAGAACACCATCAGCACGATGATCTTCAGGTCTTCCAGGTCGATCGGGCCACCGGGGATGGCGCTGGCCCGGTCGATCACCATCTCGCGCATCTTCGGGGGCAGCACGCCGGCCGACTCGAGGAAGGTGATGAAGCCGACCGACGCTTCCCCGAGGTGCTCGAGTTCCTGCGCCACGTAGACCCGGATGCTGCTCGCAGCCTGCTCGCCGACCGGCGCCTCGGCGGCCGCAGCGACCCCGTCGAGCCAGGTGAGCGCATCCTCGATCTCGTCGGACTCGAAGCCGACGGAGGTGAGCTTCTTGGCGAGCTGGTCGTGCTCCGGGCAGGCGTCGGGCCGCCAGTAGTTCTCGTACAGGTACACGAGCACGTCGAACATCGTGAAAAGACTATACCCGAGCCGTTTTCGCCCGCTTCACGACGCGGACGAACGGCCTCGCTTCCGCTCAGCCGCGCTCGACGCGCTGCCAGAGCGGCCCGGGCATCCGCGTCACGCGGCCCGCGAGCTCGAGATCGAGCAAGGACGCCGACAGATCCGCGGCGCTGCGGCCGGTGCGAGCGACGAGCTGGTCGAGGTCGATCACGTCCCAGCCCATCGCATCGAGCAGGGGGTCGGCGGGCGCGGTCTCGCCTCCCGCCCTCGTGGGCTCGGTCGGCGGCGAGCCGCCGAGCTCGTCGACCAGGTCGGACACCTGATCGACCAGCTTGGCGCCCTGCTTGATGAGGGCGTGGCAGCCGCGTGACTGTGGCGAGTGGATCGAACCGGGCACTGCGAACACGTCGCGACCGGCCTCGAGGGCCATCCGCGCCGTGATGAGCGAGCCCGACTGCACCGCGGCCTCGACCACCAGCGTGCCGCGGGAGAGCCCGGCGATGATCCGGTTGCGGACCGGGAAGTGGGCTGGCAGCGGCGGCGTGCCGATCGCGAACTCGCTGACGATCGCACCCTCGTGCGCGATGCGCGCGGCGAGCTTGCGGTGCCGTGCCGGGTAGTCCTGGTCGAGCCCGGTGCCGACGACGGCGATCGTGCTGCCCGGGCCGTCGAGTGCACCGTCATGCGCTGCGCCGTCGATGCCGAGCGCCAGGCCCGAGCACACGGTCCAGCCGGTCCGGCTCAGTTGCGCCGCGAAGGCGCGCGCCGTCTCGATCCCCTGCGGCGTCGGGTTGCGACTGCCGACGATGGCGATGGAGGGCGCCGACAGCAGCTCGATCCGGCCACGCACCCACAGGACGAGTGGCGGATCGGCCGTCTCGAGCAGCAGTGCCGGATAGCGGGGGTCGCCGAGGGCGACGACCTGGCGCGGCTCGGTGCCGTCCGCATCGAGCCAGCGCCAGCTCGCGCCGAGCTTCTGGTCGAAGCCTTCGGGCAGGATGTTCAGCGACGCCGCCGCGTCCGCCCCGACCACCGCACTCAGGGCGGTTTGCGACGCACCGAGCA
>JBBSPY010000267.1:0-4667 GCA_038258415.1 Burkholderiales bacterium
CAAGCAGCCTTCAGGCTGACCTGCGCCGGGACGACAACTCCGCATACGGCGGCGTGACGACGGGTCGGCTCGGCTACGCCTTCGACGTCACCTCGCAACTGAAGCTGCGCGCGCTCGCCGGGCGCACGTTCAGGGCGCCGACGTTCAACGACCTCTACTACCCCGGCTACGGCGTCTCGACCGTGCAGCCGGAGAAGGGTCGCAGCGTCGAGATCGGCGTCGCATGGACCGGAACGACGGCGAACGCGTCGGCGACCCTGTGGCGGAACCGCGTCACCAACCTCATCGCCTACCAGCCCGACCGCGCCTTCTGCCCGGCCGACCCCGCGTTCGACTTCGGCTGCGCCGGCAACGTCGGCCAGGCGCGGCTGCAGGGCGCGACGCTCGCGGCCGGTGCTCGCTTTGGCGGCCTGGACCTGCGCGTGAACGTCGACCTGCTCGACGCCGTCGACGCCGATACCGGCGTGCGCCTGCCACGGCGTGCTGCCCATCAGGAGCGATTGGCAGCTGACTACACGGTCGGCGCGTACGACATCGGCGCATCGCTGCTCGTCGTCGGCTCGCGGCCCGACGCCGGCGTGACGCTCGGCGGATACGGTGTCGTCGACCTGCGGGCGGCGTGGCGCTTCGCGCCGAGCTGGCGCGTCGAGGCGAAGTTGCTCAATGCGTTCGACCATCGCGTCGAGCCGCTGCGCGACTACCAGGGCCTGGGCCGGCAGGCGTGGATCGGCGTGCGTTTCGACAGCGCCGGCGTCTGACGCTGCCGCCTGCCGCCCGCGAGGCCCGCTCATGAGCGCCAGCACCCCGCTGCGCATCCTCGCCGCCGTCGCCGTCGCGGCGGTGGCGGCCTGCGCGGTGGGCGTGCTGTCCGGTTCGAGCGGCTTCGGTGTGGCCGACCCCGACATCCTGTGGCGGGTGCGGGTGCCGCGGACGCTCGCTGGCTTCGCCGCCGGCGCCGCGCTCGCGGTCGCCGGGACGCTCATGCAGGCGCTGACGCGAAACGCCCTCGCCGATCCCTATGTCCTCGGCGTCGCGGGCGGCGCATCGGTCGGCGCGCTGCTCGCGTTGCTGGTCGGCGGAGCCGCGATCGGAGCCTGGGCACTCGCCGGCGCCGCCGCGGCCGGCGCGTTCGCGGCGACCGCGCTGCTCTTCGCGCTGCTGGGGCGCCGCCTTTCCGTGGGCGCCAGGATCGATGCGCCCGATGCGCCGGTGCTGGTTCTGCTCGTCGGCGTGATGATCGGCGCCGGCTGTTCCGCGGCGGTGTCGCTCGTGCTTTCGCTCGCCGACGATGGCCAGTTGCGCGGCATGGTGTTCTGGCTGCTCGGCGACCTCTCCGGCGCGACGCACCCGGAGATCGGCTGGACGGCACTCGCCTTGGCGCTCGCGATCGGCTGGCCGGCGGCGCGTGACCTCGACCTGATGGCGCGTGGCGATGCCTGGGCCTCGACACTCGGCGTGCCGGTGGCGAGGCGCCGCGTGCAGGCGATCGTCGCCGCGTCGATCGCCACCGGCGGCGCCGTCGCGCTGGCCGGCGCGGTCGGTTTCGTCGGCCTCGTCGTGCCACACGTGCTGCGACGACTCGGCGCGCGTTCGGGCGGCGTGCTGTTGCCGGCGGCGGCGTTGGCGGGCGGCGCCTTCCTCGTCGTCGCCGACGCGCTCGCGCGCACCGTCGCGGCGCCGTTGCAGCTGCCCGTCGGCGTCGTCTCGGCGGCCGTGGGCGTCCCGGCCTTCATCGCGCTGCTGTTGCGCGCACCTCGACGAGAACGCCGGTGAACGACCGTCAGGCAACGACCCGACTGACGCTTCACGGCCTCCGCCTGCGTGCTGGCGGAGCGCCGGGTGGCCGGACCCTCTTCGATGCCCTGGACCTCGTCGTGCATCCTGGTGAATGCTGGTCCGTGGTCGGCCCGAACGGCTCGGGCAAGTCGTCGCTGCTGGCGGCGATCGCGGGCGTCATGTCGCTCGACGCCGGCGACATCCGGCTCGACGGTGAACCGCTCGCCACGTGGTCGGCCGACGCGCTTGCCGCCCGGCGCGCCTGGTGCCCCGCGGTCTGGCTCGACCCGTTCCCGGCGACCGTGGCGGAAACCGCAGCGCTCGCGCTCGATCGGGGCCGTCGGCCGTTCGCTTCGTTCGCTCGCCGCACAACGCAACGTGACGTGGCCGTGCAGGCGCTTCTCGAACGCCTCGACCTGGCGGCGCTCGCGTCGGCCGACGTGGCGACGCTCAGCGCGGGCGAGCGGCAACGCCTCGCGCTGGCGACGACGCTGGCGCAGGGCGCTCCGCTGCTGCTGCTCGACGAGCCGGCGTCGCATCTCGACCCTGCCCACCGGGTGCGCCTGCTCGAACTCCTGAGTGCGCATGCACGCGCTGGCGGATCGGTGATCTCGACGGCGCACGATCTCGACCTGGCGTGGGACGGTTGCAGCCACGCCGTCGTGCTCGACGGTCGAGGCGGAGCCGCCGCCGGGCCGCGCGCCGAGTTGCTCACGTCGCAGCGGATGAGCGATGTCTTCGGCACGCCGATTCGTTCGATGGACGTCGATGGACGCCGGCACTTCGCGTCGTCGAGGAGCGTGTGATGTTCGCCGTTGCGCTGTCGCGTGTCTTGCGCTTCTGCTGGACCGCATCGGCCGTGTCGCTGGGGGCGCCGGTCGCAACCGCGACCGCGGCCATCGTCGCCGTCGACGACGCTGGCCGCACGCTGCGACTGGAGCAACCGGCGGCGCGCGTCGTCACCCTCGCGCCCAGCCTGACGGAGCTCGTGTTCGCGGCCGGAGGCTCGGGTCGCGTCGTCGCGGTCGACGGTGCGAGCGACTATCCGCCAGCGGCGCGGTCGTTGCCGCGGATCGGCGAGCTGTCGCGGATCGACGTCGAGCGCATCGTGGCGCTGAGGCCCGACCTCGTGCTGGTCTGGCGTGGTGGCAACACGGGTCGCGAGGTCGAGCAGCTCGGCGCACTGGGCATCGCGACATTCTCGATCGGGCCACGGAGGCTCGCCGACGTACCGCAGGCGCTGCGGCGGATCGGCGTGTTGCTCGGGACCGGCGCGGTCGCCGACGCCGCGGCGGCCGCGATTCAAGCTCGCCTGGATGAGCTGCGCCGACGCCATGCCGGTGCGGCGCCCGTTCGCGTCTTCTATCAGGTGTGGTCAAGCCCGCTCATGACCGTCGGCGGCGGGCAGATCGTCGACGATGCGATCGCCACCTGCGGTGGCCAGAACGTGTTCGGCCGAGTCGCGGCAGTCGCTCCGCACGTCTCGGTCGAATCGGTCCTCGAGGCCGATCCCGAAGTCGTGCTCTCGGCCGACGAGCACGGCGCGCCCGTCCCGGTGCGCCGCGCCGCCGACGCACCTGCCTTTGCCGCGTGGCGGCGCCATCCACGCATGGCCGCCACGCGCGGCGGCAACTTCTTCCTGCTCGACGGCGATGCGATCAGCCGCCAGGGGCCGCGCATCGTCGACGGCGTGGCCGCAATCTGCCGCGCGCTCGACGCCGTGCGCGAGGCGTCAAGGCCGCGCTGAGCGTTCGGCTCGCAGTTCGAAGGCCGCGAGGAAGCCCGGCGCCGCATCGCACCAGCGCGAGACGGCACACGCCTCGCACAACGGCCGCCGTGCCAGGCACACGTAGCGCCCGTGCAGGATCAGCCAGTGATGCGCCTCGGCGAGGAACTCCGCAGGCGTGCGCAGCAGCAGGCCGGTCTCGACCTCCATCGGCGTCTCCCCCGGCGCAAGCCCGGTTCGATTCGAGACGCGGAACACGTGCGTGTCGACGGCGATCGTCGGCTCGCCGAAGGCGACGTTGAGGACGACGTTGGCGGTCTTCCTGCCGACGCCCGGAAGCGCCTCGAGCGCCTCGCGCGACCTGGGCACCTCGCCGCCGTGCTCGTCGACGAGGATGCGGCAGGTCGCGTGCAGGTTCTTCGCCTTGTTCCGATAGAGACCGATGGTTCGGATCGCCGCCTCGATCGCCGCCGCGCCGAGATCGAGCATCGCCTGCGGCGTCGGCGCGCGTGCGAACAGCGCCCTCGTCGCGAGGTTGACGCTTCGATCGGTTGCCTGCGCCGACAGCAGCACCGCAGCCAGCAGCTCGAAGACGCTGGCGAACTCGAGCTCGCTCGACGGCTCAGGGTTGGCGGCGCGCAGCGTCGCGAAGAACGGAGGGATGCTGGCGTCGTCCATGTCAGCTTCCTGTCGCTTCGTCCTGCCGCGAGGGCGCCGCGTTCCGGCCGATGCGTGCGGTGTGCGCGGAGTAGCGATCGCGCGCCGTGCGCGCCTGACCCGGCGACCACGCGGCCCAGCCGGTGGCGGGTCCCGCCGCGTCGACGAGGTGGATGCAGTCCACGGGGCAAGCCGCCACGCACAGCTCGCAGCCGGTGCACAGCGGCGCGATGACAGTGTGGGTGCGCTTAGAGCGGCCGACGATCGCGTCGACCGGGCACGCGGGCAGGCATTGCGCGCAGCCGATGCAGGCAGGCTCGTCGATGACGGCGAGCAGCCGCGGTCCCTCAAGGCCGCACGTGGGGTCGAGCGGCCTGATGGCGAGGATCGCGACGGCGGCGAGCCTGGCGATGCCCTCGGCGCCGCCCGGGGGGCAGCGGTCGATGTCGGCGCGGCCCGCCGCCATGGACTCGGCGTAGTCGCGACAGTCGGCGTAGCCGCAGCGGCG
>JBBSPY010000268.1:0-4623 GCA_038258415.1 Burkholderiales bacterium
ATGGCCGCCAGCGAACACCACGAGGGCGCGCTCACCGAGAACATCGACCACAACTCCTGGGTCTCGATGAAGGTCCAGCGTGCGCTCGACGACATCCAGAGCCGCTTGCAGGACGGTCTGGCGTTCCTCGCCACGGTCGGCTCGACGGCGCCCTTCATCGGCCTGTTCGGAACCGTCTGGGGCATCTACAACGCGCTGACGGCGATCGGCATCGCCGGCCAGGCGTCGATCGACAAGGTCGCCGGGCCGGTCGGCGAGGCGCTCATCATGACCGCGTTCGGCCTGTTCGTCGCCGTCCCGGCGGTGCTCGGCTACAACTGGCTGGTGCGCCGCAACAAGGTCACGATGGAGTCGGTGCGCCACTTCGGTGCCGACCTGCATGGCGTGCTGATGGGGGCGCGCATGCAGCCCGCCGGCCCGCGCTGACCGCTGCCGGTCCTCACGGAGACCCGCCATGGCGATGAACCTCGGTTCGGCCAACGACGACGACGATGTCGTCTCGACCATCAACACGACGCCGCTGGTCGACGTGATGCTGGTGCTCCTGATCATCTTCCTGATCACGATTCCGGTCGTGACACAGACGATTCCCGTGGCCCTGCCGAAGGAAACCAACATCGCCGTCCAGACCAAGCCCGAGAACATCAACATCTCGGTCAACAAGGACGGCGACATCTTCTGGAACCGCACGCTCGTGCCCGACAGCGATGCGCTGTTCCAGCGCATGTCGCAGATCGCGACGCTCGTGCCGCAACCGGAGGTGCTGATCCGCGGTGACGAGGGGGCGCGCTTCGAATCGATCGGTCGAGTGCTGTTTCAGGCGCAACGCGCGTCGATCCAGAAGGTGAAGTTCGTCACCGAACCGCCGCCCAAGGGTTGAAGGAGTCCGCAAGATGTCGATGAACGTAGGAACAACGGGCACAGGCGGCGAGGACGACGTGATGCTCGACATCAACACCACGCCGCTGATCGACGTGATGCTGGTGCTCATCATCATGCTGATCATCACCATCCCGGTGCAGCTGCATTCCGTGAACATGAACATGCCGATCGGCACGCCGCCGCCGCCGCTGAAGGAACCCGTGGTCGTCACGATCGACATCGACTTCGACGGCACGATCCTGTGGAACGGCGAGACGCTCACCGACCGCAACGCGCTCGAGTCGCGGCTGCAGCTCGCGGCGGCGCAACCGGACCAGCCCGAGGTGCACATCCGGCCGAACAAGCTGGTGGAGTACCGCTCGGTCGCGATGGTGCTGGCGTCGGCGCAGCGTCTGGGCGTCACCAAGCTCGGGATGGTCGGCAATGAACAGTACGTCAAGTAGTCGTCCGGCTCGATCGCGGGCCGCACTGGTCGCGTTCGCCATCGTCACCGCGTCGGTGGCGATGCCGGCTGTGGCGCAGGACGCGGTGCGCCCAGAGGTCGGAAAGCCGCTGCAGGCGGCGCAACAGTTGATCAAGTCGGGTCGCTACCGCGAGGCGCTCGCGGAGGTGCGCAAGGCCGAAACCGCCGGTGGCCGCACCACGAACGAAAACTTCCTCATCGAGCGCATGCGGATCGCCGCCGCATCGGGCGCCGGAGACGTCGAGACGGCGGCCAGGTCGTTCGAGGTGCTCTCCGGAAGCAATCGCGTCCCGGCAGGCGAGAAGCTGCGCATGATCGAGTCGATCGCCGGAAGCTACTACCGCGCCCAGCAGTACGCGAAATCGATGCAGTGGAGCCAGCGCTACTTCCGCGAGGGCGGCAGCAGCCCGGCGATCCGGACGATGCTGATCCAGGCCCAGTACCTGAGCGGCGACTTCGCAGGCGCGAGCCGCGAGCTTCGCGCCGAGGTCGACGCCGCCGAGAAGGGCGGGGCACGACCCGCCGAAGACAGGCTCAAGCTTCTGCTCAACGCCGCGACGAAGCAGGGCGACAACAACACCTTCGTCTACGCGATGGAGAAGCTGGTCACGTACTACCCGAAGAAGGAGTACTGGGTCGACCTGTTGTCGCGGATGCAGCGCAAGTCGACCTTCTCGGACCGCCTCGCGCTCGACGCCTATCGCCTGTCGCTCGCAACCGGCAGCATGACCGCGCCGGCCGACTACATGGAGATGGCGCAGCTCGCGCTGCAGGCCGGGCTGCCCGCCGAGGGCAAGCAGGTCGTCGACGCGGGCTTCAAGTCGGGCGCGCTCGGCGCTGGCCCGCAAGCCGACCGTCACAACCGCCTGCGCGACCTCGTCGCCAGGAAGCTGGCGGAAGACCGCGCGACGCGCGCCGACGAGGAGCGCAAGGCGGCGGCCGAGAAGTCGGGCGACGCGCTGGTCGCCGTCGGCATGGACCTCGTCTACAGCGGCCAGGCGGCCAAGGGCGCACAGGTCATCAAGGACGGGATCGCAAAGGGCGGCCTGAAGCGCCTCGAAGACGCCAAGCTGCATCTCGGCATTGCCCAGCTCACCGCGGGCGAGAAGGCGAAAGCGCAGGCCACGTTCAAGTCGGTGCAGGGCAGCGACGGCACGGCTGACCTCGCCCGCCTCTGGGCCCTCTACGCGCGTCGCGGCGGCTGACGCAGGCGACGCCGCGCTGCGTGCCTACTTCGGTGCCATCCTGATCGCGCCATCGAGGCGGATGACTTCGCCGTTGAGCATGTCGTTCGTCACGATCTGGTGCACGAGCTTGGCGTAGTCCTCCGGCTTGCCGAGGCGGCTCGGGAACGGGACGCTGGCGGCGAGGGCGTCTTGCACCTCCTGCGCCATGCCGAACAGCATCGGCGTGCCGAAGATGCCGGGCGCGATCGTCATGTTGCGGATGCCGCTGCGCGCGAGGTCCCGAGCGACCGGCAGGGTCATGCCGACGATGCCACCCTTCGACGCGGAGTAGGCGGCCTGGCCAATCTGTCCGTCGTAGGCGGCGACGCTCGCGGTCGAGATCATCACCCCGCGCTCGCCAGTGGCCTCGGGGTCGTTCTTCGCCATCGCCTCGGCGGCGAGGCGGATCATGTTGAAGCTGCCGATCAGGTTGACCGTGACGACCTTGGTGAAGAGCGCCAGCGCATGCGCGCCGTCGCGGCCCACGGTTTTCGCCGCCGGACCGATGCCGGCGCAGTTGACGAGGCCCACCAGCTTGCCGAGCGACAGCGCCGCCGCCACAGCGGCCTTCGCATCGGCCTCCTGGCTCACGTCGCAATGAACGAAGCGGCCGCCGATCGAGGCGGCGACCGCGGCGCCGGGCGCGTCCTGCACGTCGGCGATGACGACCTTGCCGCCGTGCTCGGCGAGCATGCGGGCCGTGCCTTCGCCGAGGCCCGACGCGCCGCCCGTCACGATGAATGTCTTGCCTGCGATCTCCAAGTCGGTTCCCTTCGCGAGTGGTTCCGGTTCAGGCCAGCGCGGCCAGCGCGCGGTCGCTGATCTCGTCGACGCTGCCGACCCCGCTGATCTTGCGGTAGTGGGGCGCACCCGGCTCTCCCGATGCCGCCCACTGCTGGTAGTAGTCGATCAGCGGGCGGGTCTGCCGCGCGTAGACCTCGAGCCGGTTCTTGACCGTGGCCTCGAGGTCGTCGGCGCGCTGGATCAGTTCATCGCCGGTCTCGTCGTCGCGGCCTTCGACCCGCGGCGGGTTGAACGCGACGTGATAGGTGCGACCCGACGCGACGTGAACCCGCCGGCCGCTCATGCGCTCGACGATCAGCCCATCGGGCACGTCGATCTCGAGCACGTAGTCGAGCCGCACGCCAGCCGCTTTCATCGCATCGGCCTGCGGAATGGTGCGGGGGAAGCCGTCGAACAGGAAGCCCTTGGCGCAGTCCGGCGCCGCGATGCGTTCCCTGACGAGACCGATGATGATGTCGTCGCCGACGAGCGCGCCACTGTCCATCACCATCTTGGCCTCGAGGCCGAGCGGCGACCCGGCCTTGATCGCCGCACGGAGCATGTCGCCGGTGGAGATCTGCGGGATGCCGAAGCGCTTGCAGATGACGGTTGCCTGCGTGCCCTTGCCGGCGCCGGGCGCGCCCAACAGGATCAGTCTCATGGGTCGTGTGGCTCGTTCGCTGTGTGTCGTGGTGGTCGGCGGCGCGGCTCGATCATAGGCGGCGACAGCAGGCCGATCGAGGTCCGGCCGGGTCAGGCAAAACCCGACCTGCAGATCACCCGGCCGCGAACAGCGCTCGAACGCGCTCGAGATCCTCGGGCGTATCCACGCCGATGCCGGGCTCGCCGTCGCTCACGTGCACGACGATGCGTTCGCCGTGCCAAAGAATGCGCAGCTGCTCGAGCCGTTCGATCTCCTCGAGCGGGCTCGGAGGCAGCTCGGGGTAGCGCCGCAGGAACCCGGCCCGGTATGCGTAGAGGCCGACGTGGCGCAGCGGCGCGTGCGCTGCGGTGTCGGGAACACCGGCGGTGTCGCGGGCCCAGGGAATCGGTGCGCGCGAGAAGTAGAGGGCGCGCGAACGCGCGTCGAGCACGACCTTGACGATGTTCGGGTTCGCGGCATCGGCGGGATCGCGGATCGGATAGGCGGCGGTCGACGCGACCGCGGTGGCGTCTTCGCCCAGCGCGCGCGCGCACGCGTCGATCAGCGACGGCTCGATCAGCGGTTCGTCACCCTGGACGTTGACGACGATCGCCGCATCGGCCAGC
>JBBSPY010000269.1:0-4607 GCA_038258415.1 Burkholderiales bacterium
GCGGCGCTCGATCCGGAGACGGCGGCGAAGATGGCGCAGCCGACGATGTTGGTGTGCAGCAGTCGCCCGGGCAGGCGCTGCACCCAGGGCGCGAGGCCCTTGAACATGTCTTCGCTGAGGCGCGTGCGAAAGAGGATCTCGCCCATCCACACGAACAGCGGCAACGCGGTCAGCGTCCAGCTCGACGCGCTGCCCCAGATGGTGACGGCCATCGCGTCGCCGGCCGGCCGCGAGCTGAAGAGCTGCATGCCGATCCAGGCCACGCCGGAGAGCGTGAGGCCGATCCAGACGCCGCTGGCGAGGATGAGGAAGAGCGACGCGATCAGCAGCGCGGTGATCGTCAGATCGCTCATTCGGTGGCGACGCTCATTCGTTGCGCAGCGCTTCCGTGGGCACGCGTTGCACGCGACGGCCGCGCAGCTCGAGCACGAACTCGTCGACCAGGGCGATCGCCAGCACCACCGAGCCGACCGCCATGGCGATCTGCGGGATCCACAACGGCGTCGCGTCGTTGGCGGTCGAGATGTCGTGGAAGGTGTGCGACTGCCAGGCGAGCTTGCAGCTGTAGAAAGCGAACAGCGCCGCCAGCAGCGAGGCCGCGAACAGCGCCCAGATCTCGAGCGCGCGCCGGCCGGCGCCTCTGAGCGCCGACAGCAACAACGTGACGCGGATGTGCTCGCCGTGCTTGAGGGTGTGCGCCAGCGCGAGGAAGCCCGCGGTCGCCATCATGTAGCCGGCGTAGGCGTCGATGCCGGGAAGATTGAAGCCGAGCTGGCGGGCGAGGATCGAGCCCGTCACCGACGCGAGCAGCAGCACCATCGCCACCCCGGCGAGGGCGCCGCAGCCGTCGTACAGGCGGTCGAGCGCGCGGCCGACGGGGCCGCGCTCGACTATCGTGGCGGTCACGGCGCCGCGCTCGTGCTCGACGCCGGTCAGTTCTTCCGGTACGCGTCGACCACCGCCTGGCCTTCCGGGCCAGCCTTCTCGAGCCACTCCTTGAGCATCGTCTCGCCGACTTTCGTCAGTTCGGCCTTCAGCTGTGGCGAAGGCGGGAGCACCTGCATGCCATTGGCCTTGAGCTTGTCGAGCGTGTCGGTGTTGACCTTGCGGCTCGCCGCCCAGCCGCGCGCTTCGGCATCGGCACCGGCCTTCATCAGCGCCGACTGCGACGCCTTGTCGAGCGCGTCAAAGGCAGCCTTGTTGACGATGACCGCGTTCTTCGGCAGCCAGGCCTGGGTGTCGTAGTAGTACTTGAGGTTCTCGTAGAGCTTGCTGTCGACGCCGGTGGCGCCCGACGTCATCGTGCTTTCGACCACGCCGGTGGCGAGCGCCTGCGAAAGCTCGGCCGCCTGGACGGTGACCGGCTGCGCGCCGACGAGCTCGGCGATGCGCGAGGTGGCCGGACTGTAGGCGCGCCACTTGACGCCCTTCAGGTCGGCGGCCGACGCGATGGCCTTCTTGGTGTAGATGCCCTGCGGCGGCCACGCGACGGTGTAGAGCAGCAGCATGCCCTGCTCGCCGAGCTTCTTCTCGAGCGCCGGCTTCTGCGCCTTGTAGAGCTTCATCGACTCGTCGTAGCTGTCGGCGAGGAAGGGCAGGCCGTCGAGTCCGAACAGCGGCCATTCGTTGGAGTAGGCGGTGAGCAGGATCTCGCCGATCTGCGCCTGGTTGCCCTGCACGGCGCGCTTGATCTCGTTGGCCTTGAACAGCGACGCGCCCGGGTGCACGGTGATCTTCAGCTTGCCACCGGTCGCCTTCTCGACGTCGTTGGCGAAGTGCACCAGGTTCTCGGTGTGGAAGTTGGTCGCCGGGTAGGCGGCAGGCAGATCCCACTTCGTCTGCGCAACGGCCGTACCCGCGAGGGTGAGGGCGCAGACGGCGGCGGCGGCACGGAAGATGCAGCGACGGGCAAGGCTCATGAGGACTCCGGCGGACGGTTGGGTGAGACGGGGAAGCATGGAACGTGCCTCCGGTCGAGCGAATCGGTTTTAACCCCGACCGCTTGCAGTCTAGGAAGCATCGAGATAAATTGTCAATAAGTTTTCAACGAATCCTGGCCTACCCACATGCCGAAGAGGGCTCCCGCACGACCGCGCGCGAATGGCATCGTCTCGTCGTCGCACCTGGTGTCGCCGACGAGCCTGGAGCTGTCCGAGCTGGAGTTCGGCCTGATCGTGGCGTGGAACGCGTTCTCGCGCTGGGCGGTGCGCTGCATGGCGGCAGCCGGCTGCGCCGACCTGACGATCACCGACGTGCTCGTGCTGCACCACATCTGCCACCGCGCGCGCAACAAGAAGCTCGGCGACATCTGCTTCGTGCTCAACGTGGAAGACACGCACGTCGTCGGCTATTCGCTGAAGAAGCTGCTCTCGGCCGGCCTGGCCGTCGGCGAGAGGACGGGAAAGGAGGTCTTCTACCGTCCGAGCGCAGCGGGCGAGGCGGCGGTGGGGCGATATCGAGAGGTGCGCGAAGCCTGCCTGATTCCCAACCTCGACACCGCGAAGAACGTCGCCATCGGCGAAACCGCACAGCTGCTGCGCGGCATGTCGGGGCTCTACGACCAGGCCGCGCGCGCGGCCACTTCGCTTTGAACGCATGAGCACCACACCCGACCGACGATGGCAGTTCTGGATCGACCGCGGCGGCACGTTCACCGACATCGTCGGCCGCCGTCCCGACGGAACACTCGCCACGCTCAAGCTGCTCTCGGAGAACCCCGAGCAGTACGCCGACGCGGCGGTCGAGGGCATCCGCCGCCTGCTGGAGCTGAAGGCCGGCGAGCGCATCGGGCCCGACCGCGTCTCGGCGGTCAAGATGGGAACCACGGTCGCGACCAACGCGCTGCTCGAACGCAAGGGCGAGCCGACGCTGCTCGTCGTGACGAAGGGCTTTCGCGACGCGCTGCGCATCGCCTACCAGGACCGGCCGCGGTTGTTCGACCTGAACATCGTGCTGCCGGAGCTCCTCTATTCGAAGGTGATCGAGGCCGACGAACGCGTCGGCGCCGACGGCGAGGTGGTTCAGGCAATCGACGAGGCCGCCCTCGAATCGGCGCTCGTCGCCGCGCGCGCCGAAGGCATCGCCAGCGTCGCCATCGTCTTCATGCACGGCTGGCGGCACACCGCGCACGAAGCATCCGCCGCGGCGCTGGCCGAGCGCGCCGGCTACACGCAGGTGAGCGTGTCGCATCGCGTCAGCCCGCTGATGAAGTTCGTCGGCCGCGGTGACACGACGGTGGTCGACGCCTACCTGTCGCCGATCCTGTCGCGCTACGTCGACCGCGTCGCCGCCGAAATGCCGGGCGTGCGGCTGTACTTCATGCAGTCGTCGGGCGGGCTCGCGGAGGCGTCTTCGTTCCGCGGCAAGGACGCGATCCTCTCGGGCCCGGCGGGCGGCATCGTCGGCATGGTGCGGACGGCCGAGCTCGGCCTTTCGACGTCCGGTCGCGATGGACCGATCCGCGCCATCGGTTTCGACATGGGCGGCACGTCCACCGACGTGAGCCACTACGCCGGCGAGCTCGAGCGCGCCTTCGAGACCAAGGTGGCCGGCGTGCGGGTTCGGGCGCCGATGATGGCGATTCACACCGTTGCGGCCGGCGGCGGTTCGATCCTCGCCTTCGACGGAGCGCGCTTTCGCGTCGGGCCGCAGAGCGCGGGCGCCAATCCCGGTCCCGCAGCGTACCGGCGCGGCGGACCGCTGACGGTGACCGACGCCAACGTCATGGTCGGCAAGATCCAGCCCGCATCGTTCCCGCGCGTGTTCGGACCGAACGGCGACGAGGCGCTCGACGGCGCTGCGGTTCGCGCGAAATTCGAGGCGCTCGCGGCGGAGATCCGGACCGCCACCGGTCGCAGCCTCTCGCCCGCGCAGGTCGCCGACGGTTTCCTCGACATCGCGGTCGGCAACATGGCCGGTGCGATCAAGAAGATCTCGGTGGCGCGCGGCTACGACGTCACGCGCTACACGCTGCAGTGCTTCGGCGGCGCCGGCGGCCAGCACGCCTGTCGCGTCGCCGACGCGCTCGGCATGGCCCGCGTCTTCGTGCATCCGCTGGCAGGCGTGCTGTCGGCCTACGGCATGGGCCTCGCGGACCAGATCGCGATGCGCCAGGTGGCGATCGAGCTGCCGCTGGCCGACGCCGCCGACGCGATGCGCGAGCAGCTCACGGCGATCGAGTCGGAGGCGGTCGCCGAGCTGCGGGCGCAGGGCCTCGACGGTGCCGTGCCGATCGAGACGCGGCGACGCGTGCACGTGCGCTATGCCGGCACCGACACGGCGCTGGTCGTGCCGCACGGCGATGAAGCGGCGATTTCCGAGGCGTTCGAGTCCGCGTATCGGCAGCGCTTCGCCTTCGGCATGACGGGGCGAGGGCTCGTCGTCGAGGCGGTGTCGGTCGAGGCGATCGGCAGGGGCGAGTCGCCAGTGGAGGCAGCGTCGGACAAGGCCGCGACCGGTGCGCCGCCGTCCCGGTCGACCGTGCGCGTCTACGCCGAGGGCCGCTGGCACGACGCCGCCCTCGTCGACCGCGAGACGGCGCTGCCGGGCCATGCCATCGACGGTCCTGCGATCGTCGCCGAGCGCAACGCCACGACGGTCGTCGAGCC
>JBBSPY010000270.1:0-4600 GCA_038258415.1 Burkholderiales bacterium
CCGGCCGAGTCGCCCTCGACGATGTAGATCTCGCACAGGGCCGGGTCCTTCTCCTGACAGTCGGCGAGCTTGCCAGGCAGGCCCATGCCATCGAGCACGCCCTTCCTGCGCGTCAACTCGCGAGCCTTGCGGGCCGCTTCGCGGGCGCGCGCCGCGTCGACGATCTTGCCGCAGATGATCTTGGCGTCCTGCGGGTTTTCCTGCAGGAAGTCGGCGAGCGCGCGGCCGACGATGTCCTCCACCGGGCCGCGCACCTCGCTCGAGACGAGCTTGTCCTTGGTCTGGCTGGAGAACTTCGGCTCGGGCACCTTCACCGACAACACGCAGGTCAGGCCCTCGCGCATGTCGTCGCCCGCGATCTCGACCTTGGCCTTCTTCGCGAGCTCGGTGTCCTCGATGTACTTGTTGATCACCCGCGTCATCGCCGCGCGCAGGCCGGTGAGATGGGTGCCACCGTCGCGCTGCGGGATGTTGTTGGTGAAGCACAGCACGCTCTCGCTGTAGCTGTCGTTCCATTGCATCGCCACGTCGGCGGTGATGCTGGTGTTCTGGTCACTCGTCTTCTGGCCCGACGCGCTGAACACCGTCGGATGCAGGACTTTCTTGCCCTGGTTGATGAACTCGACGAAGCCTTTCACGCCACCGCCGTAGGCGAAGTCGTCGGTCTTGTTCTGACGCTCGTCGACGAGCCGTATGCGAACGCCGTTGTTGAGGAACGAAAGCTCGCGCAGCCGCTTGCTGAGGATGTCGTAGTGGAAGTCGATGTCCGAGAAGATCTCGAGGTCGGGCAGGAAATGCACCTCGGTACCGCGCTTTTCGGTCTCGCCCGTCACCTTCATCGGCGAGACCTCGACGCCTCCCCTCTGCTCGAGCACACGCTCCTGAGGAATGCCCTGGCGGAACTCCATGAAGTGCACCAGACCCTCGCGCCGGATGGTCAGACGCAGCCACCTCGAGAGTCCGTTGACGCAGCTCACGCCCACGCCGTGCAGACCACCCGAGACCTTGTAGCTGTTCTGGTTGAACTTGCCGCCAGCGTGCAGCTCGGTCAGGGCGATCTCGGCTGCCGATCGCTTGGGCTCGTGCTTGTCGTCCATCTTCACGCCGGTCGGGATGCCGCGGCCGTTGTCGATGACGGATATCGAGTTGTCGGTGTGGATGGTGACGACGATGTCGTCGCAATAGCCGGCGAGGGCCTCGTCGATCGCGTTGTCGACGACCTCGAAGACGAGGTGGTGCAGGCCGGTGCCGTCGGAGGTGTCACCGATGTACATGCCCGGGCGCTTGCGCACCGCTTCCAGACCTTCGAGGATCTGGATCGAGCTTTCGCCGTAGCTGTCCGCGTTCTCTTCGGTGCTGCCGTTGAGCGTGACCGCAGGTGGAGCGGCGGCGCCGGCGATCTCGGGCTTCGGGTCTTGTTCTTCTGATTCGCGAGGTTGGGTCATCGAGTGCGTTCGCAGGCTGATCAGATGCGCATCGGCATCACGACGTACTTGAATCCGGTCTGCTCCGGGATCGTGATGAGGGCGCTGGAATTGGTGTCCTGCAGCTCGACGGAGATCATCTCCTGGCTCATGTTGGACAGCGCGTCGATCAGGTAGGTGACGTTGAAACCGATCTCGATGGCGTCGCCGCCGTAGTCGATCTCGAGTTCCTCCATCGCCTCTTCCTGCTCGGCGTTCGACGATGCGATGCGGAGCAGCCCGGGCTCGATGTTCACGCGCACGCCCTTGAACTTCTCGCTCGTCAGGATCGCCGCTCGCTGCAGGCTCTGCAGCAGCGGCTCGCGACCGAGCACGACCTTGTTCTTGTGGTTCTTCGGGATGACGCGGTTGTAGTCGGGAAACTTGCCCTCGACGAGCTTGGAGACGAACTCCATTCCCGAGAAGGTGAACTTGGCCTGGTTCGGCGCGAACCGCATCTCGATCGGCGTGTCCTCGTCCTTGAGCAGCCGCTGCAGCTCGAGCACGGTCTTTCTCGGCAGGATGACTTCCTGCTTCGGAATGTCGGTCTCGAGCGTCGCCTGCGCGAGCGCGAGACGGTGGCCGTCGGTCGCGACGAGCGTGAGGCTCCTGCCTTCGGCTACGAAGAGGATGCCGTTGAGGTAGTAGCGGATGTCGTGCACCGCCATGGCGAAGTGAACCTGCGCGACCAGCGAGCGCAGCGTCTTCTGCGGAACGCTGAACAACGGCCCGAAGTCGGCTGACTCCTGCACCAGCGGGAAATCGTCTGCCGGCATCGTCTGCAGGGTGAAGCGGCTCTTGCCGCCGGAAAGCGTGAGCTTGGTCTGCGTCGAAGACAGCGTCACCGTCTGGTCGGAGGGCAGGCTGCGCAGGATGTCGATCATCTTGCGGGCACCGACCGTCGTGGCAAAGGTGGAGCCATCGCCGCCGAGCTCGGCAGAGGTGCGCACCTGGATCTCGAGGTCACTCGTCGTCAACTCGATCTGCGGCCCGTTCTTGCGGATCAGCACGTTGGCGAGGATGGGCAGCGTGTGGCGACGTTCGACGATGCCGGCGACGGCCTGCAACGCGGCCAGCACTTTGTCCTGGGCGGCTTTCAGAACGATCATGTCTTAAACCTCTTCATAAGAACCTGGTCGTAGTAGTAGGCGGGGCCGCCTTCTGTGGAGAACGCCATTTTCCCTCTTTCTTTCAACCTCTTAGCGGCCGCACAACCGCGTCGAACGAAGGCCTGAGCCGAGTCCTCGAATGCGAACAACTTCGCGAACGTCCGTGGGCCTGTGGACAGGTCGAAGTTGTGCCGGAAGTTGTCCCCACGCTTGTCCTTCGGCTTTCCGTGGCCCTGGCCGACTAGCCCTTGAGCGTCTGCTCGAGAACGTGGAGCTGATGGTTCAGCTCCGTGTTCTTCTGACGCTCGGCGCCGATCTTGCGCACCGCGTGCAGTACGGTCGTGTGGTCGCGTCCGCCGAACAGCTCGCCGATCTCCGGCAGGCTTTTCTGCGTCATTTCCTTGGCGATGTACATCGCGATCTGGCGCGGCCTGGCGATCGACGCCGGACGCTTCTTCGAGTACATGTCGGCGACCTTGATCTTGTAGAAATCGGCGACCGTCTTCTGGATGTTCTCGACCCCGATCTGCCGGTTCTGGATCGACAGCAGGTCCTTCAGCGCTTCGCGCGCCAGGCCGATGTTGATCTCCTTCTGGCTGAACCGCGAGTAGGCGAGGATCTTGCGGAGCGCCCCTTCGAGCTCGCGCACGTTGGCGCGCACGTTCTTGGCGACGAAGAAGGCCACGTCCTCGGGCATCGGCGTGCCCTCGAGGTCTGACTTCTTCATCAGGATCGCGACCCGCATCTCGAGCTCGGGTGGCTCGATCGCCACCGTGAGCCCGGCGTCGAAGCGCGAGGTGAGGCGCTCATCGATGTCGACCAGGCCCTTGGGATAGGTGTCGCTGGTCATGATGATGTGCGCGCGCTTGGCGAGCAGCGCCTCGAAGGCGTTGAAGAACTCCTCCTGCGTGCGCTCCTTGCCGGCGAAGAACTGCACGTCGTCGATCAGCAGCAGGTCGAGCGAGTGGTACTTCGCCTTCAACTCGTCGAAGGTCTTGCGCTGGTAGTTCTTCACCACATCGGTGATGAACTGCTCGGCGTGCAGGTAAAGCACCTGCGCGTCGGGCCGGTCGGCCATGAGGGCGTTGCCGACGGCGTGAACCAGATGGGTCTTGCCGAGGCCGACGCCGCCATAGATGAAGAGCGGGTTGTACATCGCGCCCGGCGCGCCGGCGACGTGCAACGCCGCAGTGCGCGCCATCTGGTTGGCGCGACCTGGAACGAGCGTGTCGAAGCTGAGCGCCGGGTTGAGCCGATTGCGCGGCGGCTGCGGGGCGGCGGCACGGGCGGTCGCCGTGGGCGCGGGCCAGTCGGCGCCATTTACCGGACTCGACGCGCCTGTCGGGAGCGGCGCGGCACTCGCGACGGTCGGGGCATCGCGGGGCGCCAGCGCGAAGCCCAGGCGCACCGGCATGCCGGCGATCTCGCTCAGGACCGACTCGATGCGACTCGCGTACTGGGCGCGTATCCAGTCGAGCTTGAATCGGTTGGGAACCCGAAGCGTGACTGCCACCGCATCGTCGCTGGCCAGCGCGATCTCGGCATCCGAAAGTGGCCGGATCCAGGTGTTGTACTGCTGGTCCGGCATCTCCGCGGCCAGGCGCTCGCGGCCGAGTTGCCAGAGATCGGCGCGCAGGGAAGGGGAAACGGACGACAAGGCGGAGGACTCGGACAGGGCGGGGAACAGCGCAGGCGGCAACGTGGCTTCGAAGGCGGCAGCGATGTGGAGAAGTGCCCGCCAAGGGCATCAGATTCTAGCGCCCGAAAGACGCTGGATGACCGGTTATCCACAGTTCGGATTCAGTACAAACACGGAGCCTTGTGCCGACATCCGACCGCCAGGGAACGGCGCGCAGTCGTCCTGCGCCGAGCGGGTGCGATGGAGGCGACCCGGTCACGGGCACACTCGATTGACGCTCGGGCCTGCCTTTGGTCTAATAACGGGTTTGCCCGAGCACATCGCTTGCGGCGCAACATGTGCCGCTGGCGCGCCTCGTCCGGACCCGGATCGGGGCGCCTGGAGCGGGC
>JBBSPY010000271.1:0-4595 GCA_038258415.1 Burkholderiales bacterium
CGGCCCCCCGGGGCAGCGCCGCCGCCAGCGCCCGACGCGCCAGGTTGCCGTGGCCGATCTCGCGGCGCCCCGGCCCGCGGTTGGGGCGGGCCTCGCCCACGGAGAAGGCCGGGAAGTTGTAGTGCAGCAGGAAGTTCTCACGGTGGCTGCCGTAGACCGTCTCGAGATCCTGGGCCTCGCGCGCCCCGCCCAGGGTCGCGCTCACCAGCACCTGCGTCTCGCCGCGCGTGAACAGCGCCGAGCCGTGGACCCGCGGCAGCAGGCCGGTGCGGATCTCGATCGGCCGCACGGTGCGCGTGTCGCGACCGTCGATGCGCGGCTCGCCCGACAGGATCTGGTTGCGGACGATCTTCGCCTCGATGTCGAACAGGACGTTGTCGACCTTCACCCGGTCGACCGCGGCACCGCCCTCGGCGAGCGCTGCCATCGTCGAGCTTGTCACCTCGCGGGTGGCCTGCGTGCGTGCCTGCTTCGAGCGGATCTGGTAGGCGTCGCGCAGCTTCTGCTCGGCCAGCGACCCGACCCTGGCGATGAAGTCCTCGTCCTTCGCCGGCGCCTGCCACGTCCATTCGGCCTTGCCGGCGTCGCGCACCAGCTCGTTGATCGCGGCGATCGCCACCTTGCCCTGCTCGTGGCCGAACACCACGCCGCCGAGCATCACCTCTTCCGAGAGTTGCTTGGCCTCCGACTCGACCATCAGCACCGCCGCTTCCGTTCCGGCGACGATGAGATCCATCTGCGTCTCGGCCATCTGCGACTTGCTCGGGTTGAGCACGTATTCGCCGCCGATCCAGCCCACGCGCGCCGCGCCGATAGGGCCGTTGAACGGGATGCCGGAGAGCGCCAGCGCCGCGCTCGAACCGATCAGCGCCGGGATGTCGGCGGCGATCTCGGGGTTGAGCGAGAGGACATGGATGATGACCTGGACCTCGTTGTAGAAGCCCTCGGGGAACAGCGGCCGCAGCGGCCGGTCGATCAGCCGCGAGGTCAGCGTCTCGAGCTCGCTCGGGCGACCCTCGCGCTTGAAGAAGCTGCCGGGAATGCGGCCCGCCGCGTAAGTCTTCTCGATGTAGTCGACGGTCAGCGGGAAGAAGTCTTGACCGGGCTTAGGCTCCTTCTTGGCGACGACCGTCGCGAGCACCACGGTGTCCGCGATCGACACGACGACGGCGCCGCTCGACTGACGCGCGATCTCGCCGGTCTCGAGGGTGACCTCGTGCTGGCCCCAGGTGAAGGTCTTGGTGACTTTGTTGAACAGGCTCACGTGTGGAGTCTCCGTGTGGTCGGTCGAAAGGAAGTCGACCGGGTGGGGCGCCTCGGGCGGGCGGCGCCAGTTCCCGGAGCCCGGTCGACATCGCGACATGCCATTCCAGAGGTGCTCGCGTCGGCGAACATCGGTGGAATGACACGGCGTCGCGAAGCGGCCCGCACTCCTGCACGCACCTGCGTGCCCGTTTCTCGCTCGTCGCGGATCGGGGCTGCCGGCATCGCGGTTGCCCTTACTTGCGAAGGCCGAGCTTCTGGATCAACGCCGTGTAACGCCCCGCGTCGCGGTCCTTGAGGTACGCGAGCAGGCTCTTGCGGCGGTTGACCATCTTCAGCAGACCGCGGCGACCGTGATGGTCCTTGGCGTGGGTCTTGAAGTGCGGCGTCAGCTCGTTGATCCGGTCGGTCAGCAGGGCGACCTGGACCTCCGGCGAGCCGGTGTCGTTGGCGCCGCGGGCGTTCGCCTGAACGACCTCGGCCTTGTGTTCCTTGGTGGCGGGCATCTCGTTTCCATGCATGGAGCCGAGCGCCGGCCGAAGGCTGACGAACGGTTCCGGTTGAACTCGCGAACACCGGTGAAACCGACCGGCGCCGTGGAGGAGCTCACTGCCTGCGTCGGCAGCGAAGCCCGCGATTATAGGCGGAGGAAGCGGCGCAGGCGCTCGGCGCCATCGACGAGGCGCGCCGTGTCGCGCGACGCGAAGCACCATCGCAGCCACCCCTCGGACTCCGGCCCGAAGGCGGCGCCGGGCGCGAGTCCGAGCCCCGCCTCGGTCACGAGCCGCTTGGCCAGGGCCAGCGAATCGCCCTCCCCCTCGACGCGGAAGAACGCGTACATGCCGCCCCGCGGCACCGCGACGTCGACGCCGGGCATCGCCTGCAACGCCGGCAGCAGCACGTCGCGACATCGTCGCAGCCGCTCGACGAGCGCCGGGACGAAGGCGTCGGCGTCGGCCAGCGCTGCCAGGCCGGCGCGCTGCACAAACACCGGCGCGCACGACGTGTTGAACTCGACCAGCTTGGCGATCGCCGCCGTCAGCGTGTTCGGCACGACGAGCCAACCCAGCCGCCAGCCCGTCATCACGAAGCTCTTCGAGAAGCTGTGGACGACGACGAGCCGCTCGTCGGGACCGGCAATGTCGAGGAAGCTCGGGGCGCACGACCCGTCGAAGCAGATTCGTTCGTAGACCTCGTCGGCCACGATCCAGGTGCCCGTCGAGCGCGTGTGGGCGAGGATCGCCTCCTGCTCGGCGCGGCTGAGCATCCAGCCGGTCGGGTTGCTCGGCGAGTTGACGAGCAGGACGCGGGTTCGCCCAGTCACCGCGCGGCGGAGCGCGTCGAGGTCGAGCCTCCACTCGCCATCGGTCGGCAGCAGCGGCAGGCGAACGATGTCCGCGCCGAGGATCGCCGGCTGTGCGACGAGGTTGGGCCAGACGGGGACGACGGCGACGACCTCGTCGCCCGCGCCGACCAGTGCCTGCATCGCCAGCATCAACGCGTTGACCCCCGACGACGTGACGGCGATGCGGTCGGCGGCGATCGGCCGGTGCAACCGGCTCGAATAGGACGCGATGGCGTCCCGCAGCTCGTCGAGGCCGAGGTTGTGCGAGTAGAAGGTCTCGCCAGCGGCGATCGACCGTGCCGCCGCCTGCCGCACGGGCTCGGGCGTGTCCTCGTCGCTTTCTCCGAACCAGAAGGCGAGCACGTCGCTGCGGCCGAGCGCGGCGTTGGCGACCTCGCGGATCTTGGATCCCGGCAGGGCCTCGACGATGGCGCGGGCGCTGGATGGCTTCACGGAGTGCTCGCGTCTTGAAAAAGGGAACGCCGCGCTCACGTCAGCGGCAGGAGTCGCCGTGCACACGATCCCCGTGGCGCGGCACCGACCATTCTAGGAGTTCGTCATGTTCGTCATGCCCGTCAGCCGTCCCGTTCGCACGACCGCGCGCCTTGTGTCGCCGTCGTTCTCCAGCCTCGTCGAGCGCCTGTTCGACGAGCCGTTCGACCGCGGCGCGCCCAGCCGACAGCCGGCCATGGATGTCAGCGAGAGCGACACCGCCTACACGATGGCCTTCGACGTCCCGGGCGTGAGACGCGACGAGCTGAAGGTGTCGGTCGAAGGTCGGCGCGTCACGCTCGGTCGCGTGGACGACGCGGCGCCGGTGGAATCGGCCGAGGCCGTCGCACCTGCAGCACGCGTCATCTACCGCGAACGTTCGACCGCGGCGTACGAGCGCACCGTCGTCCTGCCGGCTGAGGTCGACCCGGCGACGTCGCAGGCGAAGTTCGAGAACGGCGTGCTGACGCTGACGCTCGTGAAGAAGGTCGCCAACGGCGCGACCCGGCTCGCGATCGACTGAACCCGGCCTGACGCTTCAGGCCGAAGCGCCGCCGTCGGGAGACGGCGGCGCGAGCGTGTCCAGCGGCCATCGCGGTCGAACGTCGAAAGCGCCGCCGGCGTCGCCCGTCTCGCCCCGCTGCACCCGCATCGCCGCCGCGAGCGCGATCATCGCGCCGTTGTCGGTGCACAGTGACGGCTCCGGGTAGTGAACGCGGAAGGTGCGCCGCGCGCCCTCGCCGAGCGCCGCAACGCCAAGGCGCTCGCGCAACCGCGAATTGGCGCCCACGCCTCCGGCCACGACCAACCGGTCGCGCCCGGTTTTTTCCAGCGCCGCGACCGACTTGCGCACCAGCACATCGACGATCGCCTCCTGCGTCGCCGCAGCCAGGTCGGCGCGCGGCTGCTCGCAGGCGTCGCCGAGCCGCTCGGCGTGCCTCCGCACGGCGGTCTTCAGGCCGGCAAAGGAGAAGTCGAGCGTGTCGCGCCGGATCAGCGGCCGCGGCAGCGCGTAGGCGGTCGGGTCGCCGAACTCGGCGAGGCGGGCCAGCGCGGGGCCGCCGGGGTAGCCCAGGCCGAGCAGCTTGGCCGACTTGTCGAAGGCTTCTCCCGCAGCGTCGTCGATCGTGTCGCCGAGCAGCGTGTAGGAGCCGACGTCGGTGACGTCGAGGAGCTGGGTGTGGCCGCCGGAGACGAGCAGCGCCACGAACGGGAACGACGGCGGGTCGGCCGAGAGGAACGGCGACAGGAGGTGACCCTCGAGGTGGTGGATCCCGAGCGACCGCTTGCCGAGCGATGCCGCCAGCGACACGGCGACGCCGGCTCCGACCAGCAGCGCGCCGGCGAGACCGGGGCCGCGGGTGTAGGCGACCGTGTCGATGCCTGACAGCGTCTGGCCCGCATCGACCAGCGCCGCCCGCACGAGGGGCGCCAGGCGACGAACGTGATCGCGCGAGGCGAGCTCCGGCACCACGCCGCCGTAGGCCGCGTGCAG
>JBBSPY010000272.1:0-4593 GCA_038258415.1 Burkholderiales bacterium
ACTGAAGCGCCGCCAGTAGGTCGTCGCTGGCGAGCAGCTGTTCGAGTTCGGGCCGGCTCGCCAGCGGAGACCCGGCCGCCGACGCAGCCGCGGCGGTGGCGGCGCTCGCTGCGGCGCGGCCTCCGCCGGTCGCCTGCGCAGAGGCGTGTCGGCTCGCCGGCTTCGCGAGGAGGCGGGATCGCGCCGCGTCGATGCCACGCCCCAGCGCTCCCTGGTCCCCCTCTCGTGCAAGCTCGAGGCACGCTTGCGCCACGGCCAGAAGGTGCACGCACAGGTTCCCGCTGTCGACGGTCGAGACGTAGCGCGGCCGCAGCGCGACGCCGTTGACGGTGTCGATCCAGTTGAGGAAGTGGCCGCGGTGACGCTCCAGGGTTCGCAGGCTGGCGAGCGTCGCTTCCAGCCGATCCACCATCTCGACGCGGCCGATCCATCCGAAGGCGCGCGCGCTCGCGGTCGAGAGCAGGTAGAGGCCGATGTTGGTCGGCGAGGTGCGGTGCGCGACCAGGTCGTGCGGCACGACCTGCAGGTTGTCGGGGGGCAGGTTGCGGTCCGCGGGGCCGACGCAGCGCTCGAAAAGGCGCCAGGTGTCGCGGGCGATGTCGTGGAGGTCCGTGCGGTCGGCCTCGGAGAGGGCGTCGACCCGGCGCGGCGGCCGCGGTCGACTGACCCACCAGATCGACACCGGCGCCATCGCCCAGTACGCGCACAACGCGACGACCAGCCACGGCGTCGGCGAGCCGACGGCGAGCAGGAAGCCGCCGATCACCAGCGACACGGCGGACACGCTCCAGTGCTTGCGGACAAGGGCGGCCAGACGCGTCGTCGAGGCGGCCTGCGCCGCGGCGGCGGTCTGCCACTCGAGGAGATGGCGTCGACTGACCCAGGTGCGCCACAAAGCCCGACCGATCGCATCGGCGGCGTTGAGAGCGAGTTGCACGAGCTGGCCGAGCAGCCACGCGCCCGAGGCCAGCGCCCTGCCCAGGTCGGCAAACCCCCGCCGGTAGAAGTGAACCCGTGAGACGTCGTCGCGGCTCGGCGCCAGACCCGCCACGGCACCGATCAGCGGCCCGGTCGTGAAGGCGAGGGCGACCAGCAGCAACGACGCGACCGGTGCGACGGCACCAGTGGCCAGCGCGACCACGAGCAGCACCAGCGAAGCCGGCGCG
Source organism: Burkholderiales bacterium (assembly GCA_038258415.1). Lineage (GTDB taxonomy): Bacteria > Pseudomonadota > Gammaproteobacteria > Burkholderiales > Burkholderiaceae_C > Schlegelella_A. Next base: position 1,167 of record JBBSPY010000272.1, read on the forward strand.
ACCAGCGAGCGGCGCAGGTTGTCGAGCATCTTCCAGCGATTGACGGCGCCAAGCCGCGTCGTCCGTGGCGAGAGGAGCAGCGGCAGCAGCTGCCAGTCGCCGCGCGTCCAGCGATGGACGCGCGACGCCGCCACGTCGGCGTGGAACGGCGTTTCCTCGATGACGCTGACGTCGGTCACCGCGGCGCAGCGCGCGATCGAGCCTTCGAGCAGGTCGTGGCTGAGGATCTGGCCCTCCGGCAGACGGCCGCCGAGCACCGCATCGACGGCGCGAACGTGGAGCAGTCCCTTGCCCGTGAACGTGCCTTCGCCGAAGACGTCCTGGTAGACCTCGGAGCTGGCGACGCTGTAAGGGTCGACGCCCGACGTGCCGCCGAACAGCCAGTGGTAGATCGTCACGTCCTCGGGAGCCGGCAGCGGCATCGCCACGTGCGGCTGCAGGATCGCGTAGCCGCGCTCGACGCGCCGGCCGTCCGCGGCGATGCACGGGGCGTTGTCGGGATGCGCGGCGATGCCGATCAGCTCACGCAAACGGCCGGGCGGAAGCCGGGTGTCGCTGTCGAGCGTGAGCACGTGGGCAATGCCCGGCCCGACGGCCGACAGCCTGCCAAGGTCGATGAACACGGAGTCCGTGTCGGGATGCGCAAGCATCGCCAGCAGCTGCTCGATCTTGCCGCGCTTGCGCTCCCATCCGAGCCAGGCATCCTCGCCCGCCGAATGCCGGCGTCGCCGGTGCAGCAGCACGAAGCGCAGCGGCGCGTCGCCGACGACCGGGTGCAGCGCGTTGAGCCGCTCGACAGCCTGCACGGCGGCGTCGAGCAGCGGCTGGTCCGTCGGCGTCGACTCGGTGGCCGAGTCCGACCAGTCGGTGAGCAAGGCGAACTGGACGTCGCGTTCGGGGTTGGCGAGGTAGTGAAGCTGCAGGCGGTGCGCGAGTGAAGGTCCGGATCGGGCGCTCGTAAGCATGGCCGGGATGACGACGAGAGGCCGGTTCTCGGGCGGGATTCCCTGCAGCAGCGCCAGGCGCGGCAGCCGGCGCGGCCGGGTCGATTCGCTGATGAGGCGGTTGACGAGCGCAACCGCCGCCTCCGATGCGGGCAACGTCAGCAACAGGCATGCGACGACACCGAGCCACACCGATTCGGTTCGGGCCGGGCCGCCGTAGCGCCAGAACCAGTGAACGATCGCCGCGGTGAAGATGGCGATCGAGCCGAGGTAGATCGGCAGCGCCGCTCGCGACAGCGCGTCCCGGGCCTTGCGGCCGGGTGCCTCGTCGATGCCGACGGATTCGAGCAGTCGTGCCCGCCCGTCGCCGCGGACCCAGTAGGCAGGCACCGCACGCGAAACGTCGCCCGCGGCCTTTTCGGCCGAAGCGCCTTCGCGCATCAGCGCGAGCAGCTGCTCGGCGATCTCCCGCTCGCTTTTGCCGCTGCGACGCGCCATCCGCTCGACTGCGTGCAGCGTCTCGTCGCGCGTGTCGTCACGCTCGGCAGCGAAGGCCGGCGATGCCAGCAGGGTCTGGATGAGCACGCTGGTGCGGGCGACGAACTCGGGCCAGTCGGCGTCGCCGATCGCGCGCAGCGAGGTGATCGCGTTGCCGGTCGACAGGTTGTCGGCCGCCTGCGCGGCCGGTACCCGAACCTGGATCTCGGCCAGATGCGGGGCATTGCGGGTGAGCCATTGCTGCGTGGTCGCGTCGGTCGAAGCGGGCTGGTCGTGAAGACGCTGTGCCAGCTGCGACAGGAAGGCTTCGCCGACTGCACGCTGATTGAGAAGGGACAGGACGGCATCGAGCGCGATCGTGTCCAGCGAGGCGATGCGTGCACTGCACAGGTTCGCCACCTCCCGGGCCGCGCCGTTGGCCGCGGCGCGCTCCGCGAGACGACGCAGATCTTCGATCAGCACCACCCGCAAGGTGGTCGGAAGCGCCCACAACTCGCCGAGCGTCAGCTCACGTTCCTCCTCGTACGGCAGCAGGAAGCGCAGCAGCAACTCCTCGTTGAAGGCGCTGTCGGTGTGGGCGACGAACGCCCAGGCCACCCCGTAGATGCGCGGCAGGCCCACCAGTGGCTCGTCGACGAGGACGGGAAGGTCGCGGAAGTAACGTCGAGGCAGGCCTTCGTGGATTTCGCGCAGTTGCGCCTCGACGATGTGGAAGTTGTCGAGCAGCCACTCGGCCGCCGGACTCACGTCGTGACCGGCTCTCGCCTGTTCGCCGATGTACTGGTGCGCCTCGCGCAAGGCGGCGAGGTTGTCGCGAAGCCGCGGAAAGAACGCGTTCGATCCGCGTTGGGCGAATTCGGCGGCATGGGTCGCGCCCAGGCTGCGTCCGTGCAACCCGAACCGCTCCGGTCCGAAGATTTCCGACCGGACCGGACGCTCTAGAGCCCCTCGACGGGGGTCGAGGAGCTTGACAACCGACTCGGGGGCGTCGGGAACGTAGCGGAGAAGTTCTGCCGCCGCCATCGGCAGGCGCCTGTTCCGGGTGTCAGGTCAGCAGCGAAATCACTCCGAGCACAAGCACCACGGCGATGGCGGTGGTGACGATGCGAGGCGCGATCAACCCGACCATCGACTCGGCGACGCACCGGGCCTCGAACATCGGCCCGCTGCCACCGCGACAGTCCTGCGCGTGACTGCCCAGTGCATCGAGATCGCTTGGCAGGGTTTCCGCCGCCCCACTAACCGCAGAGGTTGCCCAACCACGGTGCGAACGGCTTCCCGCGCCGGTGCTCATGACCGCCGGTGCGACCGTCGGAGCCATGCTTGGCATAGCTGGTGTGATGGAGAAAGGCGATCTCATGAGCATCACTGCATCTTACGCGCCAGGTGGATCCTCGCTATCGGCGTAAGGTGGGCGCGCGCTGTAGGAACTGTCTTACGCAGCAGCCGAGGTGAGCTTTCTTCGACTCAAAGTACCGCTGTGGCACGTGTGGCGCGCCGGGAAGCTGGCCGTGGTGGCGCTGATGGTTTCGACTTCGTCAGGAAGCGCATGCCCATGCGCATCCAGCTGTCGAGCGGGACGCGCCGGATGAGATGCGAGGCGAGCTGCGGCACTAGTCCGATGAACAGGGCAGGGCGAATGATCCAGCGCCATGGCCGCGAAGCGATCAGCAATGCGCCGATTGCCGTCGCACCGAGCAGCAGCATGAAAGGGTTGCGCCTGGCCAGCGGAACGATGACCTCCCTCGAGGCCTCCATCGCGACGATTCCCGCGGTGTGGAGGGGATGCTGCGCCCACCAGCTCTCGACGCTGTCAGCGATGATCGATACGCCCGGGACATCTCTTGCCATTCTCAGCAGCCGGGCTTTGAGGTCGGCCGCTGCAGCATGGCAATGCGCTGGCGGGGTCGGGTGGGCAATCTCCAGAAGCGCGCCGCGCAGACGTGCCCTGGAGGCCTCGAGCCGCTCGAGCGCCGAGATCTCCG
>JBBSPY010000273.1:0-4588 GCA_038258415.1 Burkholderiales bacterium
AGCGGCATCGCCGTGCGCTTCCCGCGCATGCTGCGCATGCGCGACGACAAGCCGCTGCACGAGGCCGACACCATGGCGTCGCTCGAGGCGCTGCTCGCTCTGATATCGACGGGCTGAGGTCGGCTCGCCTTCTCGATCAGCCGCGCAAGGCCTTGCGCAACGACTCGGTCGCGCGCAGCCTGCCGACCTCGATGCCGTTCCAGTTCTTCAGCGTGACGTCGCTCAGCTCGTGCACGAAGCCCGTCTCGGCGTCGTCGAGCCGGACCAGCGCTTCGATCACGGTCGCCATCGCCACCTCGGCGGCGCGCGCGTTGTTGCCGTCGTCGATCTTGAGCGCGACGCCGAGGCCCCGCTCCGGCAGGCTTGCGCAGTACACGCCCTCGGCGCCCACCTTGCAGAAGACGCGCTCGCCTAGAAGGTCCATCACCCGCGTGTCGAAGCGGCGTGTGCCGGCGACGAGGAACGGTTCCTTCGCCACCGCGGCGCGCAGCCGCCGGGCCGCCTTCGCGTGCCCGTCGGACAGGCCGACGCCGGTGCCGACGCCGGCGAAGGCACGCGCCAGGTTCTCTAGCGGGATCGCGTAGGTCGGGATCGAGCAGCCGTCGGTGCCGCGCGGCGCGCGGGCGAGGTCGTAGCCCGTCGTCGCCTGCAGCGCCGCGGTGACGCCGCGCATGAGCGGATGCTCCGGCTTGACGTAGCCGCGCAGGAACGCACGCCGGTCTGCGTCGTTGCCCGCCATCAAGCAGCCGACGCAAAGGAAGCCCGAATGCTTGCCGGAGCAATTGTTGTTGCGCGCATCGGGCTTCGTGCCGGCGGCGGCGAGGGCGCGCGACGCGGCCTCCGTCGACGGCCACTGCGTGCCGCATTCGAGCGCGTTGACGTCGAGGCCAACCTTCGCGAGCGTGGCCGTCACGACCTCGACATGCCGCGGTTCGCCGCCGTGCGAGGCGCAGGCGACGGCGAGCGCGTCGTCGCCGAGGCCGAATGCGTCGGCGGCACCACTTTCGACCAGCGGCAGTGCCTGCAGCACCTTGACCGCCGAGCGGGGAAAGACCGGGCGCTGCACATCGCCGATCGCGGCGACGACCGCGCCGTCGGCATCGACGATGCTGATCGCACCTCGGTGCGCCGACTCGACGGCGCCGCCGCGCAACGCCTCGACGAGGACGGGGTTGCTCGCGGGGAAAGGGGTGCTCATGCGCCACTGTATCGCCGGCCGGACAATCCGCCGATGCCCGCGCTGCAGCTCCTCGGCGTCGATTTCACCTGCAATCCGTCGCGACGCAAGCCCGTGACCGTGGCGCGCGCGACGCTCGAGGGCAAAGCCGTGCACGTCGACCGCGTCGACGGGCTGACGACGCTGCTGGCGTTTCGCGCCGTGCTCACCGAGCCCGGCCCGTGGCTCGGTGGCTTCGACCTGCCGTTCGGATTGCCCCGTGCCTTCGTCGATGCCCACCGGCTCGGCGAGAGCACGGCCGCGGTGATCACCGCCGTGCGCGAGCGCTGGCCCACGCGGATGGCGTTTCGCGCCGCGGTCGACGCGTGGGGGAACACGCGCCCCGCCGGACAGCGGCTCGTGCACCGCTGCACCGACCGCGCGGCTTCCGTTGCCTCCACGAGCCCGCTGCAGACCCGCTACGTGCCGGTCGGCTTCATGTATTTCGAAGGCGTCGCCGCGCTCGTCGACGCCGGCGTGACGATGCCGGGCCAGCACGCCGGCGACGCGCAGCGCGTCGCCCTCGAGGCGTACCCGCGCCGTCTCGCGCATGCGTTCGTCGGCCGGCGCTCGTACAAGAACGGCGACGACGCGGACCGTCGCGCGGCGCGGTGCGAGATCGTCGACGCGCTCGCGGCGGGCCAAGACGCACCGGCCGGTGGTCTGCACGTCGTAGCCGATGCGGCGCTGCGGCGCTCGCTGGTCGACGATGCCGCAGGCGATCGCCTCGACGCGCTGCTCTGCCTCGTGCAGGCCGCGCTGGCATCGCGGCGCGGCGCCTACGGCATCCCGGGCGACGTCGATCCGGTCGAGGGCTGGATCGTCGGGTGAAGGCACCGCGCCTCGACATCGCCGCCTGGTTCGCCTCGCGTGGCTGGCGGCCCTTCGAGTTCCAGCGCGACGTGTGGTCGGCGATGGCGGCCGGGCAGAGCGGCCTGTTGCACGCCACCACCGGTTCGGGCAAGACCACCGCGGTCTGGTTCGGCGCGGGGGCGCGTGCGCGGGCGCGCGGCGGCCGCGAGCCCGCGGCGACGCGGGCGCCGACGCCTGCCGTCGCGCCGCCGGCGCCGCCGCTCGGCATCGTCTGGCTGACGCCGATGCGCGCGCTCGCGGCGGACACCGTTCGTTCGATCCAGAGCCCGACCGTCGAACTGGGCCTCGGCTGGACGATCGGCGCGCGCACCGGCGACACGCCGGCCGCCGAGCGCGCCCGGCAGGACCGGCGCATGCCGACCGCGCTCGTCACGACGCCGGAATCGCTGACGCTGATGCTGACCCGCGAACGCGCGTCGGACGAGCTCTCGACGCTGCACACGGTGATCGTCGACGAGTGGCACGAGCTCATGGGCAGCAAGCGCGGCGTGCAGGTGCAGCTGGCGCTGGCGCGGCTGCGCCGGTGGAACCCGGGCCTCGTCGTCTGGGGACTGTCGGCGACGCTCGGCAACCTGGACGACGCGCTGCGCGTGCTGCTCGGCACGGACCCGAGCGGCTCCGCCGCGGCGGGGACGATGGTTCGCGGCCGGATCGACAAGGAGCTCGTCGTCGACACGCTGCTCCCCGCCAACCCGGGTCGCTTCTCGTGGGGCGGCCACCTCGGCAAGCAGATGCAGCAGCCGGTCGTCGACGAGTTGGAGCGCTCGTCCACGACGCTCGTCTTCGTCAACATGCGCTCGCAGGCCGAAGCCTGGTATCAGCTCATCCTGGAGCGCAAGCCCGAATGGGCCGGCCTCGTCGCGCTGCACCACGGCTCGCTCGACAAGGCGGTGCGCGACTGGGTCGAGCTCGGATTGAAGGAAGGTCGGCTGAAGGCCGTGGTCGCGACTTCGTCGCTCGACCTCGGCGTCGATTTCCTGCCGGTCGAGCGGGTGCTGCAGATCGGTTCGGCAAAGGGTGTCGCGCGGCTGCTGCAGCGCGCCGGCCGCAGCGGCCACGCGCCGGGCCGGCCGAGCCGCATCACGCTGGTGCCGACGAACACGCTCGAGCTCGTCGAGGCGGTGGCGTCGCGCCGCGCCGCGCTCGCCGGCCGGATCGAGAAGCGGGCCACGCACGACAAGCCGTTCGACGTGCTCGTGCAGCACCTCGTGACGGTGGCGCTCGGCGGCGGCTACACCGCCGACGCGCTGTACGACGAGGTGCGCACCGCGTGGGCGTATCGGTCGCTCACCCGAGCCGAATTCGACTGGGCGTTGGCCTTTGTCGTGCAAGGCGGCGAGAGCCTGCACGCCTACCCCGAGTACCACCGCGTCGTGCAGGACGACCAAGGGGTCTACCGCGTGCCGGACCGGGCGATCGCGCGGCGCCACAAGCTCAACGTCGGCACCATCGTCTCCGACGCGTCGATGCAGGTGAAGTACCTCACGGGCGGGCGCATCGGCGTCGTCGAGGAGGGCTTCGTGGCGCGGCTGCGCAAGGGCGACTGCTTCGTCTTCGCCGGCCGAACGCTCGAGTTCGTTCGCGCCGAGGAGATGACGGCCTACGTGCGCCGCGCCGACGGCAGGAAGGCGGCGATGATCAGCTGGGCCGGCGCCAAGATGCCGCTCTCCAACGAGCTCGCCGACGCCGTGCTCGAGGTGCTCGCCGGCGCCGCGCAGGGCGACTTCTTCGACCCCGAGCTCGAGGCGGCGCGGCCGATGCTCGAGACGCAGATGCACCTCTCGCGCATCCCGACGCCGAAGACGCTGCTGATCGAGAAGCTCGTCTCTCGCGAAGGCCAGCATCTCTTCATCTATCCCTTCGCCGGCCGCAACGCCCACATCGGCCTCGGCAGCCTGCTCGCCTGGCGCCTGGCGAAGAGCGAGCCCAACACCTTCAGCATCTCGATCAACGACTACGGGCTCGAGTTGCTGTCGGCCAAGCCGGTCGATCCGGCGCCGCTCGTCGACCAGAGCCTGTTCGACGAGCACGACCTGCTGCAGGACGTGCTGGCGAGCTTGAACTCGAGCGAACTCGCGCGCCGCCGTTTTCGCGAGATCGCGCGCGTCTCGGGCCTCATCAGCCAGGGCTACCCGGGGCAGCCGAAGAGCAACCGCCAGCTGCAGGCGTCGAGCACGCTCTTCTACGAGGTGTTTCGCAAGTACGACGCTGGCAACCGGTTGCTGTCTCAGGCCGAGGACGAGGTGCTCGGCCAGGAGCTCGACATCCGTCGGTTGCGCTCGGTGCTCGGGCGCATGCGCGAGCAGCGGGTCGTCTTCGTCGAGCTCGCCGTGCCGAGCCCCTTCGCGCTGCCGCTGATGGTCGAGCGCTTTCGCGAGAAGCTCTCGACCGAGAAGCTGAAGGACCGGCTCGACCGCATGCTCAAGGAGATGGAGCGCGCGGCCGCGCCCGGTGGTTGAGGCGCCCCGTTTCGCGTCCGTCGGCCGTAACAGACAGGCC
>JBBSPY010000274.1:0-4561 GCA_038258415.1 Burkholderiales bacterium
ATCGAGCTGGCGAACTCGGCGGAGGAATGGGACCGCCTTGTCGCCGGGGGCGACTACTTCGCGGTGCTGGCGCAGTGGCCGGCGACCAGCGGACAGCTGCACGACATGCGAGAAGACGCTCCGCGCATCCACGCGCACGGCGCCGCCTTCATCGTTGCCGCGGATCTGCTGGCTCTGGCGCTGGTCGTTCCACCGGGCGACTTCGGCGCCGACATCGTCTGCGGCACGACGCAGCGCTTTGGAATGCCGATGGGCTGCGGCGGCCCGCACGCGGCCTACCTCGCCTGCCGCGACGAATACAGGCGCGGCCTGCCGGGCCGGCTGGTCGGCGTCAGCATCGACGCGCACGGCAGGACGGCGTATCGCCTGGCGCTGCAGACACGCGAGCAGCACATCCGCCGCGAGAAGGCGACGTCGAACATCTGCACGGCGCAGGTGCTGCCGGCGATCGTGGCCGGCATGTACGCGGTCTATCACGGGAAGGACGGGCTGAAGCGGATCGCATCGCGCGTCGCCTCGTACACGGCGATCCTGGCGCAGGGCCTGCAGGAGCTCGGACACACCGTTCGCGGCGAGACGGCGTTCGACACGATCACGCTCGACACCGGCGCCGACACCGTGCGCGTCTTCGAACGTGCCGCGAACGCCGGCTACAACCTGCGCCGCTACCCCGAGTGGGGCGACACCATGCTCGGCATCTCGCTCGACGAAACGACGACGCGAGCCGACATCGAGTCGCTGTGGCGCGTGTTTGCCGGCGACGGCAAGGCGCCGCCCGACGTCGCCCGGTTCGAGCGCGGCATCGAACCGCGGATCCCCGATGCGTTGCGACGCACCTCGGACTATCTGACGCACCCCGTCTTCAACCGACACCGCAGCGAAACGGAGATGCTGCGCTATCTGCGCAAGCTCGCCGACAAGGACCTCGCGCTCGACCGCTCGATGATCCCGCTCGGCTCGTGCACGATGAAGCTCAACGCGACCAGCGAGATGATCCCGCTCACCTGGCCGGAATTCGCGAACGTGCATCCGTACGCGCCGGCCCCGCAGCGCGCCGGCTACGAGGCGCTGCGCGCGCAGCTGGAGGCGTGGCTCTGCGCCGCGACCGGCTACGCCGGCGTCAGCCTGCAGCCCAACGCCGGGTCGCAGGGCGAATACGCGGGGCTGCTCGCGATCCGCGCCTGGCATGCCTCGCGCGGCGAGTCGCAGCGCACCGTCTGCCTGATCCCGGAGTCGGCTCACGGCACCAATCCGGCGAGCGCGCAGATGGTCGGCATGAAGGTCGTCGTCGTGAAGTGCAACGCGGAAGGCAACGTCGACCTCGACGACCTGGAAGCGAAGTGCGTCGCCCACGCCGACCGGCTGGCCGCGATCATGATCACCTACCCGTCGACCTACGGCGTCTTCGACGCGCAGGTCAAGGCGCTCTGCGCCACCGTGCGCCGGCACGGTGGGCGGGTCTACGTCGACGGCGCGAACCTGAACGCGCTGGTCGGCGTCGCCGCGCCGGGCGAGTTCGGCGGCGATGTCAGCCACCTCAACCTGCACAAGACGTTCTGCATTCCGCACGGCGGTGGCGGGCCGGGCGTGGGGCCGGTGTGCGTTGCGGCCGACCTGGTGCCCTTCCTGCCGTCCGACCCGGGATCTGGCGAAGGCCGGCCCGTCGGCGCGGTGTCGGCAGCGCCGCTGGGCAACGCTTCGGTGCTGCCCATCAGCTGGATGTACATGCGGATGATGGGCGCCGACGGACTCAAGCGGGCGACCGAGACGGCGATCCTCGCGGCGAACTACGTCGCGGCGCGCCTGTGCAGTCACTACGACATTCACTTCAGCGGCAACGTTGACGGCATCGCAGGCGGCGGCGTCGCCCATGAGTGCATCCTCGACCTGCGGCCGCTGAAGGAGTCGAGCGGTGTCACGGCCGAAGACGTCGCCAAGCGCCTCATCGACTACGGCTTCCACGCGCCGACGCTGAGCTTCCCGGTACCGGGTACGCTGATGGTCGAGCCGACCGAGAGCGAGTCGCTCGCCGAGCTCGACCGGTTCTGCGACGCGATGGTCGCGATCCGACAGGAGATCGCGAAGGTCGAGTCGGGTGTGTGGCCGCGTGGCGACCACCCGCTGCGTTACGCCCCGCACACCGCCGACGCGCTGCTCGCAGACGACTGGTCGCACGCCTATTCGCGCTCGGACGCCGCGTATCCGATCGCGTCGGTGCGCGTGGACAAATACTGGTGCCCGGTTGGCCGCGTCGACAACGTGTACGGCGACCGCAACCTCTCGTGCTCGTGCCCGCCGACGGCGGCGTACGAAGACTGAGACTCGGCGGTCCTCGCCCTCACGACGCAGGGCCCTCGAACGCAGCCTAGCCCGACCTGACCACCGCTTGGGCGAACTGCCGCAGAGCCTCGAGGTCGCGCAGCTCCCAGACGCGTCCGCGGCCCGCGACATAGCCTTGCTGCGCCCACTGGGCGAAGATCCGGCTGAGGGTCTCGGGGCGGACGCCCAGATGGCCGGCCAGCTGATGCGTCGCGAGCGGCAGCTCGAGGCGCACGGATGCTTGGAGACGCACTTGCGCCAGGAGGTACGCAGCCAGCCGCTGCGGGGCGTCGGCCAGCGCGAACGAGCTCACCTCGTTGACCGCGCCGTACAGCCGAGCGCTCAACGCTTCGAGCATGCGCAACGCCAAGGGGGGATGCTGCAGGCAGGCAGCGTGCAACTGCGCTCGGGGAAGGCACCACGCCACAGCTTGCTGGGCGGCACGTGCGCTCATCGGGTAGCGACCATGGGCCATGAACATCGCCGCTTCGGCCACCAGCTCGCCCGGCTCAAAGAAACGGGCGACCCGCTCCTGGCCGTCGATGCCGGTCCGCACCATGTCGACTCGACCCTCGGTCATGAACAGGTAGTGGCTGGCGTGGTCGCCCTCGCGAAAGAAATACTGGCCACCTTCGCGTCGCGCCTCGAACGTACCGGCAACGACCTCGGTCAGCACGTCTTCGGGAATGGACGCGAACAGGCCGTGGCGGCGCAGCTGCCCGGCGGCGCATGCCGGTGTGTCCGCGTCAACGTTCTTGATGTTTGTCATTGGACTCGGAGCGACGCCTCGGGACAATCGAGACAAGACAGTATCAGCAGATCCCGTTGACTCATCGAGAGCCGCACGTGGTCGAGGCCCTGACCGACTCTCATCGTCAGTCCGGTCATTGACAATCGAAACTGCGACGAGGAGCATCGGAACAATGGCGATACACCATGCGTTGTCGGGCGAGCTGATCAACGTTCGGCCGCTGGGTGACGCAATCAAGGAGGCGCGCACCGCCACGCTGTACAAGACGCAGCGCCTGGAGGTATTTCGGCTGATTCTGCTCGCCGGCAAGGAGATGCCCGAGCACCTGGTTTCAGGCGAGCTGACGGTGCAGTGTCTGGAGGGCAGCGTCGAATTTTCCATCGGCACCACGCGCGACGTGATGCGGGCCGGCGATCTGAAATGTTTGGCTGGCAGCATTCCGCATTCGCTCAGGGCAATCGAAGACTCGGCTGTTCTGGTCACCCTGCTGCTTCATGGCGCATAGGGCGCTGGCGCGCCGCGATGAGAACTTGCGCTGTTGATCAGACATGCGCAGTGTCAACGCTGAGCCGACAGGCCCGGTCGCTCGGCGTTGGTGAAGCACTCGGATGAGCCGGCCCGGCCTACCGCGACCCGTGTTCTTCAACCTGATGCGAATTCAGATGCCTGTCGGCGCCATCACGTCGATCACCCATCGCGTCACCGGCATCGTGCTCGCACTCGGCATCCCGTTCGGCCTGTACGCGTTGCACGTGTCGCTCGATAGCGCGGAGTCATACGAACGTCTGACCGGGATGTCGGAAACTGGGCTTTTCAAGGTGTGGCTGATCGTTTTCATCTGGGCACTGTCGCACCACCTGTTGGCGGGGGTGCGGCATCTGCTGATGGACATCGGCGTCGGCTCCCACCTGACGCGTGCGCGCCGAAGCGCCTGGAGCGTGAACCTGGGCGGTGTCGCGATCGCGGCGTTGGCTGCAGGCGTCCTGCGGTGAAAGGGCCCGTCACAGGCCTGCCAGCGTGGCTTGTGCAGCGCCTGAGCGCAGTCTTCATGCTGGGCTTCATCGTCTTCGTGCTTGCGCACTTTCTGGTCAGTCCGCCGCATTCGTACGAGGACTGGCGAGGCTGGATCGCCAGCCCCGGTATCGGCGTTGCCTCCTTCCTCTTCGTGGCGGCCTTGTTGACACACGCCTGGGTCGGCCTGCGCGACGTGACGCTTGACTACGTCGCATCGCTTGCCGCACGCATAGCCGCCCTGTCGCTCATCGCCGTGTCGCTGCTGGCTGCGGGTGCATGGACTGTTCGGCTTCTGTGGCTGGGTCACGGATGAACAGCCTGCAACCTGCCGGGTACCTCTAAGGGCGCTCATGAAGTTCTCCATCTACCGCTTCAATCCCGAACAAGACCGCAAGCCCTACATGCAGGACTTCGACGAACCTCTCAACGACGGCGATCGGATGCTGCTTGACGTGATTCTGCGGATCAAGGCGAAAG
>JBBSPY010000275.1:0-4554 GCA_038258415.1 Burkholderiales bacterium
ACACGACGAAGGACAAGACCGGGATCATGCGCTGCCGCGACGGGGTGAACGGTCCGCTGCAGCGCGAGCAGGAACTGCAGCAGGGCCGCTTCGTGGGCGCTGTGCGCTTCTACCGGGACGGCGTTCTCGAGCGCGACTACCGCGTCAACGAGAAGGGCAATCGCGACGGCGTGTTCCGCGAGTACGCGCCACCCGTCGTGCCGGGCGGCAAGCCCGTGCTGGTCGCCGAAGAGACTGCGCGCAACGGCCGCACCGCCGGACTTTCGCGACGCTGGCATCCGACCGGCACGCCGAAACGTGTCGCGGTCCTCGACGATGCCGAGCGCGAAGTCGCCGTCGTCGAGTTCCACGCCGACGGCAGGCTCGCCGACCTGCGATGCGGCGACCGGCCGGTGCTCGCACCCGACTTCGACGACCGCACGGCGTGCGGCTTCGCGGGCGAGGCCGCCGTCGCTGCATACGACTCGAAGGGAGCCGTGAAGTCGCGAACCGCCTATCGCCGCGGCTCGGTGATCCGCCGCGAGCTGCTCTGGGCCAGCGGCGCGACGCGCGAACTGCGCGAGCAGGGGGCAGACGGCGGCAGCGAGAAGTCGTTCGCGGCCGACGGCACGCTGCGCCACGAGACGCAGTGGCAGTCGTTCGCCGACAAGCGGCGGGTGCAGACGCTCGATCGCGAGTTCCACGCCTCGGGGCCGCGCGTGCGTGAGCGCCGATGGCGCGTCGTCGAGCGTGACGGCAGGAACGAGGGCGAACTCGTCTCCGACGAGTCGTGGTACCTCAACGGCCAGCCGAAGGATCGAACCCTCTACGCCAGCGGCCCGACGCAGAGCCTTCGCACCGTCACGCGCTTCCACGACAACGGCGTCAAGGCAGGAGAAGGCGCATGGGCCCTCGGGCAGAGCGGCAACTTCCGCGACTACCGCACCGACCGGCCGGTCGGCACGCACCGCAGCTTCGACACCGCAGGCAAGCTGCGCGCGGAGTCGGTCTACGACGACAACGGCAAGCTGACGCGTGAGCGCGAACTCGACGCCGACGGATCGGTGCTCCGCGACGACGAGGTCTTCGAGGACGGGTCGCGCAAGTCGAGCGGTTCGAAGCGCGGCGTCGGCACCTGATCAGCGCGCGGCCTTGACGCCCTCGCGATCGGCCAGGATGCGCGCGTCGATCTCGCCGGCCCTGGCGACCGACGGCCGCGACGCGACGCGCTCGATGTAGGCCCTGACGTCGGGCGTCGCCTCGACGAGGCCGAAGCCGGTCGTCCAGCGCAGCGCCATGCCCCACAGCATGTCGGCGGCGGTGAAGGCGTCACCGGTGAGGAAGGGGCCGCGCGCGAGCTGCGAGAAGAGCGTCTTCACCGTGGTGTCGTAGTCGCCGTAGGGAACGGTCGAAGGCGGGCCGGGCTCGCGCTTCATCGCCCTGTCGACCAGCGCCGGCTCGAACGACGAACCGTAGAAGTAGAGCCAGCGCAGGTAAGGGCCGCGCCTCGCGTCACCGATCGGAGGCGCGAGGCCTGCCTCGGGGTAAAGGTCGGCGAGGTACTGGTAGACCGCACCCTGCTCGGTGACGAGGGCGCCCGCGTGCACGATCGCGGGCACCTTGCCCATAGGGTTGACGGCGAGGTAGGCCGCCTCGCGCTGCTCGCCTCGGGCCAGATCGAGCGGGTGCAGCGCATAGTCGGCGCCGAGGTCTTCGAGCAGTGCCAGCGCGCCGGCCGATCGCGACTGCGGCGAGTGGTAGAAATCGACGTGGCGATCGTTCATGGCAAGTCCTTCGGAGGGCGCGCCGCCGAGGGCCTCGGCCGGCGCATGCGAATGTTGAGCATCTCGACGGCGACCGAGAACGCCATCGCGAAGTAGACGTAGCCCTTGGGAACGTGCTGCCCGAAGCCCTCGGCGATGAGCACCACGCCGACGACCACGAGAAACGTCAGCGCCAGCATCTTGATCGTCGGATGCTGCGAGACGAAGCGGCCGATCGCGCCCGCGAACAGCATCATCAGCGCCACCGAGCTGATCACCGCGGCGACCATCACCGCGAGCTCGTCGACCATGCCGACGGCGGTGATGATCGAATCCAGCGAGAAGATCATGTCGATCACCATGATCTGCAAGATGACGCCGCCGAAGGTACCGGTGGCAACCGGCGGCTTCGCCTCAGGGTCGTGCTCGATGCCGGCGGCCACGAACGCCTCGTGGATCTCGCCCGTGCTCTTCCAGAGGAGAAACAGGCCACCGCCGATGAGGATGAGGTCGCGTCCGGAGATGGCCTTGCCGAGCACGGTGAAGAGCGGCGCGACGAGGCCGATGATCCACGACAGCACCAGCAGCAGGCCGATGCGCATGAACATCGCCATGAACAGGCCGATCATCCGCGCCCGCTGCTGCTGTGCTGCCGGCAGCTTGTCGACCAGGATCGAGATGAAGATGATGTTGTCGATCCCGAGCACGAGCTCGAGCGCGGTGAGCGTGGCCAGCGCGATCCAGGCCTGCGGGTCGCTCAGCAGCTCCGTCATCGGGCGTGGCGCGCGAAGGTCCGGTCGAGTTGCTCGGTCATCGCCGCCCGGGCCGCGGCGTCGACGAAGCTGGCGTCGAAACTGTTGCGTGCCAGCGCGTAGGCCTCGGCGGCGCCGAGCTGCGGCAGGGCCTCGAAGGTGGCGATGAAGTTGTCGTTGATGTAGCCGCCGAAGTAGGCGGGGTCGTCGGAGTTGATCGTCGCGCGGATGCCGGCCTTTAGCAGGTCGGCGAGGTTGTGGTCATCGAGCCGGTCGAACACCCGCAACTTCAGGTTCGACAGCGGGCAGACCGTGAGCGCGATGCGCGAATCGGCGAGGCGCTTCATCAGCGCCGGGCTCTCGACGCAGCGCACGCCGTGGTCGATGCGCTCGGCGCCGAGCACGTCGATCGCCGTCTCGATGTAGGCCGCAGGCCCTTCCTCGCCGGCATGCGCCACCCGGTGCAGGCCGAGACGACCGGCTTCGGCGAAGACCCGGGCGAACTTCTCTGGCGGATGGCCGCGCTCGCTGCTGTCGAGGCCGACGCCGATGAAGTGCTCGCGGTAGGGGAGCGCGTCGCGCAGCGTGGACAGCGCGTCGCCTTCGCTCAGGTGGCGCAGGAAGCACAGGATCAACGCGGCCGTGATCCCCAGCTCGGCCTCGGCGCGGCGGCACGCCCTCGACAGGCCCTCGATGACGGTGCCGATTGCCACACCGCGCTCGGTGTGCGTCTGCGGATCGAAGAACACCTCGGCGTGCACGACCCGGTCGGCGGCGGCGCGGCGGAAGTACGCCATCGCCATCGCCTCGAAGTCGTCGGCATCGACGAGCACGCTGGCACCCGCGTAGTAGATGTCGAGGAAGCTCTGCAGGTCGGTGAACGCGTAGGCCGCACGCAGCGCCTCGACGCTGTCGTAGGCGAGCGCCACGCCGTTCTTCTTCGCCAGCGCGAAGATCAGCTCGGGCTCGAGCGAGCCCTCGATGTGGATGTGCAGCTCGG
Source organism: Burkholderiales bacterium (assembly GCA_038258415.1). GTDB lineage: Bacteria > Pseudomonadota > Gammaproteobacteria > Burkholderiales > Burkholderiaceae_C > Schlegelella_A. The sequence continues at coordinate 3,495 of JBBSPY010000275.1, forward strand.
CCTTGGGCATCTCGCGCAACAGCTGCGGCAGCAGCTGTCGCGGGATGCGGTCGAGCGCCGCGCGCTCCATCGGCAACGCGGTCTTCCTATTTCTTCTCGCCGCCCGGCACCTTGCCCTCGACGCCCTTGACGTAGAAGTTGATCCCGCCGAGGAACTTGTCGTCGGCGTTGCTGCCTGCCGCGACCATCTCCTTGCCGTCGTTGCCGACGATCGGGCCCTTCCAGATCTCGAAGCTGCCGTCCTTCAGGCCCGCCTTGACCTTCTCGACCTTGGCCTTGATCTCGGCCGGCACCTTGTCGGAGATCGACACGATGTCGATCGCGCCTTCCTTGACGCCCCACCACGAGTGCTGGTCGCCCTTCCACGTGCCGTCGAGCACGTCCTTCGTGGTCTTGACGTAGTACGGCACCCAGTTGATGACGGACGAGGCCAGGTGCGCATCGGGCGAGTACGCCTTCATGTCGCTGTCCCAGCCGAACGCGTACTTGCCAGCCTTGCCCGCCGTCTGCAGCACGGCCGAGGAGTCGGTGTTCTGCATCAGCACGTCGGCGCCGCCGTTGATGAGCGACTGCGCGGCTTCCGTCTCCTTCGGCGGGTTGAACCATTCGTTGACCCAGACCACCTTGGTCGTCACCTTCGGGTTGACCGACTGCGCTCCGAGTGTGAAGCTGTTGATGTTGCGGATCACCTCCGGGATCGGAACGGAGCCGACGAAGCCGAGCGTGTTGGTCTTGGTCATCCCGCCCGCGATCACGCCGGCCATGTACGCGCCCTGGTAGGTGCGGCTGTCGTACACGTTCATGTTCGGCGCCGTCTTGTAGCCCGTGGCGTGCTCGAACTTGACGCCCGGGTTGTCGGCGGCCACCTTCATCATCGGGTCCATGTAGCCGAAGGTGGTGCCGAAGATCAGTTTGTTGCCCTGGCTCACCATGTCGCGGATCACGCGCTCGGAGTCCGGGCCTTCGGGCACCGACTCGACGAACGAAGTCTGGATCTTGTCGCCGAACTCCTTCTCGAGCGCCTTGCGCGAGTTGTCGTGCGCGAAGGTCCAGCCGCCGT
>JBBSPY010000276.1:0-4552 GCA_038258415.1 Burkholderiales bacterium
CTGGCCCAAGGGACCCTGGCCCGAGCGCCCGGCGAGCAGGAGCTTGCCGTCGCTTTGCCGCGCCAGCCCGTAGCCCACCGCCGGATTGTCGATCCGCACCTTGCCGCCGATGCCGAAGGACGTGTCGAGGACGCCGCTGGCGGTGACGCGGACGACTCCGGCGCTCTGGTCCGCCGATGAATCGCCCAGCAGATGGCCGCTGACGACGATGGCGCCGTCGGGCTGCACCAGAACGTTGCGAGCGGAATCGGTGCCGGCGACGCTGACGGTGACGCGCCCACCGGCGCCGAAGCTCGCGTCGAGCGTGCCGTGGGCCGCATAGCGTGCGATCTGGAAGTCGCCGTAGTCGGGACCGATCGTGTTCAAGTTGCCGTCGCCGGCGACGACGATCCTGCCGTCGACCTGGATCGCAACCGCATAGGCGATGCCGAGGACGGCGGGGTCGTAGACCAGGCCGCCGCTGCCGAAGCTCGGGTCGAGGCTGCCGTTGGCGTCGTAGCGGGCGAGCGCGAATGCCGGGTCGCCGCCGGTTGGCCGTGCCTCGCCCGTGACCACGATCTTGCCGTCGGGCTGGATCGCCACCGCACGGGCCCTGTCGAGGTAAGAACCAGCAAAGCCGGTCGTCACCGTGCCGTTGATGCCGAAGCCGGTGTCGAGGCTGCCGTCAGCGTTGAAGCGTGCGAGCAGGAAGCCGAGGTAGCCGCCGCCGACCATCACGATCTTGCCGTCGCCCTGCAGGGCCATCGCCGAGCCGACGTCACCGAAGCGCGGCAGCGTGACCTTGCCGTCGCCGCCGAAGCTCGTGTCGAGTGCTCCGGGCGGTGGCGCCCGCGGCGGCAGGTCGTCGTCGAGGATGGTCAATAGGGCGCTCGTGAGCGCGCCGAGCGCGGCGCAGCCACCCGGCTGAGACAGGGTGAGCACCACGTTGCGGTCGGGCTCGTCGATCGCGTTGTCGATCACCGGAATCGGCACGAGGCGCGGGCTCGCATCTCCGTCGCCGAAGTAGACCGTCGTCAGGACCGGCTGGTAGTCGGTGCCGGCCACGGCGGTGCCGTTGCTGGTGGCGATGGTGGCGGTCACGGCGCCGACGCTGCCGCCGGTGCGCGTGACCATGACGGTGGGCACGGCTGCGGCCGCCTCGCTGACCGCGTAGAAGGCCGCACTGAACTGCACCGTGCCCGAGCCGGGCTGCGGGCCCGGGCCCGGCGTGCACGCCGCGGGCGGGACGACCGCGCCGAGCGGCGGCTCGGTCAGCAGTGGGTTGTTGGTGGGTGTCAGGCCGGTGTATTCCAGGGTCGTCCCGCCCAGCGTTTGCGGATCGCGCAGGAACACGCGCATGGCCGAGCCGTTGCAGTCCACCCCGTAAGGGCGGCCGCCCTTGCGGTTCAGGGTGTTGGCAACGGCGTCCGAGCGAACGGTGAACTCCTCGCCGACGAGCACCGACGAGAGATCGATCTGGTAGGTGCGCGGCCGCTTCAGCTTGAGCTGCACGAAGGTGCCCGGGCAGCTCGCGTTGCCGGCGTCGTAGGAGGTCGCCTGGGTCGTGAAGTCGAAGTCGCCCATGTCCCAGAGGTGTTGCTTCGAGTACGGCCCGTCCGCCGCGATCGGGATCCAGGTGTCGGCTTCGCCGGAGACGACGGCCCAGGCATCGCCGCTGAAGAGGGTTTCGTTGGCGCCCTTGTAGGCGTGGACCGAGAAATAAGCGTCTCCCGAGATGAACGCGTCGGCGCGGCCGGCCTTGGCTTCGTGGTCGACTCCTTCGATGACGACGGCGGTCAAGGTGAAGCTCAGCGTTGCATCGGCGGCGTTCTTCACGAAGCTCTGCCGCTGTCGCAGCGTCGTGTTGCTGCCGATGGCCTCGGCCGTGCCGAGAAAGCCCGACGGGGCCTCGGCGAACACGCCGTAGGTCACGCCACTGTTGAATGCGAACACCTGGCCGCTGGCGATGCCGTCGGCGGGGAAGGTCTGGGTGAAGGTGGTGAGCGCCGAGTCGGCGTTCGGCAGCGGCCCGAAATCCTCCACTTTGCTCAGCTCGCCGCCGATCTGCGTGCCGTTGCTGACCAGCACGGAGGGTATCGCGTTGCCCAGCGTCTTCTGGAAGGTCCAGTCGTAGCGCGGGTCGTTGCGGGTCACGGGCGGCAGACCCTGGACGACCGCGAAGAACGAAAAGCTGGTGACCTGGGCCGTCATGGCGGCACCGCTGACGCTCGCTCCGGGCACGACGTTCCAGGTTGTCTGTCCGGCGCCGGTCTTGTACAGCGTCGGCGTCGCGCCGACCGGCAACGATGCGGCGTTGAACGGAATGGTCACGGTGACCGGCACGGCGAAGGCGGTGCCGTGCGGCGTGAGGGCGAAGATCGGCCCGACGGCCGAGACGCCGGCGGGAAACGGCGGCGCGCCGGCGGTGGCCTGGGCGATGGTGATGGCGGTCGGCACGGTCAGTGCGCCTGCCGGTATCGACACGGCAGCACCCGCCGGCCCCGACACGGTGGCGCCCGTTGCGCCGACCGTCGCAGTGGTGGTCGGCGCGTCGCCGCCGCCGTCGCCACCGCCGCCACCGCAGGCGGCCAGCGCCAGTGCGACGGCCAGCGGAAACAGCAACCCGGCGACGCGGGTTGACAACGATGCAGTGCTCGCGCGGAATCGGTTCATCAGGAACTCCAAGGAAGATGGCTGCGACTTGTCCTCGTCAAGAACAACGAGATCGCCGGCCGCTTGCGGACAACGCCGCAGGGTTCCTTGTTCGTGCATCATCGATCGCATGAGCGCGTCGCTCGACCCGACAACCCATCTCGCCCTGCCGGCGGCCGTTGGCGGCGATCGCTTCGAGTTCGCCAGTGTGGCGGGGCGGCTGAGTGCCTATGTCGCGGGCCGAGGCCCGCCGCTGCTGCTCATCCACAGCATCAACGCCTCGGCATCGGCGGCCGAAATGCGACCGCTGCACGAGCACTATCGCGCGAGCCGCACGGTGTTCTCGATCGATCTGCCGGGCTATGGCTTCTCCGACCGCAGCGACCGGGACTACACGCCCCGCCTGATGACCGATGCCGTCCACGCCGTCACCGAGCAGATCCGCGCGCGCTGCGGCCCTGCACCGATCGACGCGTTGGCCCTGTCGCTGTCGTGCGAATACCTGGCGCGCGCTGCAGCGGAAACGCCTGACCGGTATCGCAGCGTCTCGCTCGTCAGCCCCACCGGGTTCAGGGGACTGCGGCCGTGGCGTGGCGCACCCGGCAGCACCCGAGGCAAGCCCTGGCTGTACAGCGCGCTGCGCGGACCCGGCGCGGGCTGGGGAGGTGCGGTGTTTCGCGCGTTGACCAGGCCGGGCGTGATCCGCTACTTTCTAGGTCGGACCTGGGGCTCGAAGGAAATCGACGAGCAGCTCTGGGCCTACGACGTGCTGACCACGAAGGCGGCCGGTGCGGAGCACGCGCCGCTGCACTTTCTTTCGGCGAACCTGTTCAGCGCCGACATCCACACGGTCTATGAGCGACTCGAGATGCCGGTTTGGATGTCGCATGGTGTGCGTGGCGACTTCACCGACTATCGCGGCAAGGTGATCGTGGAGGGCCGCCCGAACTGGCTGTTCAGCGTCTTTCCCACTGGTGCGCTGCCGTACTTCGAGGTGCCGGACGATTTCTGCAGCGCTTTCGACGGGTTCCTCGCCACGTCCGCCCCCGTCATCCATCAATCGTGATCATCGAAAAATAGGCGATGCTCGACGCCCCGGTTTGATCGGTATCGCAGAACAGCGCGACCTCGCGCAACTGCACGCCGGCCGGGTCGCCCCACTGCTTTCTGTAGAGCTCGCGAAGGTCGACGCGCTCGTCGTGCCAGCGTCCGATCTCGGCCTGCCCGCCGCGCGCCACATAGTGCGGGAACGGCTGCGACCGCCAGAACGATTTCAGGTACTTCCAGTCGCCGGCCTTCAGGCTGCTGTTGCCCCAGATGATCTCCATGGCGTGGCTTTCGCCGTCGGGAGCCAGGAACTTCAGATACAACCGCGCCGGATGGTCATCTCCTTCGGCGGTCAATTCGTCGAGCTTGCTGATCACGGGTTGTTCGACGAACCAACCCCAGCTCAGGATGTTCAGCCGGTCCAGCCCGATGTTCACGTCATGGAACAACATCGAAGCGCTGTCGTGCGTCTGCAGGCGGATAGCCGGCCGGCCGGACTTGTCGACGAACGAAATCTGCATCGGCTCGACGAAACGGAACTTGCGGTGATGCCAGCCCTGCGGCAAGGCATCGATGGCCATCGGCTTTCCGAAGTCCATCACCACGTACGGCGACGAGCCCGCCGGCGGCGGCGCGGCGGCGCGTGGCGCCTCGCTGCACGCTGAGACGCTGCACATGACCAGGAACAGGAGGGCGAACCGCTTCATCGTCGAGCACCCTTTCGGAAGGGAAACGATCACGACATCGATCGTCGGATGGAGCGGAGGTGCTACCGATCGCGAGGCAGGGGACGCGCAACGCGGACGACGTGGAGACGACGGAGATCTGAGGCTTTCGCGCACGAACGGTGTTCGGACGGGCGGCCATTTGCGTA
>JBBSPY010000277.1:0-4489 GCA_038258415.1 Burkholderiales bacterium
CGGCGACTGCGCGAGCGCCTGCAGGCCGATGTTGCCGCCGGCGCCGGGCCGGTTGTCGATCACCACCGGCGTGCCGAGCCGCTCGCTCAGCTTCGGCGCGATGACGCGCATCGTCACGTCGGTCGATCCGCCCGGCGGGAATGTGACGATGATGTGGACCGGTTTGGTCGGCCATGCCGCCGGCTGGGCGCCCACCATGGTGGCCATCAACATCAGGGCGAGCGATGACGCCGCCGTGCGCAGGGATCGAAGCATCGTGGTGTCTCCTGTGGCGACGTGCGGCCGCTCGAGTGGCGTCGGCAAGCCGGCGACAAAGTTAAATTTAATAACTAAGGGCAGCTTGGGCATGCGGAAATACCCTGAGCTATTCGATAGGAAAGATCGGGTGAAAATCTTCCATTTTCTTGCGCGACTTGTTTCCACAAATTAATGAGATGACGCAGCCTGCCGGCATCCTTCCCAGTCTCGACCTGCTCGGCGTCGAGACGCAAGGCGATGTGCTTTCCATCCGCCTCATGCGCCCCGCAAAGCGCAACGCGATCAACGACGCGCTGGTCGCGCAGCTCCACACCGCCTTCGTCAACCTCCCGGCCGAGACCAAGGCCGTGGTGCTGAGCGGCGAGGGCGATCACTTCTGTGCCGGTCTCGACCTCTCCGAGCTCGGCGAGCGCTCCACGGCCGAGGGCATCTGGCACTCGCGCGCCTGGCATTCGGCGTTCGCGCAGATCCAGTTCGGCCGCGTGCCGGTGGTCGTGGTGCTGCACGGCGCGGTGGTCGGCGGCGGACTCGAGCTCGCCAGCGCCTGCCACATCCGCGTCGCCGAGCCCAGCACGTTCTACGCACTGCCCGAGGGGTCGCGCGGACTGTTCGTCGGTGGCGGCGGGTCGGCGCGGATTCCGCGGCTCATCGGCGTCGCGCGGATGGCCGACATGATGCTCACCGGCCGGGTGTACGACGCCGACGAAGGTCATGCGGTGGGCCTCTCGCAATACCGCGTCGGCGTTGGCGAAGGGCTCGCCAAGGCGATGGCGCTGGCGCAGAAGATCGCGGGCAATGCGCCGCTGTCCAACTACGCCGTGCTGCACGCGCTGCCGCGGATCGCGGAGATGGGGCAGGACGAGGGCCTCTTCACCGAGTCGCTGATGGCGGCGGTCGCGCAGGGCGACGGCGCGGCGAAGGAGCGGATGCGCGCCTTCGTCGAAGGGCGCGGGCCGAAGGTGGCCAAGACGTGAGCGTCGAAGCGCCCTACCGGGCCGTCCGCCTCGGCGGGTCGATGACCGCGACCTTCGAGGAGCGCGCCGACGGCAGCACGATCGTGCGTTCCACCGAGCCGCTCGGCGACTATCCGAGGCGCCTGACCGACCGTTTCCTGCACTGGGCCGCTGTCGCGCCCGACCGCACGGTGATCGCCAAGCGCGTGAAGCACGCCGACGGATCGAGCGGCGACTGGCGCCGCGTGAGCTACGCCGAAGCGCTGGCCGCCGCGCGCGGCATCGCGCAGGCGCTGCTCGACCGCGGCGTCTCGGTGGAGCGGCCGCTCGCGATCCTCTCCGACAACGACATCGAGCACTTCCTGCTCGGCCTCGGTGCGATGCTCGCCGGCGTTCCCTACGCGCCCGTCTCGCCGGCGTATTCGCTGCTTTCGCAGGACCACTCCAAGCTGCGCCACATCGTCGGCGTGCTGACGCCGGGCCTCGTCTACGCGAGCGGTCCGGCCTACGCGAAGGCGATCGCGGCGGTGATCGCGGCCGATGTCGGCCTCGTTCTCGGCGAGGGCACGATCGACGGCCGCGCGACCACGTCGTTCGCCGACCTTGCCGCGACGTCGCCGACCGGCGCGGTCGACACCGCGCACGACGCGGTCGGCCCCGACACGATCGCCAAGTTCCTCTTCACCTCGGGCTCGACCAAGCTGCCCAAGGGCGTGATCAACACGCAGCGCATGCTCTGCTCGAACCAGCAGATGATCCTGCAGAGCTTCCCGGATCTGGGCGAGGAGCCGCCGGTGCTCGTCGACTGGCTGCCGTGGAACCACACCTTCGGCGGCAACCACAACGTCGGCATCACGCTCTACAACGGCGGCACGCTCTACATCGACGAAGGCAAGCCGACGCCGGCGCTGATCGGCGAGACGCTGCGCAACCTCCGCGAGATCGCGCCGACGGTCTACTTCAACGTGCCCAAGGGCTTCGAGGAGATCGCCAACGCGCTCGAGACCGATTCCCAGCTGCGCGAAACCCTGTTGTCACGCGTGACGATGTTCTTCTTCTCCGGTGCCGGCCTCTCGCAGCCGGTCTGGGACAAGCTCGAGACCGTCGCGGCGCGGCACCGAGGGGAGCGCATCCGCATGCTCACCGGCCTGGGCATGACCGAGACCGCGCCGTTCGCGATCTGCGCCAACGCGCACCGCGTGCAGTCGGGGCACATCGGCCTGCCGGCGCCGGGCGTGGAGATGAAGCTCGTCGTCAACGCAGGCAAGCGCGAGGTCCGCTACCGCGGCCCGAACGTCACGCCCGGCTACTGGCGCAACCCCGCGCAGACGGCAGAGAGCTTCGATGACGAAGGCTTCTTCATGAGCGGCGATGCCGCCAAGCCGATGGACGCCGCCGACCCCGGCAAGGGCTTCGCCTTCGACGGCCGCATCGCCGAGGACTTCAAGCTTGCGACCGGCACGTTCGTCTCGGTCGGCCCGCTGCGCGCGAAGATCATCGCCGCCGGCGACCCGATCGTTCAGGATGTCGTCATCGCGGGCATGAACCGAAACGAGATCGGCGTGCTGTTCTTCCCGCGGCCCGACGCGTGTCGGGCCTTCGTCGGCGCCGACGCCGGAGCCGGAAAGGCAACGCCGATGCGCGAGGTGCTCGCCGATCCCAAGCTGCGCGCGTTCTTTCAGCGCCTGGTCGACACGCTGCATGCGCAAGGCACCGGCAGCGCAACGCGGGTCGCCCGAGCGCTGGTGCTCGTCGAGCCACCGTCGATCGACGCCGGCGAGATCACCGACAAGGGCTCGATCAACCAGCGTGCGGTGCTGGCAAGGCGCGACGCCGACGTGTCCCGCATGTACATGGGCACCGGCAACGACCTCGTCGTCCCGGCTGGCCGCGCCTCGGCCTGAACGGAGCCGCGATGGCCCGCACCACCACGCACCGCGTCACCGTCGCCTTCGGCGACTGCGACCCGGTCGGCATCGTCTTCTATCCGAACTTCCAGCGCTGGATCGACGCCGCCTCGCTGTCTTTCTTCATGCAGTGCGGCCTGCCGCCATGGAGCGAGCTGGAGCAGACGCGCGGCATCGTCGGCACGCCGCTGCTCGAGATCTCGACCCGCTTCGTCACCGCCGCGACCTACCCCGACGAACTCGTGATCCACACCAGCGTCGAGACCTGGAAGGCCAAGGTGCTCGTGCAGCTGCACCGCGTCATGCGCGGCGACACGCTCATCTGCGAGGGCCGCGAGACCCGTGCCTTCGTCGTCCGCGACGCCGAGAACCCGAAGCGACTGCGTGCGATCCCGATCCCCGACGACATCAAGGCGATGTGCAGCTGAGGCCCGCATCGTCGACCATTCGAACCACAGAAGGAGACACCCGATGAAGACGACCCTCACCCGCCTCGCCGCCGCCCTGCTGCTCGCCACCGGCGCCGGCAGCGCGCTCGCCGACATCACGATCGGCGTCAGCATCTCGCTCACCGGCCCGACGTCGGCGCTCGGCATCCCGACGCAGAAGGGCATTGCCCTCTGGCCTGCGGAGATCGCCGGCCAGAAGCTCAACGTCGTCGTCCTCGACGACGCCACCGACACGACCAAGGGCGTGCAGAACACGCGTCGCCTCATCACCGAGGACAAGGCCGACGTCATCGTCGGCTCGGTGACGACGCCGGTCGCGGTGGCGATGGCCGACGTCTGCGCCGAGGGCAAGACGCCGCAGCTCATGCTGTCGCCGGCGAACCTGCCGCCGGGCAAGGGTGCCTGGTCGTTTCGCATGCCGCAATCGACCGCGGTGATGGCGATTCCGATCGTCGAGCACTGGAAGAAGGTCGGGGTCAAGACCTACGGCTTCCTCGGCTATTCCGACGGCTACGGCGAAGCCTGGCTGACCGACATCAAGCCGCTCGCCGAAAAAGCCGGCATCAAGCTCGTCGAGACCGAGCGCTTCGCCCGCAGCGACACCAGCGTGACCGGCCAGGCGCTCAAGCTGATCGCCGCCAATCCCGACGCGATCCTCATCGCGGCATCGGGGAGCGGCGCCGCCATGCCGAACAAGGGCCTGGTCGAGCGCGGCTACGGAAAGACCAAGATCTACCAGACGCACGGCGCGGCGACGATGGACCTGATCCGAGTCGGTGGGGCCGACGTCGAAGGCGTCTACGTCTCGTCGGGCCCGGCCGTGGTCGCCGACAAGCTGCCGGCCTCGAACGCCAGCAAGCAACTCGGGATGAAGTACATCGCCGAGTTCGAGAAGGCCAACGGCAAGGGCTCGGCCAACCAG
>JBBSPY010000278.1:0-4481 GCA_038258415.1 Burkholderiales bacterium
GCCGATCGCGGGTCGTCATGCCGTTCCGCCGCGCATCGGATCGAGGTAGGCGCCCATGCAGGTGCGCAGCTTGGCCATCGCGTAGCGCAGCCGTGTCTTCGCGGTCTCGAAGCCGACCTCGAGCGCTCGCGCGACCTCGTCGAGAGCGAGCCCGTCGTCGTGGTGGAGCAGGAAGGCGCTGCGCTGCGCGACGGGCAACTGGTCGAGGCAGTCGAGCAGCTTCTCTCCGGCGCGGCGCCAGAAGGCGACGTCCTCGGCCTTCGCCGCCGCGCTCGCGGGCGGCGGCCAGTGCTGCCAGGCCTCGCCCGACGACGCGTCGGGCTGCCAGGGCTCGCGGCTCGCGTCGTCGCCATCGCCGTCCCCCGCGCCGTCGACCGAAACCTCGCGGCCGCTGCGTCGCAGCAGGTCGATCGCGCGGTGGTGCGCGAGGGTGTAGAGCCAGGTCCGGAACGTTGCGGCCCGCGTCGTCCCGTCGGCCAGCCTCGGCTCCCAGCGATCCCGGGCCTGCACGACCTTCAGCCAGGTGTCCTGGAACACCTCGTCGGTCTGCGCCGCCAGCGCCGGGCCGAGCAGCCGCTTGGTGAAGCGCCACAGGCCCGCCTGGTGCCGCGCATAGAGCCGCTCGAACGCCGACGCGTCGCCGCCGGCGAAGGCCAGCATCAGCGCGTCGTCGCCGTCGCCGACGTCGAGCGCGGCGGAGACGGGCGGCGCGTGGGCGGTTGGGTCAGGCATCGACGGGTTCCGGGCACGACGCTTTCACGCGCGAGCGTCGCTCACGGGGTGAACGCCGGGTCGGCGTCGGGCGCGACGGCATCTCCGCCAAGCACGCGCAGGATCGCCTCGCCGTACGCCTCCAGCTTCTTCTCGCCGACGCCGCCGACGCGCGCCAGCGCCGCGACCGACCCGGGCTCGCTGGCGGCGATCTCGGCCAGCGTCGCGTCGTGGAAGACGACGTAGGCGGGCAGGTTGCGCTCGCGCGCGACTCCCGACCGCCACGCCTTGAGCGCCGCGTAGCGCTCGAGGCCGGCGGCGTCGAGCGGCACCGCCGTCTTCGGCGCGGCAGACGAACCCGATCTTTTCTCGCGCTTTCGATCTTTTCTCGCGCTGGACGGCGCTTCCTCGCGAACGGCCAGCGCCACCTCGCCTCGCAGCACGCTGCGCGAGCTCTCGGTGAGTGCGAGCGTGCCGTACTCGCCCTCGGACTGGAGGTGCCCGAGCGCGACGAGCTGCCGGATCACCGCGCGCCAGCGCGCTTCGCTGCTTTCGGCGCCGATGCCGAAGGTCGAGAGCGACGCGTGCCCGTGCTGCGCGACCTTGTCGGTCGCCTTGCCGCGCAGCACGTCGATGAGATGGACGGCACCGAAGTGCAGCCCGGCCTGCTGCTCGATGCGGTACACGCACGACAGCGCCATGCGCGCCGCTTCGGTCGCGTCCCACGTGGCCGGCGGCGTGCGGCAGTTGTCGCAGGCGTTCTGCAGCGGCCCGCACGGGATGCTCGGCTCGCCGAAGTAGGCCAGCAGCCGGACGCGCCGGCAGTCGTGCGCCTCGGCGAGCGCGAGCAGTGCGTCGAGCTTGCCGCGCTGGGCGCGCTTGTAGACCTCGTCGGCCGGGCCGTCGTCGATGAAGCGACGCTGGCCGACGACGTCGGCGAGGCCGTACGCCATCCAGGCGTCGGCGGGCAGCCCGTCGCGGCCGGCGCGGCCCGTCTCCTGGTAGTAGCCCTCGATGTTCTTCGGCAGGTCGAGGTGGGCAACGAAGCGCACGTCGGGCTTGTCGATGCCCATGCCGAAGGCGATGGTCGCGACCATCACCACGCCGTCTTCCCGAAGGAAGCGGTTCTGGTTGCGCTGCCGCACGTCGCCGTCGAGCCCGGCGTGATACGGCAACGCCGACACGCCCTCGGCGACGAGCCACGCCGCGGTCTCGTCGACCTTCTTGCGCGACTGGCAGTAGACGATGCCCGCCTCGCCGGCGTGCTCGTCGCGGATGAAGGCCAGCAATTGCTTCCGCACATCGGCCTTGCCAACGACGGCGTAGCGGATGTTCGGACGGTCGAAGCTCGAGATGAAGACCTTCGCCGCGTCGAGCTCGAGGCGGGTCGCGATGTCGGCGCGGGTCAGCGTGTCGGCGGTGGCGGTCAGGGCGATGCGCGGGACCTCGGGCCAGCGCTCGTGCAGCAGCGAGAGCTTGAGGTAGTCCTCGCGGAAGTCGTGGCCCCACTGGCTCACGCAATGTGCCTCGTCGATCGCGAACAGCGACAACTTGCCCTTGGCGTGCAGCGCGTCGAGCTGCGCCAGCATGCGCGGCGAGGTGAGTCGCTCGGGAGCGACGTAGAGCATCACGAGGCGGCCGCTCATGAGCTCGCGCTCGATGCGCGACGCCTCGCCCGAGTCGAGCGACGAATTGAGGAACGACGCATGCACGCCGGCTTCCTCCAGGGCGCCGACCTGGTCGTGCATCAGCGCGATCAGCGGGCTCACGACGACCGTCACGCCGCGGCCCTCGGCGTGGCGCACGATCGCGGGCACCTGATAGCACAGGCTCTTGCCGCCACCGGTCGGCATCAGCACCAGCGAGTCGCCACCTGCCACGGTGTGGTCGACGATCTCGGCCTGCTGGCCGCGGAACGCGGCATAGCCGAAGACGTCGCGCAGGACCCGGGCGGCGCCGCCGCCGGCCCGCCGCTCCGGCCCGCGCTCCGGTTCGAGGCAGGCGAGGTCGGATCGGATCATGCTGCGGGCATCCTACGCGAGCGCCCGCAGTCGCGGTCAGTCCCGAGCCGCTTCTCCTGGCGTGGCGTCAGGCGGCCAGCGGCCGGAGTGCGCGTGCGATCTGATGCAGCAGGGCGTCGCGCGTGAACGGTTTGACGACGAAGCCGGCGGCGCCGGCGGCGACGCTGTCGGCGAGGGTCTCGCGGCGGGCGTCGCCCGTCAGCATGAGCACCGGGATGTCGGCCAGGTGCGACGCCGCCTTGAGCTTGCGGGTGAGGGCGATGCCATCCATGTCGGGCAGGCGAATGTCCATCAGGATCAATTCCGGCCGGACGCGGCGCAGCAGCTGGAGCGCGGCGGCGCCGTCCTCGGCGAACTCCAGTTCGTATGACTGGTCGGCGAGCGCCGTCGCCATCAGCTTTCGCACAAAGGCGTCGTCGTCGACGATGAGCAGCGTGGAACGGGCCTCGCCGACAGCGGCCGCGAAGCCTCGCATGCCGGCCAGGTGCGGCTCGAGGCGCTCCTGCAGTTGCCGCGGCCACGCCGCAACCGGCGTCAGCGCGTCAGCCCCGGCGCGGAAAACGTTCGAGACGCGGTCGTCCTTCAGTCGCGTGAGCTCGCGCGCCAGCGCCGCCTTGTCCTTGGCGGCGACGATGCCGTCGCCTCCGGGGCTGGTGAGCCGCTCGGAAAACTCGTCTAGGGCGGCGCCGATGGCGTGCTCGGCGGTCTGCATCGCCCGAGTGGCGCCGTCCAGCCTCAGCTCGCCCCCGGAGAGCTCGCGACGCAGCATCGAGTCGACGGCGACGACACGCCGCGCGTGGCTGCCGAGCTCTAGCCGGCTTGGCCCGGCAGCGAGGGCGGCGATGCCCCTCGCCGCATTCCAGATGCTCATCGACAGCCGCAGTCCGTCCTGCGCTTGCGGCCAGTGAAGTACATAGTCGTCGAAGTTGCCGCTCTTGCAGAGATCGAAGGCGGCCCGAACCTCGTCCTTGGCGCACAGCAGCACCGTGGCATGACGGTGCGTGCCGATGACGCTGCTCAGCCGGTACAGCCCGAGCGAATAGCGCTGCGCCTCGGCGAGGCTGTCAAAGGCGAGCACGAGCACGTCGGGCCGGAAGTCGTCGAAATCCGCGACGGCGTGGGCCGGGTCGGTCGAGCGCCGAATGGCGCGGTACTCGTCGCCGATCTGGCGAACCACCTGGTCTGCATCGTCCGTGCTGTCGGAGGCGACCAGCACCCTTGCCGTCGCCGGGCTGGCAATCACACGACGGTCTCGGGCACGGCGGCCCGAGACCAGCCTTGCGCGCCGATCCAGCGGCCCACCCGCTCGAGCTCCGTGCCGAACACGGCCAGGCGGGCGGAGGCGGCGGCAGCGTCGCTGTCGAGCGGCGCGTTCTCGATGGCCTCGCACAGTTCGCCGAGATGGATTGCACCGACCGCACGGGCCGACGACTTCAGCCGGTGCGCGACGCCACGGGGGTCGGCAGTCAGCGCCATTTCACCAGCTGCGTCGTTCGCGCTGGCGATGAAGTCGAGCATGAACTCGCCGATCAACGCCGGGTCGTCGCCGATCAGCGCCGGCAACACCTGCGAGTCCACCGGCGAGGCGCCAGCCGTGGCGAGCGTGAGCCAGCGCTGCAGCGTGGCATCGAGGATCTGCATCGGTACCGGCTTGGTGAGGTAGTCGTCCATGCCGGTCGCCTTGCAGCGGCTCGCCTCGTCCTTCAATGCGTTCGCCGTCAGCGCCAGGATCGGGATCCGGCTGCGGCC
>JBBSPY010000279.1:0-4478 GCA_038258415.1 Burkholderiales bacterium
GCAACTCGACGGCGGCGAAGACAGCGTCGAGCTGAGCCGGGCCCGCGCCATGCGGCCGGCCGTCGCCGTCGCCGACCACATCCTCGACATCCACTCGACCAGCCAGGACGTCGTGCCGTTCTGGGTCTACCCGGCGTTCGAGCGCAATGCGCGCGTCGCGTCGGCGCTGCCGCAGCCGGGCGTGCACCTCGTGATGCCGAGCGGCCTCGGCTCGGGCACGCCGCTGATCCAGCACGGCGCGCACGCCGGCGACGCAGGCCCCGGCTGCGCGCTCGTCGTCGAGTGCGGCCAGCATTTCAAGCGGGCGACGTCCGAGCTCGCGGTCGAGGTGGCGCTCGACTTCCTGAGCCACTTCGGGCTGATCGACCGCGAGGTGCCACCGCCCGCCACGCCGCCGCGCCGCTTCGAGCTGCTGCGCACGCACGTCATCGCCCACGCCGACTTCACGTTCGCCCGCTCCGTCGTCGGCTTCGAGACGTTCGCGAAAGACGAGCTTGTCGCCACCGACGGGCCGCTGGAGATCCGCGCACCGTGCGACGACTGCACCATCTTCATGCCGGCACGAACGGCGATCGTCGGTCGCGAGGGCGTGTACCTGACGAAGCCGATCGCCTGAGCCGCGCGATCAGGCGTCCAGCCAGGCCGGCTGCGGCCACGCCTGCAGCTCGGCGACGCGACGCACCACCCAGGACGCCTCGTCATCACTGAAGGAGCGGGGCTCGGCGACGAGGCCGTCGTGGCAACGGCGCAGCGCCTCGGCCGCCGCCGCGTCGCCGTCGGCGCCGTGCCCATGCTCGGCGAGGAATGCCGCCGCGTGCGCCGCCGTGTCCTCGCACAGCTCGTGCCGGGCCTCCATCGCCTCTCGTGAGAGCAGCGGCCGCCCGTGGCGGGAGTGGATCGCAAGGAACGACTCGGGAACGAGGGTCTGGTTGTGGTCGTACATGGGTGTCGGCAACGATAGACTGAGGGATGATCATCCTCCACAGCTTCTGGTTGTCGCTGGCCACCTATCGCGTTCGCATCGCCCTGAACGTGAAGGGGGTGGCCTTCGAGGAACGCCCGCACGACCTCACGCGCGGCGAGCAACACGCCGCCGACTTCCGGGCCGTCAACCCCATCGGTGCCGTTCCGGCGCTCGAAGGCGCGACCGCGCAGCCCCTGACGCAGAGCCTGGCGATCATCGAGTGGCTGGACGAAACCTATCCCAACCCGCCGCTGCTGCCGCCCGACCCGGCCGGCCGCGCGCGGGTACGGTCCTTGTTTCAGCTGACCGCTGCCGACACCCACCCGCTGGTCGTTCCTCGCGTGCGCGCTCAGCTGGCGCAGCGTTTCGGCGCGAACGAAGCGGCCATCTCCGACTGGGCGGCGCACTGGTTCCGCGAAGGTCTGGCGGCCTACGAGGCCCTGCTGCCAGAGGGGGCCACCCGCTGCCACGGCGCGACGCTGAGCATCGCCGACGTGGCGCTGGCCAGCCACCTGATCGGCGCAGCCCGCTTTCACGTCGCGCTGGCTGACTTTCCGCGCGTCGCGGCGGTGGGCGTGTCACTGATGGCGCTGCCGGAGGTCGCGGCGGCCCACCCCGACCTGCAGGTCGACGCGCCGAAGCGCTGAACGGTCGCGTCAGGCGCGGCCCGACCGGCGGCTTCTCGGCTGAAGCTTGTCCAGGTCGGTGAGCTGCTGCTTCAGCAGCACGAGCAGCGAACGCGCGTGCTCGACGGGAAGACGCAGCGAGCTGACCTCGGGCGCGTCGCCCTGCGCCGGGCGAGGCATGACCAGCACGTCGAGGCCGACGTCGATCGTTCCCCGGTCGTGCCGGATCGACTTCAGGCGCTGGACTTCGAGTTCGTAGGTCTTCACGTGAATCGCTCTCCGGCATCGGTGGGCCACGTTAGCGCGTTCGGCGGCCGCCGTTCTACAGTGGCGATCCACTTGGGGGTATGGCATGGACGACAGCGGCGCGGGCAGGCCCGAGATCCGCTTCGACGATGGCGCCGCCTACGAGACGTTCATGGGCACGTGGAGCCGCACCGTCGGCGACACCTTCCTGCAGTGGCTGGCGCCCGGGCCCGGCTGGCGCTGGGCCGACGTCGGCTGCGGCAACGGCGCCTTCACCGAGATGCTCGCCGAACGCTGTGCGCCGCGTTCGATCGTCGGCATCGACCCGTCGGAAGGCCAGCTCGCCTACGCCCGCACGCGCCTCGCCGGTCGTCCGGCGGAATTCGTCCAGGGCGACGCGATGGCCCTGCCCTGGGCGGACGACAGCGTCGACGCGGCGGTCATGGCGTTGGTGATCTTCTTCGTGCCCGATCCGGCCGGCGGCGTGGCCGAGATGGCGCGTGTGGTGCGCCCCGGCGGCAGCGTGTCGTCGTACGCCTGGGACATCCCCGGCGGCGGCTTTCCGTTCCAGGTGCTGCAGGACGAGATGGCCGCCTTCGGCAAACCGCCCCTCTGGCCGCCGAGCGCCGACGCGTCGCGGATGGAAGCGCTGCGGGCACTCTGGAAGGACGCGGGTCTCGTCGACATCCGGACGCGCGAGATCGTCGTCGAACGCACCTTCGACGACTTCGCGAGCTTCTGGCGGATCGCGCAGACAGGCCCGCGCCTGCTGCCGCGCTTCTCGGCGATGGCGGACGACGACGCGACGATGCTGCAGGACCGGGTCCGGGCGCGGCTGGCGCCGGATGCGAACGGGCGCATCGTGTGCAGCGCACGGGCGAACGCGATCGAGGGGCGCGTTGCCCGCGGGAGTGACCCGTCCCGCGGATCGCCGCCTTGACCGCCATGCGGATCGCCCTCGCCGGCTTCGTCGCCCTCGCCGTGGCGATGGGGATCGGCCGCTTCGCCTTCACGCCGATCCTGCCGATGATGCTGGGCGACGGCGTCATCACGCTGCAGCGGGCGAGCTGGCTCGCGAGCACGAACTATGTCGGCTACCTCGTCGGCGCGCTGCTCTGCACGTTCGGCCCGTGGCTGCGACGGCGCATCGACCTGCGCGGCGCGAGCGACGTCACCGCGTGGGTGCGCGGCGGCCTCGCCGTCACCGCGCTGCTCACCGCGGCGATGGCGCTCCCCTGGCCGGCCGGCTGGCCGGCGCTGCGCTTCGCCGCCGGCGTCGTCAGTGCCTACGTGCTGCTGCAGTCGTCGGGCTGGTGCCTGACGCAACTCGCGGCGCAGGGCCGGCCGGCGCTCGGCGGCGTGATGTTCGCCGGGCCGGGCGCCGGCATCGTCGTCAGCGGCTTGCTCGGCGGGGCACTGGTGTCGTGGCACTGGCGCGCGAGCACGGCGTGGATCGTCTTCGCGCTGCTCGCGGCGCTGCTGAGCGCGGTCGTGTGGAAGGTGTTCCGGCCCGGACCAGAAGCGGCGCTCGCCGCACCCGCGGCATCGACAGCGCGCGCCCCTGTCGGCTCGCCACCGCACGGCAACACGGAGCTTGCGGTGCTCGCCTTCGCCTACGGCATCGCCGGCTTCGGCTACATCGTCACCGCCACCTTCCTGCCGGTGATCGCGCGCGAGGCGATCGCCGGCTCGCCGCTGATCGACCTGTTCTGGCCCATCTTCGGCGGTGGCATCTTCTGCGGCGCGCTGCTCTCGTCGCGACTGCCGATCACGATCGACCGGCGCTGGTTGCTGGCCACCGGCTACTCGATGCAGGCCATCGGCATCGGCATCGGCATCGCATGGCCCACGGAGGTCGGCTTCGCCGTCGGCAGCGCGCTGCTCGGCCTGCCATTCACCCTCCTCACCCTGTTCGCCCTGCAGGAAGCGCGGCGCATCCGGCCGCTGACGACGGCGAGCACGATGGGCATGGTGACGACGGTCTATGCCCTCGGCCAGGCGCTGGGCCCGGCGATGGTGGCGGCGCTGCTGGCGCGCAGCGGCGGCGATGCGCACGCCGCGTTCCAGCACTCGCTGACGATCGCGGCGGGATCGCTCGTGGTGGGCGCGGCGATGTTCGCAGCGTCGGCACGGGCGTGGCCGGCTCGGCGCGCGGGCTGACCGATCTCCGCAAAGGTCGACGACTCGACGGTCCGCCATCGGAGCAGGAGGGCCGACGATGCGTCGCGGTGTCCGGATTTGGGCGGCGATCACCCGTCGTCTCGTCGCACGGTATCCGTCGCCCCCGTGCCCTCGTCCAGCGACCGCCGAGACGAAAGCCACCGCGATGCCAGACACCGTCCCGTTCATCCCCGTCGTCATCGGCCGCGAGGTGCGGCACACCACCTTTCCGACGCCGAGGGGAGAGTTGCAGGGCTACCAGCTGCGCTTCCAGCTCGGCGCCCCGCAGGCCGACGGCAGCGAGGTCGTGACGTGGACGGACTGGCTGCACCTGCCCGACCCGCTGATGCTCATGCTGACCGAGTCGCTCGATGCCTACATGCGCAGCGAGGGTCACCTCAAGGAGGTGCGGAAGGCAGCCTGAGCGCACATCCGCAGAGGCCGGGTTGCAGCGGGCCGCGCTTCACGGCACGCTCGCGCCC
>JBBSPY010000280.1:0-4463 GCA_038258415.1 Burkholderiales bacterium
GGTGCCCGATGCGCGAGCGCCGCGCTGGCTCATCCTGGCGACGCGCCAGCTCGCCGCGCGGCCGGCGTTCGCGGTGCTGCAGGTCTCGGCGCTCGCGGTCGGCCTGCTCGCGCTCGTCCTGCTGACGCTGCTGCGCACCGACCTCGTCTCGAGCTGGCGCCAGGCGACGCCCAAGGATGCTCCGAACCGCTTCGTCATCAACGTGCAGCCGCCGCAGGCCGAAGCCTTCCAGGCCGCGCTGCGCGCGGCCGGGGTCGCGCGGTACGACTGGTATCCGATGATCCGCGGCCGCCTGCTCGGGGTGAACGGCAGGCCGGTCGTGCCCGACGACTATGCCGATCCGCGCGCGCGCGGCCTGGTCGACCGCGAGTTCAATCTCAGCCACAGCGCGGCGCTGCCGGCCCACAACGTCGTCGCTGCCGGCCGCTGGACCCCCAACGAGGTCGGTGGGCTGAGTGTCGAGGAGGGGCTCGCAGCAACGCTCGGCCTGAAGCTCGGCGATTCGCTTCGCTTCGATCTCGGCGGCACGCCGGTCGAGGGCCGCATCACGAGTCTGCGCAAGGTCGACTGGTCATCGATGCGCGTCAACTTCTTCGTCCTGTTCCCGACCGCGGCGATGGTCGACGCGCCGGTGACCTACGTCGCGGCCTACCGCGCGCCCGAGACGCCGGGATTCGACAACGCGATCAGCCGCGACTTCCCGAACGTCACGTCGATCGACGTTTCGGCAACGATCGCGCAGGTGCAGAGGATCCTCGAACAGGTGATTCGCGCCGTCGAGTTCCTGTTCGGCTTCACGCTCGCCGCCGGGCTGGTCGTGCTGTTCGCGGCGGTGAGCGCGACGCGCGAATCGCGCGCGCGCGAGTTCGCGGTGATGCGTGCCCTCGGCGCGAGCGGCAAGCTGCTCGCGCAGGTGCAGCGCGCCGAGCTGCTCGGCGTCGGCGCCCTCGCCGGGCTGCTCGCCTCGGCGGCCGCCATGGCGGTGAGCTGGGCGCTGGCGCGCTGGGTGTTCGAGTTCAGCTGGAGCCCTTCGCCCTGGGTTCCGCTGATCGGCCTCGTCGTCGGCGCGGTGCTCGCGCTGGCCGCCGGCTGGTGGGGGCTGCGCGACGTGCTGCGACGGCCCG
This sequence comes from Burkholderiales bacterium, assembly GCA_038258415.1. Classification (GTDB taxonomy): domain Bacteria; phylum Pseudomonadota; class Gammaproteobacteria; order Burkholderiales; family Burkholderiaceae_C; genus Schlegelella_A. Next base: position 1,125 of record JBBSPY010000280.1, read on the forward strand.
TCGTGCAGACGCTGCGGACCGCCGCCGACTGAGCGGTCACTTGAACCTGTCGCGGTACAGGCGCAGCACATCCCACCACCAGAACATCGTCGGGTGCGACCGGACGGGGCCGTCCAGGCGTGCCGCGACGCGTCCGGTTTCGGCGTCGTACAAGTAGACGTTGTCGAAATAGGCGATGGCAACGAGCCGGTCGCCCGGCGAGAACGCGACCGCCGACACCAGGCAGCACGAGCTGCCGCGGGCAAGCCAGTCGCGAAAGCCGATGTCGTGGGTCCACCGAAGCTCGCCGCGTGCGTCGTGCAGCTTCAGGGCCGTCACCTTGCGCTGCTCGCGGACGACTTCGAGTCGAAGCGCACCGTCGTGGCCGACATACGGCGTCTCCGATCGAGCCACGCGCCCGGTCTGCCGCCGCTCGCGCAGGAACGTGCCGTCGCGCACCGAGTAGATGCGCTCCGTCGCCGCGTACTGGCTCGCCGCCGTGACCTCGCTGCCATCGTCCGAGAAGCGCAGTTCGTGCACCTCGATCTGGTCGAGCGCCGACGGCGCGACGAAGCCCTCGCCGACCCGCCACAGCACGAACAGCACGATCGCCGCCACCACCGCCGCCGCGCATGCCGCCCACCAGGCCTTCGACGACGGCGGGGTCCGGCCGAGCAGGCGCGCACACGCGACGATCATGCCGATCGCCGCCGCCGCCAGCAACGCGCCGACGACGGCCAGCACGATCGCGAGCGTGGCATTGGCGCCCGCCGTGCGCAGCGCCGTCATCAGGAGCAGGCTCTGTGGCACCACGACGATGCTCACAGCGATGGCGACCAGCAGCGTGACACGGACCGCGACCGGCTGGAGCCGAAAGGTCGCCCAGGCCAGTGCTGCCAACGACAGTCCGCCGGCGGCCGCCAGGAGCAGGGCTCCGCCTCGCAGTGCGCCGGTGGACGCGAGCCACAGCAGGACCAGCGCGGGCAGGGCGGAGGCGCTGGCGGCGGTCAGGCCACGTCGCGTCGGTCGGGTGATCGGTGGCGGCTCGGCTTGCACAGCGACGAAAGCTAGTCGACGTGCGGCGCGCGTGTCAACGACAACGCGTCGGCGATCGGCACAGGCGCACGGCGCCGTGCAGGACTTGGCACCTTCGCCTGCGACGGGCCCGGCCCGCGGGCGCGGGCGATGCCGCGACGCATAATTTCAGCCATGCCCGCGTCGGCCCGCGACCGCGTCTTCCGGGTCCTCCACCTCGAGGACTCCGAGGTCGACCACGAGATCATGGTGGCGCATCTCGCGCGCGGCGGGCTCAACGCGAAGACGCGGCGGATCGAATCCGAGATCGCCTTCCTCGAGTCGCTCGACGAGCCGTGGGACGCGGTCGTCTGCGACTACAACCTGCCGGGCTTCTCCGGCCTCGACGCGCTGGAGCACCTCAAGGCGCGTGCCCGCGACGTGCCCTTCATCCTCGTCTCGGGCGAGATCGGCGAGGAGACGGCGGTCGAGGCGATGCGCAACGGCGCCTCGGACTACCTGCAGAAAAGCCACCTCGCGCGGCTGGTGCCGGCGCTGCTGCACGCGGTCGACGCGGCCGAGACGCGGCGCGCGCGCGTTCGCGCCGACCGCCAGGTGATCGAGTCGAAGCAGCGCCTGCACGAGCTCGCGCAGCACCTGCAGACCTCCATCGAGCACGAGCGTGCGGCAATCTCGCGCGAGATCCACGACGACGTCGGCGGATCGCTCACTGCGCTGAAGTTCGACCTCGCCTGGATCGCGCGGCACTCGACTTCGCCGGCGGTGACGGCGCGCGTGCAGTCGGCCATCGAGACGGTGAGCCTCGCCGTCGAGTCGAGCCAGCGGATCATGCACAACCTGCGGCCCGCGATCCTCGAGCAGGGGCTGACGGCGGCCCTGCACTGGATCGCACTGCGCTTCGAGCGGCGTGCCGGTGTCGTCTGCACGATTCGCCTGCCGAAGAAGCCGCCCGAGCTGCCACCGGGCGTTCCGCTCGTCGCCTACCGCACCGCGCAGGAGGCGCTGACCAACATCAGCAAGCACTCGCAGGCGACGCGGGTGCAGATCGACCTCTCGACCGCCGGCGGGGTGCTCTCGCTCGAGATCAGCGACAACGGTCGCGGCCTGAGCCAGGAAGACCTCGACAAGGCGCGCTCCTTCGGCATCCGCGGCCTGCGCGAGCGCGCCTCGACCGTCGGCGGCTGGATCGACCTGTCGAGCGGCTCGCAAGGCACGACGCTGATCCTCTCGGTGCCACTCGACAACGTCGACAGCGCCTGGATCGCCGAGCCCGACGAGACGAGCAAATCCTATGACCCGAGCCAGTGGGCGGAGATGACGTGATCAAGGTCTTCCTCTGCGACGACCACGCCCTGATCCGGCGCGGCATCCGCGACACCCTGTCCGACGCGAGCGACATCGAGGTCGTCGGCGAGGCGGGCGACTACGGTGAGCTGCGATCGCTGATGCGCACCAAGAGCGCCGACGTGCTCGTCCTCGACATCAACCTGCCGGGCCGCAGCGGCCTCGACGTGCTGCACGCGCTGAAGGACGAAGGCAGCGAGATGCGCGTGCTGGTCGTCTCGATGTACCCCGAGGACCAGTACGCGATCAGCGCCTTGCGCGCCGGCGCGTTCGGCTACGTCAACAAGGGCGGCGACCCGGCGCTCATCGTCAGCGCCGTCCGCACCGTGGCGCAGGGCCGCAAGTACGTGACGCCCGAGATCGCGCAGATGCTCGTCGAGAGCCTCACCTCGCCGGTCTTCGAGAACGCGCACGACAAGCTGTCGGACCGCGAGATGCAGACGCTGGTGATGATCGCCTCGGGCAAGCGCCTCTCCGACATCGCCGAGGAGCTGACCCTCAGCCCGAAGACGGTGAGCGTCTATCGGGCGCGGGTGCTGGAGAAGCTCGGCCTGACGAACAACTCGGAGATGACGGTCTACGCGATCCGGTCGGGGTTGGTGGGCAACTGACGGCGCACGATCCGGATCGGCTGCTCCGTGGGCGCGCCTCCCGGCTTCGCCGCCGTGGTCGATCCGCAGCCGCCGCACCCGCCGCACGCGCCTGCCTTGGGCGCGATGCCGAACAGGCGCCGCACCGGCGGCACGAGCGTCCACACCGCATAGCACGCGGCGGCGCAGACGATCAGGGCGACGATGATCGACTCGGCCATCACGAACCCCCGGCTCCGGTGAACCACAGCGTGACGCGATAGGTCACGAACGACGCGGCGTAGGCCAGCGCGAACAGGTACACCGCCATGATGATCGGGTAGCGCCACGAGTTGGTTTCGCGCTTCACCACCACCAGCGTCGACAGGCATTGCGGCGCGAACACGTACCA
>JBBSPY010000281.1:0-4434 GCA_038258415.1 Burkholderiales bacterium
AACCGGCGTCAGGTCGACCGTGATCATGTCCATCGACACCCGACCGACGGTTCGCGTTCGCACGCCGTCGACGAGCACCGGGGTGCCGCACACGCGGCCGCCCGGCGCATGACGCGGGTAGCCATCGGCGTAGCCGCACGCGGCGACGCCGATGCGCATCGGCGCGGTCGCGGTGTACGTCGAGCCGTAGCCGACGCTCGCGCCGGCGACGAGCGACTGCACGGCGATGAGCTCCGTGCGCAGCGTCATCGCCGGCCGCAGTCCCCAGTGCGCGATGTCGTGCGCCGGGAAGTCGGGCGAGCCGCCGTAGAGCAGGATGCCCGGGCGCAGCCAGCCGGCCGTCGACGCGATCTCGCGCCGGCACAGCACCGCGGCGCTGTTGGCGATCGAACGCTCGCCAGGCGTCCGGGCGGTCGCCGCGTCGAAGGCGGCGAGCGCCGACCGGAACGACGCGTCGGCCGCCGTATCGGCGTTCGCGAAGTGCGTCATCGGCGTGACCTGCGACACCTGGGGCAACGCATCGAGCCGCAACCAGGCGGCCTGATAGGCGCCGGCGTCGAAGCCGAGCCTGTTCATGCCGCTGTTGAGCTTGAGGAAGACACGGTGCGGCGTCTTCGTCTTGTGCGCGGCGAGCCAGTCGATCTGCGCTTCGCGGTGCACGGCGTGCCACAGGTCGAGCCGCGAGCAGGCGTCGAGGTCACGCGGGCCGAAGCACCCCTCGAGCAGCAGGATCGGGCCGCGCCAGCCAAGTCCGCGCAGCACCTCGGCCTCGGCGAGGTCGAGCAGCGCGAAGCCGTCGGCGCCGCGCAGCCCGGCGTAGGCCTCGACGACGCCGTGCCCGTAGGCGTTGGCCTTGACCACCGCGAATACCTTCGCGTTCGGCGCCATCTTGCGTGCCCGCGCGAGGTTCGCAGCAAGGGCAGCGGTGTGAACGATCGCTTCGATGGGCCTCGGCATCGCCAAATTCTGCCAGTGCGGGTGCTATAACCCGCGCCGGAGACGAAGGCCGACCGCGGGCCACACGCCGCGGATCCGCCCCCTCACTGCCGACGACACGAAGCGAATGAAAAAAGGCTTCTACACGATCATGTCGGCGCAGTTCTTCAGCTCGCTCGCCGACAACGCATTGCTGGTCGCGGCAATCGAGCTTCTGAGAACCAGCGGGGCGCCGAACTGGCACATCCCCGCGCTCACGCCGATGTTCGCGCTGTTCTACGTCGTCCTGGCGCCGTTGGTCGGCGCGTTTGCCGACGCGGTGCCCAAGGGCACGGTGATGCTGATCTCGAATGCGATCAAGTTCGTCGGCTGCATGATGATGCTGTTCGGCGGCCACCCGCTGCTGAGCTACGCGATCGTCGGCCTCGGCGCCGCTGCCTACTCGCCCGCCAAGTACGGCATCCTCACCGAACTGCTGCCGAACTCGCAACTCGTCGCCGCCAACGGCTGGATCGAGGCACTGACGATCCTGTCGATCATCTTCGGCGTCGCCCTCGGCGGCCAGCTCGTCGGCCCGGCGATGGCGAATCAGCTGCTCGCGTTCGACCTGCCGATGATCGACACCGGCATCAGCACCGCGCCGGAGGCCGCGATCTCGGTGATCGCGTCGTTCTACGTGATCGCGGCCGCCTTCAACCTGCGCATCCCCCGCACCGAGGCCCCGTTGCAGCCGATCTCGCGCAACCTCGGCGTGCTGGTTCGCGAATTCTCCGACTGCAACGCCCGGCTGTGGAACGACAAGCTCGGCCAGATCTCGCTGGCGACGACGACGCTCTTCTGGGGCGTCTCGGGCAACCTGCGCGTCATCGTCTTCGCCTGGGCCGCCGCGGCGCTCGGCTATGCCACACAGCAGGCGTCGCTGCTCGTCGTCGTCGTCGCGGTCGGCACTGCGGCGGGGGCCATCCTCGCCTCGCTGCGGATGCGCCTGGACCAGGCGACGCGGGTGATCCCGCTCGGCATCGCGATGGGCGCGCTGATCCTCGGGCTCGACGCCATCCGCGACCTGTGGACGGCGGTGCCGTTGTTCATCGTTCTCGGCGCCATCGGCGGCTACCTGGTGGTGCCGATGAATGCGCTGCTGCAGCACCGCGGCGCCAACCTGATGGGCGCCGGCCGCTCGATCGCGGTGCAGAACTTCAACGAGCAGGCGTGCATCCTCGGCCTGGGCGCGTTCTACACCGGGATGACGCGGTTCGGCCTCGGCGCCTTCACCGCGATCGCCGTGTTCGGGGTCCTGGTCGCCGCGACGATGGAGCTGATCCGCCGCTGGCACCGGCGCAACTGCGAGCGTTTCCCCAGCGAAATCGCCCATCTGCTGACGATCGCGCGGCTCGACAAGCATTGAGCGCCGTGGCGGGCCCCGCGGCGGACCAAGACAGCCGCCGGACGACGCGACTCGCGTCGCTCGCGCTCGTCGCCAACGCCTTCATCTGGGGCACGTCGTGGTGGCCGTTTCGCTGGCTGCAGGCGCACGGCGTGCATCCTCTGTGGGCGACGGCGATCGTGCTGGGCGCCGGCTCCCTGGTGATCGTGGCACTGCGTCCGCGGGCGCTGCGCCAGGTCGTGTCGACGCCGTCGCTGTGGCTGCTCTTCGCCGCCGCCGGCGTGACCAACGCGGCGTTCAACTGGGGCGTGACGATCGGCGACGTGGTGCGCGTCGTGCTGCTCTTCTATCTCATGCCCATCTGGGCGGTGCTGCTTGCCCGGCTGCTGCTCGGCGAAGCGTTGACGGCGGCCGCGCTGGCGCGGGTGGCGCTCGCCCTCGTGGGCGCCGCCATCGTCCTGTGGCCCGACGGCGGCGGCTGGCCGTTGCCGCGCACGCTCGCCGAATGGCTGGGCGTCGGCGGCGGCTTCTCCTTCGCGTTCAACAACGTCATCCTGCGTCGCGAAGCGCACCGGCCCGAGGAAGGCCGGGCGCTGGCGATGTTCGCCGGCGGCGCGCTGGTGTCGGCGGCACTGACGGCGGTCCTCCTCTACGGCGACGCCCGCATCGTGTCGCCCCTGCCGCCGTTCGCGCCCGATACGGCAGCGATGCTGGCCGCGCTCGCGGCCGCCTTCCTCGCCGGCAACCTGGCATTGCAGTACGGCGCGGCGCGGTTGCCAGCGCAGCGCACCGCCGTGGTCATGCTGATGGAGGTGGTGTTCGCCGCCGCCTCCGCGGTGGCGCTCGGCGCCGGCACGATGTCGCCGTCGCTCGCGCTGGGTGGTGCGCTCATCGTCGCTGGCGCGGTCCTGGCCGCGACGGCGCCCGGCGGTAGGATCGGCTCAGCCGAACCGGGCTGAACCGAAAGCATCGCAGCATGGCGAACGCACACAGCATCTTCGATTTCCAGGCGAACTCGATCGACGGCAAGCCGGCCGACTTCGCGAGCCAGCGCGGCAAGGTCCTGCTGGTCGTGAACACGGCCAGCGCCTGCGGCTTCACGCCGCAGTTCGCGGGGCTCGAGTCGCTGTGGAAGGCCTTCCGCGACAAGGGGCTCGTGATCGTCGGCTTCCCGAGCAATCAGTTCGGCCATCAGGACCCCGGAACGAACGACGAGATCGCCTCGTTCTGCAGCGTCAACTACGGGGTGTCGTTCCCGATGATGCAGAAGGTCGACGTCAATGGCGGCGACGCGCACCCGCTCTGGAAGTGGCTCACGAAGGAAGCGCCGGGCATCCTCGGCACGACCTCGATCAAGTGGAACTTCACCAAGTTCCTGGTCGGCCGCGACGGCGAGGTGATCAAGCGCTACGGGCCGAACGAGACGCCCGAGTCGATGCGGGGCGACATCGAGAAAGCCTTGGCGGCCTGACGTGTTCGACGCCGTCGAGCCGTTCGCGGGCGACCCCATCCTGTCGTTGAACGAGGACTTCCAGAAGGATCCGCGGCCCGGCAAGATCAACCTGTCGATCGGCATCTACTTCGACGACGAAGGCCGCATTCCGGTGCTCGACTCGGTGCGCCGGGCCGAGTCACGGGTCTGCGCGAGCGACGCGCCCAAACCGTACCTGCCGATCGAAGGCGCCGCCAACATGCGCGCCGAGGTCGGCAAGCTGCTCTTCGGTGACGGCCATGAGGCGCTCGCCTCCGGCCGGGTCGCGACCATCCAGTCGGTGGGTTCGAGCGGCGGGCTCAAGGTCGGCGCCGACTTCATCGCCCGCTGGCTGCCGCAGAGCGCCGTGTGGGTGAGCGACCCGAGCTGGGAGAACCACCGCTCGATGTTCGAAGGCGCCGGGATCGCCGTCTCGACCTATCCCTACTACGACGCCGCCAGCGGCTCGCTCGCGTTCGCCGCCATGTGCGACGCGCTGGCCGCGCTCCCGGCGCGGAGCGTCGTCCTGCTGCACGCGTGTTGCCACAACCCGACCGGCGTCGACCTCACGCGCGCGCAGTGGGACCGCCTGATCCCGCTGCTCGCCGAGCGCGACCTGCTTCCCTATCTCGACCTCGCCTAC
>JBBSPY010000282.1:0-4425 GCA_038258415.1 Burkholderiales bacterium
CGAGCCTGGCGCCCGGCACCGCGACGCGCGGCGGCAGCGCGGCGGCCGCCTTCGCACGCCGCGATGCGGCGGCACCGCCGAGCTGCTCGCCGAGCGTGGTCTCGAGCGCGTCGAGCGCGGTGTCCTCGTCCCAGCCGCTGGCCTTCATCGCGCCGAGCACCGAATCGGCAGAATGCCCGTCGCCCGCCTGCTGGGCAATCCACTGGCGTAGCTCGGGGGTGACGATCTGCGTGGTCATGGTGGTCGACCGGAATTCTGCCCGCTCAGCGGAAGTCGCGGCTGCGGCTCGTCAGCCCGCCGAGCAGCGGCGTGTGGTCGACCATCCGCGAGGCGAGCAGGTGCATCACCGCGGTGTCGCCCTCGCCCTGCCTCTGCCACTGCCCGTAGACGGTGAGCAGCGTCGCGCCGAGCAGGGGCTTCCTCTGCCGGTCGGCCACCCGGGGCCAGACGATGACGTTGACGGTGCCGGTCTCGTCCTCGAGGGTGACGAAGACGGTGCCCTTGGCCGTCTCGGGTCGCTGCCGGTGGGTGACGAGGCCGCTCGCCCTGGCGAGCCGCCCGTGCGGGAAGCCGCGCAGGCGCTCGGCGGTCTCGATGCGGAAGGCGTCGAGCTGCGGCCGCAGCAGCGCCAGCGGGTGGCGCCCGAGGGTGAGACCGGTGGCGCGGTAGTCGGCGAGCGTGGTCTCGGCGTCGCCGGGGACGGCGAGCACCACCCGCTCGTCGCCCTCGGCGCCCTCCTCCGACACGCGCATGTCGCGCAGCAGCGGCGTCGGCCGCGTGTCGACGCCGGCCACCGCCCACGCCGCCTGGCGGCGATGCCCGACGAGGCCGCGCAGCGAGTCGGCGCCGGCGAGCAGCGCCAGCGTGTGCGCGTCGAGCGCCGCCCGGCGCGCCAGGTCTTCGGTGCCGGTGTAGGGGCCCTCGGCGCGCGCCGCGACGAGGCGCAGCGCGGCGTCCTCTCGCAAGCCGACGATGCGATTCAGCCCGAGTCGCACCGCGCAGCGGCCCTCGTTGCCCGCATCGACCACGCCTTCCAGCGCGCTCTCCCAGCCGCTGATGCCGACATCGACCGGAAGCACCGACACACCGTGCTCCCGCGCGTCGCGCACCAGCTGCGCCGGTGCGTAGAAGCCCATCGGCTGGGCGTTGAGCAGGCCGCACAAGAAGGCGTCGGCGTGGTGGCACTTGATCCAGCTGCTGATGTAGGCGAGCAGCGCGAAGCCGGCGGCGTGGCTCTCGGGGAAGCCGTATTCGCCGAAGCCCTGGATCTGCTTGAAGATGGCTTCAGCGTACTCGCGCGTGTAGCCCTTCTCGACCATGCGGCCGACCAGCCGCTCGTGGAAGGGGCTCAGGCCACCGCGCCGCTTCCACGCTGCCATCGCGCGGCGCAGCGCATCGGCCTCGCCGGCGGTGAAGTCGGCCGCGAGCATCGCGATCTGCATCACCTGCTCCTGGAAGATCGGCACGCCCTTGGTCCGCGCCAGCGCGGGCTTGAGCTCGTCGGGACAGTCGATCTCGCTGTCGGGCAGCTCGCGGTTCTTCAGGTAGGGATGGACCATGCCGCCCTGGATCGGCCCCGGCCGCACGATGGCCACCTGCACGACGAGGTCGTAGTAGGTGCGGGGCTTCAGCCGCGGCAGCATGCTCATCTGCGCCCGACTTTCGATCTGGAACGTGCCGACCGTGTCGGCCCGGCAGATCATGTCGTAGGTGACGGGGTCCTCCGTCGGCACGTCCTGCATCGTGAACGACGCCCGCCCCTTCTTGTCGGCGATGTAGCCGAGCGAGCGGCGGATCGCGCTCAGCATGCCGATGGCGAGGATGTCGACCTTGAGGATGCCCAGCGCGTCGAGGTCGTCCTTGTCCCACTGCACGACGCTGCGACCGGGCATCGACGCGTTCTCGATCGGCACGAACTCCGCCATCCGCCCTGACGCGATGACGAAGCCGCCCGGGTGCTGCGAGAGGTGGCGCGGGAAGCCGATCAGCTGCTGGGTCAGCGTCATCCACAGCTGCACGACGGGCGCATCGGGATCGAAGCCGTTCTCGCGCAGGCGCTCCGGGTCGATGCGGCGGCCGTCGAACCAGTGCTGGCTCTTCGACACCGCGTCGATCCGCTGCAGGTCGATGCCGAGCGCGCGGCCGGCGTCGCGCAGCGCCGAGCGCGGCCTGTACGAGATGACGACCGCGGTGAGCGCGGCGCGCTCGCGACCGTACTTCTTGTAGATGTACTGGATGACCTCCTCGCGGCGCTGGTGCTCGAAGTCGATGTCGATGTCGGGCGGCTCGTTGCGCTCGACGCTGATGAAGCGGCCGAACAGCAGCGCCGCCTTGTTGCGCGGGTCGACCTCGGTGACGCCGAGGCAGTAGCAGACGATCGAGTTGGCGGCGCTGCCGCGGCCCTGGCAGAGGATCGCTTTCGATCGCGCCCAGCGGACGATGTCGGCGACGGTGAGGAAGTAGGCCTCGTAGCGGAGCAGCGCGATGACGGCGAGCTCCTCGTCGATGCGCACGCGCAGGTCGTCGCGCAGGCCTTCCGGGAAGCGCCACGGGATTCCGGCGCAGGTGAGCGCGCGCAGGTGCGACGACGGCGTGGCGCCCACCGGCACGATCTCCTCCGGGTACTGGTAGCGCAGCTCGGCGAGCGAGAAGCGGCAGGCGTCGGCCATGCGCGCCGACTGCTCGAGCCACTCGCGCGGATAGAGCGCCGCGAGGCGGCTGCGCGAGCGCAGCACCTGCTCGGCGTTGGGCTCGAGGCCGAGGCCGCAGGCATCGACCGGCTTGCCGAGCCGCGTGGCGGTGAGCACGTCCTGCAGGGGCTTCCTCGAGCGCAGGTGCATGAGCACGTCGCCGGTGGCGCAGACCGGCAGCCCCAGCTCCTCGGCGACTCGCGCGATCCGCGCGACGCGCTCGCCTTCGCCCTCGCGCAGCAGGCGCGACACGGCGAGCACGGCGCGCTCCTGGAACCAGGCCTTGAGCCACGACGCCTTGGCGCGCAGGCCGATGCGGCCGGCGATCCGCGCGGGGCCGCTGTCGTCGTCGTCGCCGTCATCGGCATCGGCGACGAGCAGCGCCCAGCAGTCGCCGAGGCCGGCCAGCATCGGCGCGGTGGGCGCCCGGCCCTCCACGTCGCCGGGATGCGCGAGGTAGCGGCCCTTCTCCGCGCGACGGCGCGCGACCGAGATCCAGTGCGCGAGGTTGCGGTAGCCGCGCATCGAGCGCGCGATCAGCACGAGCCGGGCGAACGGCGCGCCTACGGCGTCGTCGGCGACGAGCTGCATCTCGCTGCCGATCAGCAGCCTGAAGCCGCGCTCCTCGGCCTCGACGTGCGCGCGTACGGCACCGGCGAGGGAGCACTCGTCGGTGATCGCCAGCGCGCCGTAGCCGAGCGCGGCCGCGCGCTCGATCAGCTCCTCGGGGTGCGAGGCACCCGTCAGGAAGCTGAAGTTGCTGCGGCAGTGAAGCTCGGCGTAGCGTGGGAGCGTGCGAGGCGGTGGTAGCACTGGACGAGGGGCGGTTCGGGTTCGCGGGCGAGCCGCGGCGGGCGAACCGGCGCCGGGATGCGTGTGGCGTCGTCGTCTGCCTCGTGCTGCTGCGGCACGGCGATCGGCGACGGCGTCATCAGGTTGTCGAGCGGACTCGCCGTGCCGGCGGCCGACGACTTCAGCACGTGCGTGTAGATCATCGTCGTGCTCACGTCGGCGTGGCCGAGCAGCGACTGGACGGTGCGGATGTCGGTGCCGGCCTGCAGCAGGTGCGTCGCGAACGAATGGCGCAGCGTGTGCACGGTGGCCGGCTTGGCCAGCCCGATCGCCTCGACCGCGGCGTGCAGGGCGCGCTGCAGGCGCTTCTCGTGAACGTGGTGGCGGCGCTCGCCTCCGCCTGGCGCCGACGCGTCGGCGCGCGGGTCGACGCTCGGCCGCGCCGCGGGAAACACCCAGAACCACGCCCAGCTCTCGGCCGCGCGCCGGTACTTGGCGGCCAGCGCGTGCGGCAGGTGGACGCCGATGCGACCGGCGTCGCGGTCTTCGCGCCAGCGCTGCGAGGCGCGCACCTCGACCTGCCGGCGCAGCGCGGCGTCCAGCGTGCGCGGCAGCATGACGACGCGATCCTTCCCGCCCTTGCCGTCGCGCACGATGATGACCTGGCGCACGAAGTCGACGTCCTTCACGCGCAGGCGAACGCCCTCGAGCAACCGCATGCCCGTGCCGTAGAGCAGGTGCGCGAGCAGCGCGATGCCGTCGTCGTCGGCAGCGGCAGCGACATCCCGCTTCGTCCTCGTCGTGCTTGCCGTCCTCGCCATCTGCGCCAGCAGCGCCTGCACCTCCATCGGCGTGAGCACGACGGGCAGCCGTTTCCTGGGCACCGGCCGCCCGAGTTCGGAGAGCCACGGCAGGTCGATGCCGAGCACTTCGCGGTAGAGGA
>JBBSPY010000283.1:0-4387 GCA_038258415.1 Burkholderiales bacterium
CATCTTCGCCGCCTCGAGCGAGTCGGGCCCGGTGGTGCGCTGGCCGTCGGTGAGCAGGATCACCGCCGCCGACGCATACGAGCCCGGCGGCACCGGCACGACCTCCGGCGGCGGCTTGTCGTTCGGGCCGGGCGGCATCGCCCGCTGGCCGGTGATCTGCGACAGGTCGATGCCGGCCTCGGGGAAGATCGTCGCCAGCGACAAAACGATGCCGCTGCCGATGGCGGTGCCGCGCTGCAGCTGGAAGCGGTCGATCGCGGCGTAGACATCGTCGCGGCTGAGCGTCGGCGCCTGGACCACCGCGGCGGTGCCGGCGAACGACACGACGGCGATCTTGACGCTGCGAGGCAGGTCGGCGACGAAGGCCTTGGCCGCTTCCTGCGAGGCGACCAGCCGGTTCGGCTCGACGTCGGCGGCGCGCATGCTGCCGGAGACGTCCATCGCCAGCACGATCGTCTCCGAGGCCGACGGGAGCGTGATCAGCGCCGCCGGTCTCGACGACGCGAACAGCAGCACCGTGATCGCCAGCAGCATCAGCACCGGCGGCACGTGTCGGCGCCATGAGCCGCCCCGGCCGAGCGCCTCGCGCACGAGGCCGAGGTTGCCGTAGCGCAGCACCGTCTTCTTGCGCCGCGCGATGAGGAAGACGTAAAGAGCGACGAGCACCGGCACGGCGAGCATCGCCCACAGCATCGTCGGCCAGAGGAAGGTGATGAGCTGGCCGGATTTCATGGGCGTGCTCCTGGCGCTGCCGACCGGGTGGCCGGCCGGACATGCGCCGGCGCCTGGACGCCGAACCGTGCGCCGCTCCAGTTGGCGAGGCGGCTGCGCTGCTTGCGCAGATCGGCGAAGCGCAGGATGGCGTCGACGAGGTCGTCGTCGGTCGCGAGCTCGAGCGTGTCGACACCGGCGGCCGCGAGCGACTCGCGCAACTCGCCCTCGCGCCGCTCCGCTGCGGCCCGGAAGCGCTCGCGGAACCGGGCGTTGTGCGTGTCGACGACGAGCTGCTCGCCCGTCTCGGCGTCTTTCATCGTCACGAGGCCGATGTCGGGGAGGTCCATCTCGAGCGGGTCGAACAGGCGCACGGCCGTCACCTCATGGCGCATCGCCAGGCGGCCGAGCGCGCCTTCCCAGCCCGGCGCGCTGATGAAGTCGGAGACGACGAACACGGTCGAGCGGCGACGGATGTGGCGCGCGCCCGCGGCAAGGAGCACGCCGAGGTCGGTCGCGCCGTCTGGCGCTTCCTCGGCACGCAGCGACATGTGCTGCAGCAACTCGAGCACGTGGCGGCGGCCGCCCTTTGCCGGCAGCACGGTGTCGACGGCGTTGCCGTAGAGCAGCGCGCCGACCTTGTTGCCGTGGCGCGTGAACAGCCGCGCCAGCGCAGCGACGAACTCGCGTGCGACGCGGCGCTTGGTATGGCGATCCGAGCCGAAGTCGACGCTGGCCGAAAGGTCGACCAGAAACCACGCCGAGACCTCGCGGTCTTCGGTGAACTGGCGCACGTAGGGCTGCTGCAGGCGCGCCGTGACGTTCCAGTCGATGTGGCGGACGTCGTCGTGGTGCTGGTACTCGCGCAGGTCGGCGAGGTCGAGACCGCTGCCGCGCATCAGCGTGCGATGGTCGCCCTGCAGCAGGCCGTCGAGACGGCGCATCACGGTCCATTCGAGGCGCGTCAGCAGCGACTCCGCACGCTCGGCGGGCTCGTGCGGCTTCACGGGCGATGCCTGCGTCATGTCGGAGCCAAGGGCTTGTCGGGCACCGGAACCTTCTTCATGACCCGCTGCACGACGGCATCGGCGTCGAGCCCTTCGGCGAGGGCCTCGTACGAGAGGACGAGGCGGTGGCGCAGCACGTCGGGCACGAGGCCGGTCATGTCTTCCGGCAGCGCGTAGTTGCGGCCGCGCATGAAGGCCAGCGCCCGGGCGCCCTCGATCAGGCCGATGGTCGCCCGCGGGCTGGCGCCGAAGCTCAGGTACTTCGCGATGTCGGCGAGCTCGTAGCGGTCGGGCCGGCGTGTCGCGCTCACGAGCCTGACGGCGTACTGCATCAGCGACGGGTCGACGAACACCTTGCGGCATTCCTGCTGCAGCTCGGCGAGCTGCGACATCGAGGCGATCGGCGTCATCGTCGCCGGCTCGCCGGTGACGCGCTGGGCGATGACGAGCTCCTCCTCCTCGCTCGGGTAGTCGACCAGCACCTTCATCATGAAGCGGTCGACCTGCGCCTCGGGTAGCGGATAGGTGCCTTCGGTCTCGATCGGGTTCTGCGTCGCCATGACGATGAACGGCAACGGCACACGATGCGTCTCGCCGGCGATCGTGACCTGGCGCTCCTGCATCACCTCCAGCAGCGCGCTCTGCACCTTGGCTGGCGCGCGGTTGATCTCGTCGGCGAGCAGGAGGTTGGCGAAGACCGGCCCGAGCGACGTCGAGAACTCGCCCGTTCCCGGGTTGTAGACGCGCGTGCCGACCAGGTCGGCCGGAACCAGGTCAGGGGTGAACTGGATCCGCTTGAAGCTGCCGCGCAGCGTCTGCGCCAGCGTCTTGACGGTCAGCGTCTTGGCCAGGCCAGGCACGCCCTCGACGAGCAGGTGACCCTGCGCGAGCACGGCGATCATCACGCGCTCGAGGAACCGGTCCTGGCCGACGACGACGCGCTTGACCTCGAACAGCACGCGCTCCATGAGCGTCGCGGCTTCGGCGGGGATGTTCGTCGTCTGGTTCATGGTGCAGGTGCCGAAATCGACTCAGAAGGGTGGCATGCCCGCGCCGGCCGCCGCGTTCTCGATCGGCACGGCGAAGCCGATGCCGACGAACACGCGCTGTCGATTCGGGTTGAGGATGGCGGTGACGATACCGACGACGGCGCCGTCCATCGTCACCAGGGGACCGCCCGAGTTGCCGGGGTTGGCGGCGGCATCGAACTGGATCAGGTTGGTCAGCATCTGCTTGCCGTCGGGCGAGCGGAACTGTCGCTTCAATCCGGAGACGATGCCCTGCGACACCGACGGGCCGATGCCGAATGGAAAGCCGACCGCGATGACCTCGTCGCCGGGCGAGAGGTCGTCTGTCGAGCGCATCGTCGCTGCCTGCAGGTCGTCGGGAATCGTCTTCGCGCGCAGCACGGCAAGGTCGTTCTCGGGCTGGGTGTTGACGATGACCGCTTCGGACTCGGTGCCGTCGATGAACGTGACGCGGATGCGCCGCGCCTCGCGGACGACGTGCAGGTTGGTGAGGATCGTGCCGTTGTCGATGATGACGACGCCGGTGCCGACGCCGCGCTCGACCTCGCCCTTCGACGCCTCTTCGCTGCCGTCGTCGCCTTCGGTCATCAGGCCGAGCACCCGCACCACCGACGGGATCACCGCATCGAAGGCGCGCGTGGCCGGCGAGACGAGTGGTTTCTCGGCGATCGACGTCCGCATCGCCGCGTCGATCTGCTCGAACGTGAGCGCGGGATTGGGAGCGAGGGCCGGGTTGAACCACCAGAACGCGCCGGCGACCACGACCAGCGCGATCCAGAGGCGGCGCTCGTGGCGCGACGCCCAGCCGTGCAGGCGACCTCTGCGGGGAGGCGGTTCGACGTGCGCCTCGGACACGTCGGTGTCGGGCCCGGCGACAGGCGGCGAGGCGCTGCGCGCCGAGCGGCTGTAGAGCGGCACTTTCTTCATCGGCGTCCTTGGCGGCGGGAGGCGGGTCCGGAAGCAATTCGCGCGCCGTGACAGTAGCACGGCGACACGTCGCCCGCATGTCGAAGGGGCTGCCGGAAGCGCAGATCGGCACGGGCGGTCGGCACGGCATCATCCGCGGCGATGCCGAGCTGGATCGACACCCACGCCCACCTCGACGGCGCCGAGTTCGACGCCGACCGCGACGCCACGGTCGAGCGGGCCCGCGGTGCGGGCGTTCGCCTGGTCGTCGTGCCGGCGGTCGCGACGCACAACTTCGACGCCGTGCGCGTGCTCGCGCACCGCCATGGCCTCGCCTACGCCCTCGGCATCCACCCGATGTGCAGCGGCGCGGCGACCGATGCCGACCTGGTCACGCTCGAGCGCGCGCTCGATGAACGCCGCGACGACCCGCGGCTCGTCGCCGTCGGCGAGATCGGGCTCGACGGCTTCGTTCCCGGCCTCGACGCGGAGCGGCAGCGCCGCATCTTCGTCGCCCAGCTCACGCTGGCGGCGCGCTTCGGCCTGCCGGTGATCCTGCACGTGCGCAAGGCGATCGACCCCGTCTTCAAGGCGCTGCGAGCGACGCCCGGACTCGGCGGCATCGCCCATGCCTTCAACGGCAGCGAGCAGCAGGCGGCGATCGCCATCGACCTCGGTCTGGCGCTCGGCTTCGGCGGCGCGCTCACGTTCGATCGGGCGCTGCACATTCGCCGC
>JBBSPY010000284.1:0-4368 GCA_038258415.1 Burkholderiales bacterium
CGGCACATGCGGGAGGAAGGCAAGACGCCGATGCAGGCGGCGTTCGTCGCCGCGCGCGAGCTCGGCAGCCCGATCATCGCCATGACGATCGTGCTGATCGCCGTCTACGTTCCGATCGGCTTCCAGGGCGGCCTCACCGGGGCGCTGTTCACCGAGTTCGCGTTCACGCTCGCCGGCGCCGTCGCGGTGTCGGGCGTGGTGGCGCTGACGCTGTCGCCGATGATGGCGTCGCGCTTCTTCAAGGCGAGCCAGAGCGAAGGCCGCTTCGTGAAGGCGATCGACCGAACGTTCGAGCGCGTGCACAGCGGCTATGCGCGTCTTCTGCATGCGCTGCTCGACACCTGGGTCGTGCTGATCGTCATGGGCGTGCTGCTCAGCATCCTGCTCGCGCTGATGTTCAAGATGTCGCAGTCGCAGCTCGCGCCCGAGGAAGACCAGGGCATCGTCGCCGCGCAGATCGTCGGCCCGCCGACCGCCACCTCCGAGCAGATGCAGACCTACGCGACGCAGGCGTTCAAGATCGCCAGCGCCGAGCCGGAGTACAGCCAGATGTTCCAGATCACCGGCGTGCCGACGGTGAACCAGGGCATCGGCGGCGTTCTCTTCAAGCCGTGGGACCAGCGCACGCGCAGCGCAAAGGAGCTGCAGGTCGACCTGCAGAAGAAGTGGAACGACATCGCGGGCGTTCGCGTCGCAGCCTTCCAGTTCCCACCGTTGCCGGGCTCGACGGGCCTCCCGGTGCAGTTCGTCATCTCGACCACCGAGCCCTTCGAGGTGCTCAACACGGTCGCGCAGCAGGTCGTCGACAAGGCGCGCGCGTCGGGCAAGTTCTACTTCCTCGACGCGGACCTGAAGCTCGACAAGCCGCAGGCGACGGTCGTCGTCGACCGCGACAAGGTCGCCGCGCTGGGCATGACGCAGCAGGACGTCGGCCAGGCCCTCGGCGCCGCGCTCGGCGGCGGCTACGTCAACTACTTTTCCATCGCCGGGCGGTCGTACAAGGTGATCCCGCAGGTGCAGCAGGTCGACCGGCTCAATCCCGACAGCGTGCTCGACTACTACATCAAGACGCCCAACGCCGGCCTCATCCAGGCGAGGACCGTCGCGCACATCGAACACAGCGTCGTGCCGGAATCGATCACGCGCTTCCAGCAGCTCAACTCGGTGACGATCTCCGGCGTGTCTGGATCGTCGCAGGGCGAGGTGCTGCAGTTCATGCGCGACACGCTGCAGCAGGTGGCACCCTCGGGCTACAACGCCGACACGTCGGGCCAGTCGCGCCAGTTCGTCCAGGAGTCGGGCGGCTTCCTGCTGACGATGGGCTTCGCCGTCGTCATCGTCTTCCTGGCGCTGGCGGCGCAGTTCAACAGCTTCCGCGATCCCGTCGTCATCCTCGTGTCGGTGCCGCTCGCGCTCTTCGGCGCGATGATCTTCATCTTCCTCGGCTTCGCCTCGCTCAACATCTACACCGAGGTCGGGCTGGTGACGCTGATGGGGCTCATCAGCAAGCACGGCATCCTCATCGTCGAGGTGGCGAACAAGCTGCAGGAGGCAGGCAAGACCAAGCGCGAGGCGATCGAGGAGGCGGCCGGCATCCGGCTGCGTCCGATCCTGATGACCACCGCGGCCATGGTCTTCGGCGTCGTTCCGCTGGTCATCGCGTCGGGTGCGGGCGCGGGCGGGCGGCACGCGATGGGTCTCGTGATCTTCACGGGCCTGTCGATCGGCACGCTGTTCACGCTGTTCGTCGTGCCGGCGATGTACGTCTTCATCGGCGCCGACCACGGCAAGCGCCGCGAGGCCGAGGGCAGCGAGAAGAGCAGCAGCGCGATGCCGGGCGCCCAGTTCGCGCTCGAACCGCCCAAGACGCCTCCGCTGCTTACTGACGATTCGCGCACCGGACCCAAGCCGGCCTGAGGGTCTCGCGCGAGGGCAGGCAGCGGGCCCCGCGGAGCTCCATGTCCCCCGGCGACCGCCAAGCGAGCTTGGCGCTCGCCTCCTCCTTTACTTGCGCTCCGCGGGGCCCGCTGCCCGCCCTCGCGAAACACCTCACTCGCCGCATCGCTGGGCCGAACGCGACGCCCCCTGTCGGCGAGGGAGCGGGGGACCGGTTTCGCGCAAGTAGAGGAGGAGCCGAGCGTCGGTACGCTGACGGTTGGCGGGGGACATGGAGCGAAACCGGTCCTCCGCTCCCCCGCCCGAACGCCTCGACCAACGAGGCGACAAATCAGCGCCGCGCCGGCGGCAGATCCGTGCAGACCCCTTCGTAGGCCTCGGCCGCCATGCCGATCGACTCGCCGAGCGTCGGGTGCGGGTGGATCGTCTTGCCGATGTCGACGCCGTCGGCACCCATCTCGATCGCCAGCGCCACCTCGGAGATGAGGTCGCCGGCGTTCATGCCGACGATGCCGCCGCCGACGATGGCGTGCGTGGTCGCGTCGAACAGCAGCTTGGTCGCGCCTTCGTCGCGCCCGTTGGCGATCGCCCGGCCCGACGCGCTCCACGGGAAGAGGCCCTTCTTCACGGCGATGCCGCGCGCCTTCGCGTCGTCCTCCGTCAGGCCGACCCACGCCACCTCGGGGTCGGTGTAGGCGACGTTGGGGATCACCCGCGCGTCGAAGCGGCTGCGTGCGAGCTTCTCGTCGCCGTGCGCCTCGCCGGCGGCGACTTCAGCTGCGACGTGCGCTTCGTGCACGGCCTTGTGCGCGAGCATCGGCTGGCCGACGATGTCGCCGATGGCGAAGATATGCGGCACGTTGGTGCGCATCTGCACGTCGACGGGAACGAAGCCGCGTTCGTCGACGGTGATACCGGCGACGTCCGCGCCGATGCGCTTGCCGTTGGGCACCCGGCCGACGGCCTGCAGCACGAGGTCGTAGGTGCGCTCGGGGATCGCAGCGGGCGAGCCGTCGGCATTGGCGAAGCGGACGACGATGCCCTCGTCGGTCGCTTCGGCGCCGACCGTCTTCGTCTTCAGCATCACGTCGTCGAAGCGCGGCGCATTCGTCTTCTGCCAGATGCGGACGAGATCCCGGTCGGCGCCGGTCATCAGCGTCTCGAGCATCTCGACGACGTCGAGCCGCGCGCCGAGCGTAGAGTACACGGTGCCCATCTCGAGGCCGATGATCCCGCCGCCGATGACGAGCATCTTCTTCGGCAGCTGCCGCAGCTCGAGCGCGCCGGTCGAAGTGACGACGCGGGGGTCGTCCTTCGGCAGAAATGGCAGCTTCACCGCCTCGGAGCCGGCGGCGACGATGGCGCGCGCGAACGAGATCGTCTGTCCGTTGCCGGCGTCGTCGGTGACGCGCAGGTGGTGCGGGTCGGTGAACGCGCCCGTGCCTTGCACCACCGTCACCTTGCGCATCTTCGCCATCTGCGCCAGGCCGCCGGTGAGCTTGCCCACGACCTTGGCCTTGTGCGCGCGCAGCTTGTCGAGGTCGATCGTCGGCGCGCCGTAGGTGATGCCGAACGACTCGAAGTGGCGCGCCTCGTCCATCACCGATGCGACGTGCAGCAGCGCCTTCGACGGGATGCAGCCGACGTTGAGACAGACACCGCCGAGGGCGGGGTAGCGCTCGACCAGCACCGTCTTCATGCCGAGGTCGGCAGCGCGGAACGCCGCCGAATAGCCGCCCGGGCCAGCGCCGAGGACGAGCATGTCGAAGTCGTAGGCCGAGTCGGTGTCGGTGGGCGCAGGGGCAGGCGCGGTCGCCGATGCGGGGACCGCCGCGGGTGCCGACGCCGTCGTGCCGGCTTCCTCCGCCGCCTCCAGCGTCAGGATCGGCGCCCCCTGGTTGACGATGTCGCCGACCTTGATCACGACCTCCTTGACGACGCCCGCGGAGCTCGAAGGAATCTCCATCGACGCCTTCTCGCTCTCGACGGTGATCAGGCCCTGCTCGGCCTTGACGGTGTCGCCCGCCTTCACGAGCACCTCGATTACCGCGACATCCTTGAAGTCGCCGATATCGGGAACGATGACTTGCCGATCGCTCACAGCAGCACCCTCCTGAAGTCGCCGAGGATCTGCGCGAGATAGGCATTGAAGCGCGCTGCGGAGGCGCCGTCGACGACGCGGTGGTCCCAGCTCAGCGACAGCGGCAGCATCAGCCGCGGCTGGAACGCCTTGCCGTCCCACTTCGGCTCGGTGGCGCTGCGGCACACGCCGAGGATCGCCACCTCGGGTGCATTGATGATCGGCGTGAAGTAGCGCCCGCCGATGCCGCCGAGCGACGAGATCGAGAAACACCCCCCACTCATGTCGTTCGGCGACAGCTTGCCGTCGCGGGCCTTCTTCGCGAGCTCGCCCATCTCGGTCGAGATCTGCAGGATGCCCTTGGCGTCCGCGTCGCGAATCACGGGGACCAC
>JBBSPY010000285.1:0-4338 GCA_038258415.1 Burkholderiales bacterium
ACCTGCGCCGTGCAGATGTTCGACGTCGCCTTCTCGCGGCGGATGTGCTGCTCGCGTGTCTGCAGCGCCAGGCGATACGCCGTCCTGCCGTGCGCGTCGACGCTGACGCCGACCAGCCGGCCGGGCAGGCCGCGCCTGTATTCGTCGCGGCAGGCGAGGTAGGCCGCGTGCGGGCCGCCGCAGCCCATCGGCATGCCGAAGCGCTGCGTCGTGCCGCAGACGATGTCGGCGCCGAAGTCGCCCGGTGGCACGACCAGCGCCAGAGCCAGCAGATCCGCGGCAACGATGAAGGCGGCGCCGTGCGCGTGGATGCGCGGCGCGTCTTCTCGCATGTCGTGCAGCTGTCCGCTGGTCGCCGGCCACTGCGCCAGCACCGCGAAGTAGTCGCCCCCGGCGACAAGGCGGTCCCATTCCTCCGCCGAGTTCGCCAGCTCGATCCGCAAGCCCAGCGGCTCGGCCCGCGTCTGCAGCACGTCGATCGTCTGCGGATGGCAATCGCCGGCGACGACGATGGTGTCGCTCCTGCTCTCGACGCTGCGACGGGCGAGCGTCATCGCTTCCGCGGCGGCGGTTGCCTCGTCGAGCATCGACGCGTTGGCGATCGCCATGCCGGTGAGGTCGCACACCATCGTCTGGAAGTTGACCAGCGCTTCCAGACGGCCCTGCGAGATCTCCGCCTGGTAGGGCGTGTAGGCCGTGTACCAGGCCGGGTTCTCGAGCACGTTGCGCAGGATGACGCCGGGCGTGACGGTGCCGTGATAGCCCTGGCCGATGCAGCTTTTCAGCACCGTGTTGCGCGACGCGATGCCCCGCAGCTCGGCGAGCGCAGCCGCTTCGCCGACAGCCGGCGGCAGGCGCATCGACTCGGCGCGCGCGATCGAGGCCGGCACGACGGCGTCGATCAGCGCCCGGCGCGACGAGGCGCCGATCGCGGCGAGCATGCGTGGCTCATCGGCCCCGGTGATGCCGATGTGGCGGGCGACGAACTCGGCGGCGTTCTCGAGTTCGACAAGCGGCTTCGCGGCTGGCATCAGCATCTCCACTCCCTCTTCGTCAGGCGTTCTTGACCAGTTCGTCGTATGCGGCCTGATCGAGCAGCCCTGCCATTTCGGCCGGGTCGGATGGCTTGACCTTGAAGAACCAGCCCGCAGCGCTCGGGTCGGTGTTGGCGAGCGACGGGTCGGCACGCAGCGCCTCGTTCACCTCGACGATCTCGCCGCTCACCGGCATGTAGAGATCGGCCGCGGCCTTGACGGACTCGACGACACCGGCGACCTCGCCCTTGGCGAAGGTCTTGCCGACCGCGGGCAGGTCGACGAAGACGACGTCGCCGAGGGCATCCTGAGCGTGGGTGGTGATGCCGACGGTGGCGCTGGTCGCGTCGCCGGAAATCCATTCGTGGTCGGATGTGTAGTGCGTGGTCATGGCGTTCCTCTGGTTCAGCCGCGGAAGTAGCGATGGGGGACGAAGGGCATGGGCGTGACGCGCATCGGCAGGCGGCGGCCGCGGACGTCGGCGTGCAGCAGCGTCCCGGCAGTGGCGTGCTCGGTGTCGACGCAGGCCATCGCGACCGGCTTGCCGAGCGTCGGCGCGACAGTGCCGCTGGTGACGCAGCCGACGATGTCCGCGGCGTCGGCGAGATGCAGCGACGCGCCTTCGCGCACCGGCGCGCGGTCGTCGCCGACGAGGCCGACGCGCCTGCGAGTCGTGCCGTCGGCGAGTTGTCGATCGATCGTGTCGGCGCCCGGGTAGCCGCCCGCCCTGGCGCCGCCGGCGCGGCGCACCTTCTGGATCGCCCACGTGAGGCCGGCCTCGACCGCTGTGGTGGTCGAGTCGATGTCGTGCCCGTGCAGGCACAGCCCGGCCTCGAGCCGCAGCGTGTCGCGTGCGCCGAGGCCAGCCGGCGACACCTCGGGCTCTTCGAGCAGTGCGCGGGCCAGTCGCTCGGCGTCGCCGGCGGCAACCGAGATCTCCCAGCCGTCCTCGCCGGTGTAGCCGGAGCGGGTGGCGTAGACGTCGATGCCGGCGATCGTGCCGGCGTTGCCGGTCATGAAGGTGAGGGCGGCCAGGGACGGAGCGAGTCGCGCCATGGCATCGACCGCCCGCGGCCCCTGCAATGCAAGGAGCGAGAGGTCGAAGCGGGGTTCGATGCGGCAGCGAGAGCCGATCGCCGATCGCAGGCGCGTCAGGTCGTCTTCCTTGTTGCCGGCGTTGACGACGAGATGGAAGCCGGCGAACGATGCGTCGTTGCGTCGCACCGCCATCAGGTCGTCGAGGATGCCGCCGGCATCGTTCGTGAACAAGGCATAGCGCTGTCTGCCTGCGGCGAGGTCGATCAGGTCGACCGGCAGCATGGACTCGAGCGCTGGCGCAGCGTCGTCGCCCGAGACGAGGATCTGCCCCATGTGCGACACGTCGAACAGCGCCGCCGACCCCCGACAGGCGCGGTGCTCGGCGAGGATGCCGGCCGGGTAGGACACCGGCATGTCGTAGCCTGCGAACGGCACCATCTTCGCGCCGAGCTCGCGGTGCAGCGAGTGCAACGGCGTGCGGGCGAGCGCTGCCGCTGCGGAGGATTCGGGTTCGGACATGGCGCGGCTCCGGGCAATTCACACACCCGCACCGGCCAGGCCGTGCGGCTCGAATTGCCGGCTGTCCGCTCTACCTGAGAGATTGGCGGCACGTTGTCGGTGCCGCTTGCCCCTTCGGTGGGCCCGCACGAAGCGGACCTCTCTCCAGCCAGTGACGCCTGCGAGCAGGCGCGTGCCAGTCCCTGGTACCTGAGCGTTCGACCGCGGCGGCTCGCCCACGGTCTGCGCCTTCGGTGGCTGCATGTCGCCATGCAGCGCTCTCCTGGCCGGGGCAGTTTAGCAGCGGCCCGTCGATGTCGGCATCGGGATAATCGACCGCATGACGATGCCCGACGAGTGGCTCACCATCGAGTCGCTCGACCTCGAGGCGCAGGGCGTCGCGCACGACGCCAATGGCAAGGTCGTGTTCGTGGAAGACGCGCTGCCCGGGGAGCGGGTGCGCGTCGCGGTGCGGCGTCGCAAGCCGAGCTACGAGAACGCGACGCTGGTCGAGATCGGACGGGAGAGCGCGCAGCGCGTGGTGCCGCGCTGCCCGCACTTCGGTGTCTGCGGCGGCTGTGCGATGCAGCACCTGCACCCGTCGGCGCAGGTCGCCGTCAAGCAGCGCGCGCTCGAAGACGCGCTGTGGCACATCGGCAAGGTCAAGCCGGAACGCGTGCTCCGGCCGCTCGAAGGGCCGGCGTGGAACTACCGCCGGCGCGCGCGCCTGTCGGTGCGGCACGTGGTGAAGAAGGGCACGGTGCTCGTCGGGTTCCACGAACGGCGGTCGAGCTACGTCGCCGACATGACGAGCTGCCAGGTGCTGCCGCGCAAGTTGAGCGACCTGCTGGTGCCGCTGCGCGAACTCGTCGCGTCGCTGGCGATCCGCGACCGCGTGCCGCAGATCGAGGTCGCGGTCGGCGACGAGGCGACGGCGCTCGTGCTGCGTCACCTCGAGCCCGTGGGCGACGCCGATGCGGCGTTGCTGCGCGGGTTCGGCGAACGGCATGCGATCGAGTGGTGGCTCCAGCCGAAAGGGCCAGAAACCGCGCGTCGGCTCGACGGCAGCGCATCGGCGCTCGCATATACGTTGCCCGAGTCAGCGGTCCGCATGCCGTTCAGGCCGACCGACTTCACCCAGGTCAACCACGACATCAACCGCGCGCTCGTGGCCCGCGCCCTCGCGCTTCTCGACCCGCGCCCCGACGAACGCGTGGTGGACTGGTTCTGCGGCCTCGGCAACTTCACCCTGCCGCTGGCGCGCCACGCCGCGTCGGTCGTCGGCTACGAAGGCAGCGCTGCGCTGTTGGAGCGCGCCGCCGCGGCTGCGGCGCTCAATGGCCTGTCGGAACATGTGCGGTTCGTCGCACGCAACCTGTTCGAGTTGCTGCCGGCCGATCTCGACGAGACGGCCGACGCGAATCGCTGGCTGCTCGATCCGCCTCGCGAAGGCGCGTTCGCGATCGCCAAGGCGCTCGTCGACCGTCGCGAGGCCGACGCCTCGTTCGGCCCGTCGCGCATCGTCTACGTGAGCTGCAACCCCGCCACGCTGGCCCGCGATGCCGGGCTCCTCGTCCATCGCGGTGGCTACCTGTGCAGCGCGGCCGGCGTCGTCAACATGTTCCCGCACACGGCGCACGTCGAGAGCATCGCGGTGTTCGATCGCGCACCGCTGCCGAAATGAAAAACGGGGCCCGAAGGCCCCGTTCAAACGCGTCTCGCCTCGGTCAGTCGCGGCTGCCGCCGGCGAAGCCGAACAGCGACAGCA
>JBBSPY010000286.1:0-4334 GCA_038258415.1 Burkholderiales bacterium
CCGCGGTCGATCCGCGACAACGTGGTGGTGTTCGTGTGCGGCGCACCGGCGGCAGGCGCGAAGAAGCCCTGAGCGCGCCGGACGCCGAGCTGCTCCTGCGGCGCGGCCTCGTCGCGGCACTCGCCGACCCCGCGCAGGGTCGCGACGACCTGCACGCGGCCCTCGCCGGCTTCACCGCGGAGGGCGACGCCGCGGGCCGGCTCGTCGCCAGCGCGGCGCTGGCGCAGCTGATCGGCATCGCCGACGACGACTACACCGGATTCGAAGACGCCGTCGACGCGGCAACCGGCACGCGAGACCAACTCGACGCCGTCGACGACCCCGAGCATCGACTCGTCGCGCAGACCGGCCTGCTCGTCGCCGGGTGGTTTCGCGCCCTCGACGATCCGCTGCTGCCGGCGCAGGCCGACGCGATCGTGCGCGCCCTCGCCGACGAGACGCTGCGCCCCGCCGTCCGCTGCTGCGCCGGGCTGACGACGCTGGCCTATCACGTCGCCCGCTTCAGCCTTGAAGGCGTGCTGTGGGTCGAGCTGGCGATGCGGCCGGTGCTGACGGCGCCGACCTTGAGCTTGCGACTGGCGGAGGAGTGGCGGCACGCGCTGGTCCAGGGCCTGTACGAAAGCGGCGGCGCCGGCCGGGCCGAGGCGCTCCGCCGGGGCCTCGACCTCGCGCAGCCGACGCCGCTTGCGGCGATCGAGCTCAAGCGCCTGCTCGCCCAGGCGCAGAACGCGATCGGGGAAGGCAGGCTCGATGCCGGCGGCGCGGCGCTGACGCAGGCCGAGCCGCTGCTGTCGCCGCTCTCTCCGCGCCCCGCCAGCTGGTGGCACCTGCTGCGCTCCCGCCAGGAACTGGCCACCGGGCGGCACCGCGATGCGCTGGTGCACGCCCAGCTGGCGCTGCGCCTGGTCGGCGAGAGTCGGCTGCCGGCGCGCTGGACTGGCGTCACCGTCATGCAGCCCGGGCAGGTGCACGCCGCCGTCGGCGACTACGCGCAGGCCGTGCCGTTCTTCGAGCGCGCCGGCGCCGCGGCGGCCGGCGAGCAGGCCGACTTCTGCTGGTGCCTGGCGCACTTCGCCCGTGCGCTCGACGGCTACGCGCCCGGGGGCCGCGCTGACGACGCTGCGCGCGCCGAACTGGAGCAGGGCCTCGCGCTGGCCCGGCGGCTGAGCTGGCTGCACTTCTTCCGCGCCTCGCCGCGCGTGGCGGCGCAGATCTGCGCCCTCGGGCTCGAGCACGGCATCGAGACGGTGTTCATCCGCGAGGTGATCGCGGCGCGCGGGCTCGACGCCGTGCGCCCGGAGTTGTCGGCGTGGCCGTGGCCGATCCGCATCCACACGCTCGGGCGCCTGCGCATCGAGATCGACGGCGTGGCCCTCGCCTTCACCGGCAAGGTGGCGAAGAAGCCGCTCGAGCTGCTGCAGTTCACGATCGCCTCCGGCGGCAGCGAGGTATCGGCGGCGACGGTGATGTTCGCGCTCTGGCGCGAGCTGGAGGGCGACAAGGCGAAGTCGGCCTTCAACGTGGCGCTGCACCGGCTGCGCAAGCTCCTCGGCCGCGACGACGCGATCGGCCTCGAGGTCGGGCGGCTCAGTCTCGATGCGCGGCAGGTGTGGGTCGACTGCCTGGCGTTCGAGCATCTTGTCGACGGCGCGTCGGCGGGGCCGTCGGCACCGCTTCGGCCGGGTGCTGTCGCCGACCTGAAGCGTGCGGTCGCGCTCTACGGCGGCCACTACCTGCACGACACCGACGACGAACCGTGGCAGCTCGTCTACCGAGCCCGGCTGGCAAGCAAGTTCAAGCGCAGCGTGTCGCTGCTCGTTCGCCACCACGGCGCCGGCGGCCAGTCGTTGCAAGGGCGGGCCCTGCTCGAACGCGCCCTCGAGCTCGACCCGACCGCCGAGGACCTGGCCCGCGAGCTGATGCAGCTGCTGCTCGATGCCGGCGAGCAATCGGACGCGCTGCGCGTCTTCGAGCAGTGCCGCTCGGCGATCGAGCGCGGACTCGGCGCGAAGCCGGCCGCGTCGACGCTGGCTTTGCTCGAACGCGCTCGCTCGCAAAGCTGAGCATCCGCCTCCCCCGAACAGGCGGGCCGATGCGCCACACCGCGCTGCCATCGGTAAGTCTTTCGTAAACGCCTCGGCCCTAGCCTGACTTCACGCCGGAATTCGGCGCGAGGGCTCAGGCATGACACGCAACTCCGGTCTCGATTCACACGCCACGGCATCCGCCACGGCCACGATGTGGCGCCGGCTCCGCCAGGCCGCCGGCGTGCTCGTCGTCTCGACGCTGCTCGTCGCCTGCGGCGGAAGCGACGACGCGGCGGTCGACCCCGACACCGAGGTGCCACCACCCGCCGTGCTGACCTCGATCACCGTCACGCCGGCCGACGTGAAGGTCGGCGTCGGCCTGACGCAGACCGTCACCGCCCAGGCGCGCGACCAGTACGGCGCGGTGATGCCCGGCGTCGCGTTCACGTGGGCGTCGTCGAACGCGGCCGTCGCCACGGTCGCCGGCGGCGTCGTCACCGGGGTTTCGGCCGGCAGCGTCACGATCACCGCGTCGAGCGGCGGCGTCCGCAGCGCGCCGGTCGCAACCACCGCCGTCGCCGTTGCCAAGGGCACGGTGAGCATCGACAAGGCATCGGTGTTCCTCACCGGCAGCGGCCAGACGGCGCGCCTGCAGGCGCAGGTCGTCGACGCGCAAGGCGTGGCCGTCCCCGGCGGCGTGCGCTGGACCTCGAGCGCGCCCGACAAGGTGGCGGTCGACGCCAACGGTCAGGTGCAGGCGCTCGCGATCGGCTCGGCGCTGATCACCGCCGACGCCGGCGGCGGCGTGAGGTCGGCGCCGACGCTGGCGATCGTCGCCGCGCCGACGCCGGGCGCGCTGCTCGTCACCGACGCGCAGGTGGTGTCGGTCGGGCCGATCCTGCGCACCCCGGGCGGCGGATCGCCGGGCGTCGGCAGCGAGTACGAGGTGACGCTGAAGGACGTGGCGCCGCCAGCGCCAGGAACCGTGATCCTCGCCGCCGAGACGGCTCCCGTCGCCGGCAAGGTGGTGGCGAGCCGCGCCGATGCGGCCGGCCTCGTCGTCACCGTGGCCGTCGCGCCGCTGCACCAGCTCTTCGCCGACTACGACATCCGGATCCGCATGGACCTGTCGAAGTTCGCCCTGGATCCGGTGCCGGATCGTTCGACGCCGGTGTCGCTCGGCCGGAAGTGGGCACAGGAGCGCAGCCGCAAGAACGGGTTGTCGCCGAGGTTGCAGGACTCGGTGTTTGATCCGTTCAAGGTCTGGAAGTGCGACGCCGAGATCAAACCGCAGCTCGTCGGCGAACCGATCTCGCTGTCGTTCGAGAACAACCTGACGCTCGTCCTCGACGACCGCCCGGGCTACAGCAAGCACGCCCTCGAAGGCTCGGCCGAGCTCGTCGGCAAGGCCGGCCTCGAGCTCAAGGCCGGCTTCAAGGCCAAGGGCCGCTGCGACGCGCAGACCCAGCTTCGTTTCGCCGTGCTCGGCTGGTTCAGCGCGATCGCGATGCCGGCCGTCCGCTTCGGCCTCGGCGCCGAGATCGACGGCGAGGTCAAGTTGGTGCAGGCCGAGCTGAGCGTCGAGGGCCGCGTCGGCGTGGCGCCGGTGCTCGGCTGGGAGTGTGGCGGCGTTTCGGCCGCGTGCATGGGCCTGAAATCCTTCGCCGTCACCGACAAGTTCAAGACGACTTCGAAGATTCCGACCGACAACAACGGCATGCAGGCGAAGGTGTCGGCTCACTTCTACCTGGTGGCCGGCCTCGACGCATCGCTCCTGCTCGGTGTCGGCAACGCCGAGCTGATCGAGGCGCGGCTCGGCCCGAAGCAGTCGTTCGACCTGGCGTTCGAGGAAGACCAGGCCGTGCGCGACGACTACGCGAGCACCTACGACCTCAAGCTCGAAGGCGTGATCGAGCCCGGCGCGACGCTGGCCAAGGCGATCGAGGCGGTGATCGACAGCGACACGACGGCGTTGAACCTGAAGGCAGAGTTCCACCAGGACATCTCCGAGTCGCCGAAAGGCACGCTCACCGTCAGCACGGTCAAGGTGCGCCCCGACTCGCCGGTCGACTTCACGGTCGACCTCGCGCCGACGACCTCGCTCGCGTACTGGCAGCTCGGATACAACGTGACCGGGCTGCAGCTCTACCGGCGCCTGAAGGGCGCGCAGAAGTTCGTGTCCTGGCGTGCGATGAACCAGATCGCCTCGAACCGCGCCACCTACCGCTGGACGCCGACCACGGCCGACGCCGGCACATGGGAGTTCGCGGCTTTCGTGAACACGCAGATCGCGGTGCCGCTGCTCGA
>JBBSPY010000287.1:0-4322 GCA_038258415.1 Burkholderiales bacterium
CATGTAGCCCATGTCGCTGACTCGCACGGCATAGGGGTCCGGGCGCATCGAGCCGCAGCCGGCCGATACCGCAGCCGCGACGGCGACCGCAACCAGCGCCACTCGAGCCCCGTGGAACGAAAAACCGCGGCGGTTCCCGACCATCGTTCAGCCGGGCTTGACCGCCGGGCTCTTGCTGAGGGCCATCGCGCTGCCGATCAGCCCGGCGACCTCGCCGAGGCTCGCGGGGACGATCATCGTGTTGTTGGTCTTCGCGAGCTGGGCGAATGCTTCGACCGCCTGCTGCGCGACCTTGAGCTGCACCGCCTGCTCGCCGCCCGGCGAGCGGATCGCCTCGGCCACCTTGCTGATCGCCTGGGCGGTCGCGTCGGCCACTGCGACGATCGCCGCCGCCTCGCCCTGCGCCTGGTTGATCTCGGCCTGCCGCTGGCCTTCGGAGCGAGCGATGTAGGCCTCGCGTTCTCCGGTGGCGATGTTGATCTGCTCCTGCTTGCGGCCTTCGGAAGCCGCGATCAGGGCGCGCTTCTCCCGTTCGGCGGTGATCTGTGCCTGCATCGCTCGCAGGATCTCGTTCGGCGGCGTCAGGTCCTTGATCTCGTAGCGCAGCACCTTGACGCCCCAGCTCGTTGCCGCCTCGTCGAGGGCGGCGACCACCCCCGCGTTGATCATGTCGCGCTCTTCGAAGGTGCGGTCGAGCTCCATCTTGCCGATCACCGAGCGCAGCGTTGTCTGCGCTAGCTGGGTGATCGCGAGCACGTAGTTGGAAGAGCCGTAGCTCGCTCGCATCGGATCGGTGACCTGGTAGTAGATGATGCCGTCGACCTGCAGCTGCGTGTTGTCGCGGGTGATGCAGACCTGGCTCGGCACGTCGAGCGGAACCTCCTTCAGCGAATGCTTGTAGGCGACCCGCTCGATGAACGGCACCACGAATCGCAGCCCTGGCGCCAGGGTGCGGTCGTACTTGCCGAGCTTCTCCACCACCCACGCGTTTTGCTGCGGCACGATCTTGAACGTCTGGAAGACGAAGACGGCAGCGATGATGGCGATGACAAGGGCAATTTCCATGGCGGGCTCGCGGTTGCGGTGAATGAATGAGGGGCGCCGGTGATCAGGCGGCGGTGACGGGAGCCAGCACCAGCCAGTTGCCCTCGACGGCCGCGACCCGATGCAGGCCCGTCGCAGGCAAGGCACCGGGCAGGAGGCGCGCGCTCCACGTCGAGCCGCGGTAGCTCACGCGCGCCGTGCGGTCGCCGGCCCAGGTGTCGACGTGGACCGGTTCGCCGATGTCGATGTTGACGTCGCGGTTGGCGTGCACCGGGAGCTCGGATGCGCGGTCGCGGAGCCGGCTCCAGTGCCAGACCGCGGTCGACCCGCCGCCCAGGACGGCGGCCACGACGATCTGCGCGGTGAGCGCGAATCCGGCGTGAGCAGCCAGTGCGCCCGCCACCATGCCGAGCGCAATCATCAGCAGGTAGAAGGTTCCGGTGGCGAGCTCGGCCGCCACGATCAGGCCTGCCAGCACCCACCACCACGTCGCCATCGACAAGGCCATCGCAAGCTCCTGTTCATCGCCGGGTGTGCCGCAGTGTAGAGCCCTACACTGCGCCACTTTCCGCCTGCCCGTGACCACCCTCGGGTGATGCCGCGCGAGACACCCGATGCTGCCATTCCAGTTTCCCATCGTCATCATCGACGAGGACTTCCGTTCCGAGAACACCTCCGGTCTGGGCATCCGCGCGCTCGCCGCGGCGATCGAGAAGGAGGGCTTCGAGGTGCTGGGCGCGACCAGCTACGGCGACCTGTCGCAGTTCGCGCAGCAGCAGAGCAGGGCGTCGGCCTTCATCCTGTCGATCGACGACGAGGAGTTCCTCGGCGACGACACCAACCTCGCGCCGGCGGTGCTCAACCTGCGCAAGTTCATCACCGAGGTGCGCTTCAAGAACGCCGACGTGCCGATCTACCTGTACGGCGAGACGCGCACCTCGCAGCACCTGCCCAACGACATCCTGCGCGAGCTGCACGGCTTCATCCACATGTTCGAGGACACGCCGGAGTTCGTGGCACGTCACATCATCCGCGAGGCCCGCGGCTACCTCGACGGGGTCGCACCGCCGTTCTTCCGCGCGCTCGTCAACTACGCGCAGGACGGCTCGTACTCATGGCATTGCCCGGGCCACTCGGGCGGCGTCGCGTTCCTGAAGAGCCCGGTGGGCCGCATGTTCCACCAGTTCTTCGGCGAGAACATGCTGCGGGCCGACGTCTGCAACTCGGTCGACGAGCTCGGCCAGCTGCTCGACCACACCGGCCCGGTCGCGGCCAGCGAGCGCAACGCGGCTCGCATCTTCAACGCCGACCACTGCTTCTTCGTCACCAACGGCACCAGCACCAGCAACAAGATGGTGTGGCACCACACCGTCGCGCCGGGCGACGTGGTCGTGGTCGACCGGAACTGCCACAAGTCGATCCTGCACGCGATCGTCATGACCGGCGCGATCCCGGTGTTCCTGAAGCCGACGCGCAATCACTACGGGATCATCGGTCCGATCCCGCAGTCCGAGTTCACGCAGGAGGCGATTCGCGCCAAGATCTCCGCGCACCCCCTGCTCGAGGGCGTGGACGCGCGAAAGGTCAAGCCACGCATCCTCACGCTGACCCAGAGCACCTACGACGGGGTGCTCTACAACACCCAGACGATCAAGCACGGCCTCGACGGCTGGATCGAGACGCTGCACTTCGACGAGGCCTGGCTGCCGCACGCCGCGTTTCACCCGTTCTACGGCGTCTTCCACGCGATGGGCAAGAAGCGGCCGCGGCCGAAGAACCAGCTCGTCTTCGCGACGCAGTCGACGCACAAGCTGCTCGCCGGCATCAGCCAGGCGTCGCAGGTGCTCGTGCAGGACTCGGCGAAGCGCAAGCTCGACCCGCACCTCTTCAACGAGGCCTACCTGATGCACAGCTCGACGAGCCCGCAGTACGCGATCATCGCCAGCTGCGACGTCTCGGCGGCCATGATGGAGGCGCCCGGCGGCAAGGCGCTGGTGGAAGAGAGCATCCAGGAATCGCTCGACTTCCGGCGCGCGATGCGCAAGGTCGATGCCGAGTACGGCAAGGACTGGTGGTTCAAGGTCTGGGGCCCGGAGAAGCTCGCGGCCGACGGCATCGGCACGAGCGCGCAGTGGATGCTCAAGGCCGACGCAAAGTGGCACGGCTTCGGCGACGTGGCCGAGGGCTTCAACCTGCTCGACCCGATCAAGTGCACGATCATCACGCCGGGACTCGACATGTCCGGAAAGTTTGCCAAGACCGGCATCCCGGCGGCGATCGTCACCAAGTACCTCGTCGACCACGGCGTCGTCGTCGAGAAGACCGGGCTCTACTCGTTCTTCATCATGTTCACGATCGGCATCACCAAGGGCCGCTGGAACACGCTGCTGACGGCGCTGCAGCAGTTCAAGGACGACTTCGACCGCAACCAGCCATGCTGGAAGGTGATGCCCGAGTTCGCTGCGGCGCACCCGAAATACGAGCGCATCGGGCTGCGCGACCTGTCGCAGTCGATCCACGCGTTCTACGCCAAGGAGAACATCGCGCGGCTCGTCACCGACATGTACACCTCCGACATCATCCCGGCGATGAAACCGAGCGATGCCTTCGCCTGCATCGCCCATCGCCAGACCGAGCGCGTCGGCATCGACAAGCTCGAAGGCCGCGTCTCGACGACGCTGCTCACGCCTTACCCACCGGGCATTCCGCTTCTGATACCGGGCGAGAAGTTCAACAAGAAGATCGTCGACTACCTGCGCTTCACCCGCGCCTTCAACGACACCTTCCCCGGCTTCGACACCGACGTGCACGGCCTGATCTCGACCGTCGCGCTCGAGGGGGTCGCCGTGACCGACGAAGGCCGCTACTACGTGGACTGCGTGCGCTGACCGAGCGAGTCAGGCGTCGATGCCGCCCATCGCGTGGGAGAAGCCGGCGTCGACGTAGGTGATCTCGGAGGTGACGCCGGCGGCGAGGTCGGAGAGCAGGAACGCGGCGACGTTGCCGACATCGTCGATCGTCACGTTGCGGCGCAGCGGCGCGGTCTTCTCGACCACGTCGAGGATCTTGCCGAAGCCCTTGATCCCGGCCGCGGCAAGCGTCTTGATCGGTCCGGCGGAGATGCCGTTGACGCGCACGCCCCTTGGCCCGAGCGCGGTGGCGAGGTAGCGCACCGAGGCCTCCAGCGACGCCTTCGCCAGGCCCATCGTGTTGTAGTTCGGAACGCTGCGCAGCGCGCCGAGGTAGGTGAGGGTGAGCAACGACGCCGTCGGCGACAG
>JBBSPY010000288.1:0-4308 GCA_038258415.1 Burkholderiales bacterium
AGCTGCGCGCTGCTGCCAACCAGCTGCGCCGCCGCTGGCAGGCAGCGGAGCCGGCGCTCCCGCATCCGCAGGCGCTCGCTGCCTGGCTGGCCGCCGTCGACGCGCTGCCAGCGGATGCGCCGGTCGCGGTGGCTGCGCAGTCCGGATAATCCATTTCAATGGAACTGCTCGCGACACTCGTCGACTTCGTGCTCCACGTCGACGTGCACCTCGCGGCTTTTGTCCGAAACCACGGCGCATGGGTCTACGTGCTGCTGTTCGCGATCATCTTCGTCGAGACCGGGCTGGTCGTGATGCCGTTCCTGCCCGGCGACTCGTTGCTCTTCGTCGCCGGTGCGATGTGCGCCACGGGCCTGATGAGCCTGCCGGTCCTGGTGTTCCTGCTCTGGCTCGCCGCGGCGCTGGGCGACGGCTGCAACTACGCGATCGGCCGCCGCATCGGGCCGCGGGTGTTCCAGTGGGAGCAGTCGCGATGGTTCAATCGCAAGGCGTTCGACGAGGCCCACGCGTTCTACGAGCGCTACGGCGGCATCACGATCGTGTTCGCGCGCTTCCTGCCGTTCATACGCACCTTCGCGCCCTTCGTGGCCGGCGTGGCGCAGATGACCCGGCGCACCTTCACGCTCTACAACGTCGGCGGCGGCTTCCTCTGGGTGGCGGGCCTGCTCGGAGCAGGCTATGTGTTCGGCAACATCCCGTGGGTCAAGGAGAACCTCGACAAGATCATCTGGGCCGCCATCTTCGGGCCCGGGCTGCTCGTGCTGTGGGGGGCGTGGCGGGCCCGGCGCAAGCGGGCGAAGGTGATCGAAGCCGCTGCGCGCTGATGCCGCCTCGCCGGCACGTTCCGGTCAACGGAACCGGCCGGCAGACCGTTGCTGCTCCGGCACCATCGCCTTTGTCGTTGCAGGCCACGCCGGCAGCACCCTCAAGAACCCCGAACAGGAGCTTCATCATGATCCGCCACGCCATCGCCCTTGCCGCGTTCGCCCTCGTCTGCGGCAGCGCCACCGCGCAAACCACCTCCACGACGACCACCAAGACCGAGTCGGTCGGCATGGCCGCCTCGTCGGCCGCCACCGAGTCAGGCCACGCCGTCGCGAAGGCCGGCCGCAAGACGGGCCACGCCGTCGCCGAAGCCAGCCGCGACACCGGTCACGCCGTTGCCGAAGCCGGCCGCGACACGGGTCACGCTGTCGCCAAGACCGCGCGCAAGACCGGCCGCAAGGCGAAGGCCGCTGCGCACGCCGCGTCGGCGCAACAGTAAGCCTGCCGCGTCGAGCGGTCGAGGGGGCCCTGCGGGGCCCTCTTTCGTTTCCGCTGCCGCCGCGCTCAGGCCACGCGGGCAGAAAAGGCGCGGCTCAATTCCGCTGCGCAGAACGAGACGGCGCTGTTCGCCTCGGCGATCACCCGGCCCATCGTGATGAAGCCGTGGATCTGCCGCTCGAAGCACGCATAGGTGCAGCGCGTGCCCGCGGCCGACAACCGGTCGGCGTAGTCGGCGCCTTCGTCGCGCAGGGGGTCGTAGCCGGCGGTCAGCACGAGCGCCGGTGGCAGGCCGGACAGGTCGTCGGCGAGCAGCGGCGAGGCGCGCCAGTCGAGGTCGTGCGTCGGGTCGCCGATGTAGTGGTCGTGGTAGTAGGCGATGGTGTCGCGCTCGAGCAGGTAGCCGATGCCGTTGGCGGTGTGCGAGGCATGGCCGCGTCGCATGTCGGTCGCCGGGTAGATCAGGAGCTGGAAGACGAGCGGCACGGCATCGCGCTCAGCGCCGCCGTCGCGAGCGGCGATCGCGACCACCGCCGCGAGGTTGCCGCCGGCGCTGTCGCCGCCGACGGCGACCCTCGCCGGATCGATGCGAAGCAGCGCGGCGTGCTCGCGCGCCCAGCGGGTCGCCGCCATGCAGTCGTCGACGGCGGCGGGGAAGCGGTGCTCGGGCCCCATGCGGTAGTCGACCGACAGCACCGCGCAGCCGGCGCCGATCGCGAACTCGCGGCACAGCACGTCGTGGGTGTCGAGGTCGCCGATGGTCCAGCCCCCTCCGTGGAAGTACACGAGCAGCGGCAGCGCAGCCGCGTTCGATTCGGGCCGGTAGAGCCGCAGGGGGATGGCGCCGTGCGGGCCGCTCGCCTCCAGCGGCCTGACCTCGGCGATCGCCGGCGGCGCCGGTTGTGTGAGGAAGCGTCGGTCGCGATAGAAGGTGCGCGCCTCTGCCGGCGACAACGTCTGGATCGCGGGCATGGCGCGCGCGGCGATCAGGTCGATCAGGGCCTGGGCTTGCGGGTCGATCATGGTCACAGGGGCCGTGACCGGGCCAGCGGCGGGTTGCGGGCGAAGTAGCGGCGGATTCCGGTCGCCAGCGCATCGACGAGCCTCTCTCGGTACTCGGGGTCGCGCAGCTTGGCCTCTTCCTCCGGGTTCGAAATGAACGCCGACTCGACGAGGATCGACGGGATGTCGGGCGCCTTGAGCACCGCAAAGCCGGCCTGCTCGACCGAGCCCTTGTGCAGTTTGCCGACGCGGCCGATCTGGCCGAGCACCTCGCCACCGAGCTTCAGGCTGTCCTTGATCTGCGCGGCGGTGCTCATCTCCACCATCGTACGCATCACCGTCGCGTCCTTGGTGGCGGCCACGTTGACGCCGCCGACCAGGTCGGCCGCGTTCTCCTTCCTCGCCATCCAGCGCGCCGCCGTGCTCGACGCACCGCTCTCGCTGAGTGCGAACACCGAGGCGCCGCGCGCTTGCGGGGTGATGAAGGCGTCGGCATGGATCGAGACGAAGAGATCGGCCGAGACGCGGCGCGCCTTCTTCACGCGGTCGTGGAGCGGGACGAAGTAGTCCTCGTCGCGTGTCAGCATCGCCCGCATTCCCGGGGTCGCGTTGATGCGGTCGCGCAGCAGCAGGGCGACGGCGAGCACCACGTCCTTCTCGCGCAGGCCGCTCGGGCCGATGGCGCCCGGGTCCTCGCCGCCGTGACCGGGGTCGATGGCGACGACCACGAGCCGGTCGATGCGACCCTGCAGCGTGCCAGTCGCGGCCAGGTCGTTCGCCGGAGCCGATGCCGGGGTGGCGGGCGGCAGCGACGCGACGATCGGAGGCGAAACGTTCGGCGCGCCGGGCGTGTCGCGAGCGCCGCCCGGGCCGATCCTGCCGATGAACTCCCCCAGCGCATCGTCGACCGCCTTGGCCGCCTTCTGCTCCGCCGACTCCTTGTCGCGGATCAGCGCCAGCAACGGGTCGGGCTCGGTCGTCGGGTGCAGGTCGAAGACGAGGCGGTGCCGATAGGCCGCGACGGGGGCCAGCGTGAACAGCTCGGGCGCCGTCCGCTGCTTCAGGTCGATCACGAGGCGAACGACGCGCGGCTGGTTCTGGCCGACGCGGATGCCGGCGATGTAGGGGTCGTCGGACGTGACCTTGCCGACGAGTTCGCGCAGCTGTGGCCCGAGTTCGATGCCTTCGACGTCGATGACGAGGCGGTTCGGGTTGTCGACGAGGAAGTGCTTCTGCGTCAGCGGGTCGTCCGATTCGATGGTGACGCGGGTGTAGGCGTCGGCGGGCCAGACGCGAACGCCGACGATGGTGGCGGCTGCCGCATGCGCGCGGTCGTGCGCCGCGAAGGAGAGCGCGAGCGCACCCATGCTGCGAAGCGCGTGGCGTCGTGTCGCGGTCGTCGTCACGGCGGCAGGAGCGCGCGGCCCGTCGCGGTCGCGGCTTCGTAGCGAACGCGACGGCTGTCGTCGCGGTCGTTCGGGTCGATCCACACGCGCAGGTCGAACGGCGGCAGCAGCGAAGCCGCCTTCTCGGGCCACTCGACGAGCTTCAGGCCCGGTGCCGCGAAGACGTCGCGAAAGCCCGCGTCTTCCCACTCCTGCGGGTCGTCGAAGCGGTAGAAGTCGCAGTGGGCGATCTGCACTTCGCCGTGCGCGGCATCGGCGCGATAGGGCTCGAGCAACGCGTAGGTCGGGCTCTTGATCGTGCCGGCGACGCCGAGCGCGTGCAGCAGGTGGCGCGCGAAGGTCGTCTTGCCCGCGCCGAGCGGGCCGTGCAACTCGATGTAGGCCGACGCGTTCGGCGCCGATGCGATGCCCGTCGACAGGCCGGAAGCCAGCGCCGATGCGGCGGTGGCACAGGCGCTTTCGTCGGGCCACGCCTGCAGGCGCGTGTCGAGCTGCATTTCTGAAATCATCGGCTCCCATGAACGCGCCCCGCATCGTCGACGGTGCCGCCCTGGTCGATCGGCTCCAGGACTGGGGACGCGAGCTCGGATTTTCCCAGATCGGCGTCGCCGGGGTCGAGCTCGCAGAAGCGGAGCGC
>JBBSPY010000289.1:0-4306 GCA_038258415.1 Burkholderiales bacterium
CGCCGGTCAAGGGCGCGCTTCCCTCGGCGCAGCAGGCGCTGATGCGCCGCTACGGCGGCCGGGTCTGATGGACCTGATCGTCTGGCGCCACGCCGATGCCGAGGATCGCAACCCGGGCGGTGACC
Organism: Burkholderiales bacterium; assembly: GCA_038258415.1. Classification (GTDB taxonomy): domain Bacteria; phylum Pseudomonadota; class Gammaproteobacteria; order Burkholderiales; family Burkholderiaceae_C; genus Schlegelella_A. The sequence continues at coordinate 126 of JBBSPY010000289.1, forward strand.
TTTCCCGCGCGCTCACCGTCAAGGGCGAGGCGCAGGCGGCGCAGATGGCGGCGTGGCTCAACGCGCGTCTCGACGCCGCGACGCGAGTCATCGCGAGCCCGGCCTTGCGCTGCCAGCAGACGGCTGCGGCGCTCGGCCGCGACGTCGCCACCGTCGACGCGATCGTGACCGGCGCCAGCGGCGCGGCTGTCCTGCAGGCGGCCGGATGGCCGGGTGGAGACGGAGCGGTGCTCGTCGTCGGCCACCAGCCGACCCTCGGCCTCGCCGTTTCGCTCGCCCTCAGCGGCAGCGAGGACGCGTGGTCGGTGAAGAAGGCCGGCGTGTGGTGGCTGCGCGGCCGTTCGCGTGATGGCATCTCGGGTGTCGTCGTCCACGCGGTGCAGGCGCCCGACGGCCTCTGACGAAGGCGCCGACGCTCGGGTCCTGATCGTCGGCCGTCAGGCAACGGACAGCGTCGGCGACAACGCGCCGACCCGGCCCCACGACTCGATCTCCTCGCGCAGCAGGTGCAGCATGCGCGGATTTGCATCGACGGCCGCGCGGTCGAGCGTGATCACCGGCGCAGTGGCGTCGCCCTGGACGCTCCAGGTGCCGTCGGCCTTGCCATCCCGGGCGTGGCAGGCGACGATGGCGAGGCGCAACGCCAGCAGGTGCATCGCGAAGACTGGATCCGCGAGCCGCGTCTCGAGCTTGCGCAGGCCGCCGCGCTGACCGAGCACCAGTTCGGCCACGCGCCGAAGCTGACTCTGGGAGAAACCGGCGGCGTCGACGTGCGAGAGCAGATAGGCACTGTGCCGGTGATGGTCGTGATGCGACACCATGGTGCCAGCCTCGTGCAGGAGTGCCGCCCACCGAAGCTCGCGGCGTGCCTCGCCGCCCGCCTCGGGAGACAGGCCGTCGAGCGTCGCGTCGGCGGCGGCGGCGACCCGCGCGGCCTGCTCGCGGTCGACGCGGAAGCGCCGCTGCAGGGCCGCCACCGTGGCGTCGCGAATGTCGCCACCACCGTGGCCGTCGCCGAGCCGGGCATCGAGGTCGAAGATCACGCCCTGGCGGAGCGCGCCGCGCGCCGGCACGAGCTCGTCGATGCCGAACTGCGTCGCCAGCGTGTAGAGAATCGCCAGCCCGCCACCGAGCACGGCGCGCCGCTCCTCCTTCAGGCCGCGCACGTCGAGGCGGTCGGCGCTGCCCGCGGCGATGCATCGCTCGATCATCCAACGCAGGTGGGGTGCGGTGATCCGACCGTCGCCGTGACCGCTCGCCGCCAGCACCTGCGAGACGGCGCCCACGGTTCCCGAGGAGCCCAGTGCCTCGCGCCAGTGACGCGGCGCGAACGGAACGAGTCCCTCTTCCAGTTCGGCACCTGCGGCGATCTGCGCGGCGCGAAATGCCGCGGCCGTGAAGCGGCCTTCAGGGAAGTAGCGCATCGACAAGGCCACGCTGCCGACCTGGAACGATTCAGCGCGCTCGGGGCGCAGGCGCTGACCGAGGATCATCTCGGTCGAACGGCCGCCGATGTCGACGACGAGACGCGGTATCGAAGACGGCTGCAGCCGCGCGACGCCGGCGAAGATGAGGCGGGCTTCCTCGCGTCCCGAGATCACCTCGATCGGCTTGCCCAGCGCCTTCTGGGCGCGGGCAAGAAAGGCGTCTCGATTCGTCGCCTCGCGAAGCGTCTGAGTCGCCACGGCGCGCACGCGGCTCGCCGGCACGCCTTCGAGGCGGCGGCCGAAGCGCGTCAGGCAGTCGAGTCCTCGCGCGACCGCCTCTTCGCCGAGCACGCCGTCGGCGTCGAGCCCGGCACCGAGGCGCACGGTCTCTTTCAGGTAGTCGATGCGACGGTAGCGGTCGCCGTCGACCTCGCCGATCTCGAGCCTGAAGCTGTTCGAGCCGAGGTCGATCGCCGCGAGCGCTCCGGCCTCGCGCGGCGCGGCGTCGTCGTCGGCACGGGTGTGGGCAACGGTCGCGGTTGCGGGCATGGCGCGATTGTCGCGGCCTCGACCGATCCTGCTCGTCCGGCGCCACCCGCTTGCGCTTCCTAGAATGCCGGGCCCTCCGCCTTCACGACCCCCCGAAGCCGCCCATGACCTCGACAGATCCTTCGGGAACGCCGGTTCCGCACGCCACGGCGGTGCGTCCCGTCGAGCCCGCCAGACGCAGCGAGCTCGTCGTCTGTCGTCGCGACGCCTGATGGCGCACGACGCCGCCACTCTGGCGTGGATCGTCGCCGCCACCGGCATCGGTGGCGTGCTGTCGGTGCTGATCGCCGCCGCGCTGACGCTGGCCGTGCTGTCGCGCATCGTGCATCACCTGGTGAGCCTGTCGGCAGGCGTGCTGCTGGCGACGGCGCTGCTCAACTTGCTGCCCGAAGCGTTCGAGGGCAAGGCCGACCCGCCGGCGCTCTTCGCGACGCTGCTCGGCGGCCTCGTCTTCTTCTTCCTGCTCGAGAAGGCCGAGCTGTACCGGCACAGCCATCACCACGAAGGCGACGACCACCAGCATCACCACGGCTTCGACCGGCAACAGGCCGGTCGCGGCGGCTGGAGCGTGATCCTCGGCGACAGCATCCACAACTTCTGCGACGGCGTCATCATCGCCGCCGCCTTCCTGGCCGATCCGAAGGTGGGCGTCGTCACCGCGGCGGCGATCGTCGCGCACGAGATCCCGCAGGAGGTCGGCGACTACATCGTCCTGCTCAACGCCGGCTTCTCACGATCCCGCGCGCTGCTCTTCAACGCGCTGTCGGGTCTGGCGGCCGTGGCAGGCGGCGTGCTGGGCTACTTCGTCGTCGGGCCGTGGGAGGCGCTGTTCCCGTACCTGCTGGTCGTCGCATCGAGCAGCTTCGTCTACGTCGCCGTCGCCGACCTGATCCCGCAATTGCAGCAGCGCATGTCGGGCCGCGAGACGGCGGTGCAACTGGCCTGGCTGGGCGGCGGCATCGCCTTCATCGTCGTCGTCACGCGGGTCCTGCACGTGCATTGAGCGCGGCCGGCCCGTCGGTCAGCGAACGACGAGCACCGGTACCCGCGTGTGCTTCAGCACGTCCTGCGTCTCGCTGCCCATGAAGAGCGAGGCGAGGCCGCTGCGCGCGTGCGAGCCCATCACGAGCAGGTCGCAGTTCGCCTTCTCGGCGTGGTCGACGATCGCCTCCCACGGTTGCAGGCCGTCGACCGTCTGCGCATGACAGGCGACCCCGGCGGCGGCGCAGGCATCCACCACCGCCTGCACGTGGCCGACCGCGGCGCGTTCCTGCGCGTCGAAGAACTCCTGCGGCGGCGTCGGCTGCATCTCGGCGACGGCGCCGAAGGGAAACGGCTCCTTGACGCACAGCGTCTCGATCTCGGCGCCGACCGCCCTGGCGAGGCCGATCGCGGTGGCGACGGCGCGGCCGGTGATCTCGGAGCCGTCGGTCGGAACGAGGATGCGCTTGAACATGGTGATGCCTCCGTTCGCGGGTTCGGGTGTCGCCGCCGATCTTCGCACCGTCGCGGCCGCCGCCGCAACCGGGTCAGCCGCGGGCCACCGGCCGCTGCGGATCGGACGACCACTCGCTCCAGGAGCCCGGATAGAGTCGCGCGCCGGGCAGCCCGGCGTGCTCCATCGCGAGCAGGTTGTGGCAGGCGGTGACGCCGGAGCCGCAGCTGTGAATCGCCTCGGCAGCCTTGCGGCGGCCGAGCAACGCCTCGAACGCGTCGCGCAGCTCGGCGGCGGGCCTGAAGCGCCCGTCGGCATCGAGGTTGTCGTCGAACGGGCGGTTGGCGGCGCCGGGAATGTGCCCGGCGACGCGGTCGAGCGGCTCGACCTCGCCCCGAAACCGCGCGGGGGCGCGCGCGTCGACGACGAAGGCGCTGCCGAGCCCCGCGAGGAGCGCCTCGGTGTCGATGGTCGCGACGAGGCTTGGGCGGTCGGGATAGGGCGAGGCGTTAGTCGGCGCCGCCTCGGTATCGGCCATGCCCTGCGCCACGTCGCCGCCCGCCGCTCGCCACGCCGCCAGTCCGCCGTCGAGCACGGCGACGTCGGCGTGGCCGAGCCAGCGCAGCATCCACCACAGCCTTGCCGCATAGACGCCGCGCTGCCGGTCGTAGACGACGACGGGGGTGCCGGGCGCGACGCCCAGCCGGCCGACGGTCGCCGCGAACGCGGCTCGGGTCGGCAGCGGATGGCGGCCGTTGCGGCCGGTCTTC
>JBBSPY010000290.1:0-4299 GCA_038258415.1 Burkholderiales bacterium
CGTCGCTGCAGGGCCGTGGCGGCGTCTGGTACGCCGGTGCGTGGGCAGGTCATGGCTTCCACGAGGATGGCGTGACGGCCGGCCTGGCCGCGGCCGACGGCGTGGCCGCGGCGCTGACGCGGCCCGAGCGCGTTGCGGCCTGACGAACCGTGAGTTCCGGTCTCGCCGACGCCGCACCCCTGATCGCGACCGGCGAGGTTCGCCATCTGCGGCTGCGTCCGGCGCGCAACGCCTTCGTCTACCGATCCTGGTTCCTGCTGCTGCCGATGCGCACGCTGCGGCGTGCACCGCACCCGGCACTGCCACGCAACCGGCGCGCCATCGTCGCCTTCTTCGACCGCGACCATGGAGACGGTCGCGACGACAGCCTCGCGTGGATGGAGTCGCTGCTCGCCGAGGCCGGCGTCGACGACGCCGACGGCGAGGTCTGGCTGCAGTGCTATCCGCGCGTCCTCGGGTACGCGTTCAAGCCGGTGAGCCTGTGGTACTGCCACCGCGCCGACGGCTCGCTCGCGGCGGTCGTCGTCGAGGTCAACAACACGTTCGGCGAGCGGCACTGCTACCTGCTGCGCGAGCCGGGACTTGCCTTCGGCCGCGAAGCGCGCGCGGCCAAGGTCTTTCACGTCTCGCCGTTCTGCTCGGTGAGCGGCGAGTACCGCTTCCGGTTCATGCGCACCGACCTGCATCCGGCCGCGACGGCTGCGCGTAGACCTCCCCGCGTGATGGTGCGGATCGACCACCACGATGCCGTCGGCGCGCTCTTGCGAACGAGCCTGTCCGGAACGCTCGCGCCCCTGACCGCCAGCGCCTTGCGTGGCGCGTTCCTTGCCATGCCGATGCTGACGATCGGCATCGTGGCGAGAATCCACTGGCAGGCGCTTCGTCTGTGGCTCCGCCGGGTGCCGTTCATCGCCAAGCCCGTTCCGCCTTCCGAATTCGTCACCCGTCAGAACCCGAGATGAACACGCTCAGCAATCCGACCGCCACCGACGACGCGACAACTCCGCCAGCGCCGGCGGCCGGGCGCACCATCCTGCGTCTGCTCGGCCGACTTCGCATCGGCACCCTCGACGTCCACCTGCCCGATGGCACGATGGCGCATTTCGCCGGCAACCCCGGCCCGCGCGCCGCGATCTCGCTGGCCAACTGGAACGCCTGCTCGGCGGCGCTCAAGTCCGGCGACATCGGCTTCGCCGAGACCTGGATCGCCGGCGACTGGTCGACGCCCGATCTGGTTTCGCTGATGGAGCTGTTCATCGCCAATCGCGACGCGATCGAGTCGGCGGTGTACGGAACCTGGTGGGGTCGCGCCATCCACCGCGTGCGCCATCTGCTGCACCGCAACTCGCGCCGCGGCTCCAGGCAGAACATCCACGCGCACTACGACCTCGGCAACGACTTCTATCGCCTCTGGCTCGACCCGACGCTGCACTACAGCAGCGCCTGGTTCGAGGGGGCCGCCGAGCGCGACGGCGACCTCGTCCAGGCGCAATGGGCGAAAACGCGCCGGACGCTGCGCGAATGCAACGTCGCACGCGGCGACCGCGTGCTCGAGATCGGCTGCGGCTGGGGTGCGCTGGCCGAGACCGCGACCCGGGACTTCGGTGCAAGCGTCACCGGCGTCACGCTGTCGTCCGAGCAACTCGACTGGGCGCGCAAGCGCATGGCCGCCGCCGGCCTCGACGCCGACCTGCGACTCCAGGACTACCGAGACATCGACGACGCTCCGTTCGACGCGGTCGTCTCGATCGAGATGTTCGAGGCCGTCGGCCGGCCGTACTGGGCCGAGTACTTCCGGGCGGTGCACCGCTCTCTCAAGACCGGCGGTCGCGCCTGCATCCAGACGATCACGATCCGCGACGACCTCTTCGACCGCTACCTCCGCTCGACCGACTTCATCCAGCGGTACATCTTTCCAGGCGGACTGCTGCCGAGCCGCGCTGCGTTCGTCGAGGCCGCCGCCGACGCCGGCTTCGACATCGTGGGCGAGCTCGACTTCGGACTCGACTACGCGGAGACGCTGCGCCGCTGGCGGCACGCCTTCCTGACGAGCGACGCGCAGGTTCGCGCCATCGGATTCGACACGCGCTTCATGCGCGTCTGGGAGTTCTACCTCGCGTACTGCGAGGCCGCGTTCATGACCGGCAACACCAGCGTGCGCCAGTTCACCCTGGCGAAACGTTAGCCCAGCCACCCCTTCTTGCGGAAGAAGATGAAGGGCGCCGCCACCGAGGCGACCATCAGCGCGATCGCGAACGGGTAGCCGAAGCGCCAGTCGAGCTCGGGCATCGACCTGAAGTTCATGCCGTATATGCTGGCGATCAGGGTCGGCGGCAGGAGGGCCACGCTCGCCACCGAGAAAATCCGGATCACCTTGTTCTGGTTGATGTTGATGAAGCCGACCGTGGCGTTCATCAGGAAGTTGATCTTGTCGAAGAGGAACGCCGTGTGGCTGTCGAGCGAATCGAAGTCGCGCAGCAGCTGACGCGCCTCGTCGAATTGCTCGGCACTCAACATCCGTGCGCGCATCATGAAGCTGACGGCACGACGCGTGTCCATGACGTTGCGCCGTATCCGCCCGTTGAGGTCCTCCTCCCGGGCGATCGCCGACAGTGCGCCGGCGGCGGCCTCGTCGTCGACGTCCTGCCGCAACACGCTCCCGCTGACCGCCTCGAGTCCTTCGTAGACACCCTCCAGCGCGTCGGCCGAGTACTCGGCGTCGGCGTCGTAGAGCTTGAGCAGCACGTCCTTGGCGTCGCCGATCAGCGCCGGAATCCGCCGCGCGCGCAGCCTCAGCAGCCGAAACACCGGCAGGTCCTCGGTGTGGACCGAAAACAGCACGTTGCGGAACAGGATGAACGCGACGCGGACGTTGCGCCGCTTCTCGCCGTCGGCGGAGAGGAAGTCGGAGCGGATGTGCAGCTCGCCGTTGTCTTCCTCGTAGAAGCGGGCCGACTCCTCGATGTCTTCGTCGACGGCATCGCTCGGGATCGTCAGGCCGAAGCGCTCGGTGATCCAGCGCTTCTCGTCCTCGGACGGCTGATCGAGGTCGACCCAGATGGGATTGACGCCGGCGAGCGCGGCGTCGCTCTCGATCTCTTCCTGGAACAGCCGGCCGTTGGCCAGCGTGAACACGTTGAGCATCCTGCGCTCCGGGGGGCACGCCGCGCCTCGCGGCACGTGCCGGGCGCGGTCACCGAGGGTGGTTGGGGTCCAAGGACGACGTCCGACGAGGCAACCGCGGAATTATCGCATCGGGGCATGCCGTGCACTGACCCTTCCACTTGCACGGTCGAAGCAGCGTCTGCTACCGTCTGCTGCCGCACTCCGATGAGGTCCACACCCATGAATGTGACGATCAGCGGCCATCACCTCGATGTCACCCCGGCACTGCGCGAGTACGTGCTCACCAAGATGGAGCGGATCACCCGGCACTTCGACCACGTCGTCGATGCGAGCGTGATCCTGACGGTCGAGAAGCTGCCCGAGAAGGGCCGCCGGCAATCTGCGGAAATCACGCTGCACGTCAAAGGCAAGGACATCTTCGCCGAGTGCGCTTCGGAAGACCTCTACGCCGCGATCGACCAGCTGATGGACAAGCTCGACCGTCAGGTCGCGCGCCACAAGGGCAAGGTGCAGGACCACCACCACGAGTCGCCGAAGAAGTTCCCGGACGCCGCCGCCGGCTGACGTCGCCCATAATTTCGCCGCTGCGTCAGCCCGCCGGCCTGCCCGGCCGTTCACTCGCCTATGAACCGCCTCGCCGCCATATTGCCCGCCGACGACGTTCTCGTCGGCGTCGACGCCACGAGCAAGAAGCGGGTGTTCGAGCACGCGGGGTTGTTGTTCGAGAACCAGCACACGATCGCCCGCGCCGTCGTCACCGACAACCTGTTCGCTCGCGAGCGACTCGGGTCGACCGGCCTCGGCCACGGCGTGGCGATCCCGCACGGTCGGATCAAGGGGCTGAAGAACCCGCTCGCCGCCGTGCTGCGTCTGGTCCAGCCGATCGCCTTCGATGCGCCCGACGACGAGCCCGTGTCGCTCCTCATCTTCCTGCTCGTTCCAGAGGCGGCGACGCAACGCCACCTCGAGATCCTGTCGGAGATCGCGGAGATGCTGTCCGACCGCGAGTTGCGCGAGAAGCTCAAGGGCGAGGCCGACGCGGCGTCCGTGCACAAGCTGATCGCCGGCTGGGAGCCGCTGCGCTCGGTGGCGTGAGGCCAGGCTTTTCCAGCCCCACCCGGTGAAACCCACTGCCATCAGCGCCGAGGCGCTGTTCGAGGAGTTCCGCACCAC
>JBBSPY010000291.1:0-4289 GCA_038258415.1 Burkholderiales bacterium
CTCGAAGAACTCGTCCTCGAGCGCCTTCCAGAACTCGTCGATGAACATGTAGAGGCGCCGGCCGTCGATCAACGACGAGAAGCGAGCCCAGAGGTACATCATCAACGGGGTTCGGACCTCCGAGTTGTCGAGGAACTCGGTGTAGTCGAAGCCGAACATTCGCGTAGCCAGCACGTCGAGCTGGTCGGTTGGGTTGTCGAACACCCACGCAAGCGCCCCCGTTCCCTGATCGGACGTGCACCACTTCGACAGGCGCGCAGCCAAGTTGTCCTCGTCGGGCGGTTCGAGGAACGAGAGGAGTTGCCCGAAGCGTCGCAGGGGCGCCGGCAATGCGAACACGCCGTCGATCGCGTCCGCAATCTCGCGCTCCTCGCGCGCCGAAAACGGTTTGTCGGTTCGCTTGGCGCACGTCATGACGAGACGGCGCACCGTCTCGACCCATGCTGTTGTCGGCTGTGTTGGCGGCGGTGTAAATCCGCTGTTATTCGGTGATGAGGACGCGGTTTCGATGGACTCCGAGCATGGGTAGTGGGTCTGAGCGATCAAGCGCAGATGGCCCGTGGGACCATCGGGTCGTGGGCGGTTGATTGAATGCGATCATCTTGGGCCGCGCTGCAAGGCAATAGTTGTGCAGCACGGACCAACAGGACCATGGCCATGGTCCTGTAGAGCGCGAGATCTGCTCAGAATTTAGGCAGAGGGCAGCTGGGTGATGTCGTCACGCCGGCGCATTCGTTCGCAAGACAAGCCGGCAACGATGGTTGACGCCGAGCTGCAGAGGGACGCCGCGGCGGCGATCAGAACGGCAAGTCGGGATCGAAGTCTGGCGGGGCACGATCGGGCACGAGTTGATCGCGCCAGGCCTGCTGAGCCTGAGGCCCGTAGAGCGACCAGATGGCCTGGCGCACGGCATGCAGGCATTCGAGCACGGCCAGCGCCTGGTCCGGCGACCAGTGGGTCGGCAGGGGGAGCGAAGCTGGCGCGTTCGACGTGTTGCGCTTCATGGGGTGGCCTTGTGCCCGCGGGGACGAGGATTGGCCCGTTGAGCCTTGCGCGCGACCTCGCGCTCGTCGGCCTCCTTCTGGCGGTAGGACTTGCCCTCGATGCGCACGACCTCGGCGCGGTGCATCAGGCGGTCGATCAACGAGACGACGCAAGCCGCGTTCGGGAAGACCTCGCCCCATTCGGCGAACGATCTGTTGGTGGTGACGACCGTGCTCTTGTTCTGGTAGCGCCGACTGACGAGCTCGAAGAGCAGATCGGCGTGCCGGTTCGAATACGACAGGTAGCCGACCTCGTCGATCAGCAATACGTCCGGTGTCGCGTAGAAGCGCAGGCGCCGACGCAGTGCCGAGTCGCTGTCAAGCGCGGCCAGCTCGCCCAGCAGCTGGCCGGCCGTGACGAACAATGCCGTGTGCCCGGCCAGCACGGCCTGGTAGCCGATATTGCAAGCGCACATCGTCTTGCCCACACCGTTGGGGCCGACCAGCACGACGTTGCTCGCGTCACTGAGGAAGTCCAAGCTCATCAAGCCCTCGACGGCCGACCGGTCGCACTGCGAGGGCCACTTCCAGTCGAAGTCGGCCAAGGGCTTGAAGCGTCCGATGTGCGCTGCGTGCAAGCGCCGCTCGAGGCTACGCCGATGCCGCTCGGTGGCCTCCCATTGCAGCAGCTGGGCCACCCAGCGGGCCTGCTCAGGGTGACCCATCACCTCGGCCCAGCGGCCGAGAAGGCCATGCAGGCGAAGCTCGCCGGCCTGCTGGTGTAACTGCGGCTCGTTCAGATTGGCGGTGTCATTCGTGCTCATCGGTGTTCTCCACTCGGTCATAGGAAGCCAGCCCGTGCGCGCGCACGGGGGCATCACGGCGGGCGACATGCTCGGGCAGCACCAGCGCGATCGGCGGCGGCCTTCCTGCGGCCTCGCGCGCGCGCTCCAACGCCAGGCCGACCGCGTTGGGGTGCGGCACGTCGCGCTCGAGTGCCTCGACGATGGCCAGCTGGAGCGCGCGGGCACCGTAACGATCGAGCAGCCGCATCAATGCGGCCGTGATCGAGCCGAGGTTGTGGCCACGAGCGCCGGCGCGCTGCAGTAAGGCGGCGCTGGCCGGTGCGGCCTGCGCGAGATGGTCGCAGGCCCGATGCGCCCGGGCGCCGCGCTTGTGCTCGACCAGGGCCTCGAGATGGCCCGAGTCCTCGATCTGTGCGCCGCGATCCCAGCTGCGCGCATGGCAGACCAGCTCCTCGGCGCCGTCCAGGATGCGAACCCGCTGCTCGTCGGCGACGATGCACAAGATGCGCCGGACGTGGGCGTGCGGCACCGAGTAGTCGTTCAGATCGAAGCGGGCATAGGGCGTCTTGCCAACCGCAACGGCGACGCGTTCACCGATCGGGAAGTCGTGCCGGGGCAGCGCCAGCAGACTGGCCCGCTCGGCATGGAAGGCCTCGCGCACGCTCGAGGTGTCGTCTTGCGGCCAGCGCCGATCCGAGGCCAGCCCCTCGCACCAGTGGCGCGCCTGGGCGTTGAGGTCGTCCAGATCGGTGAACGCGCGGGCGGCGAAGAAGCTGTCGCGAACGTAGCGGATCGCGCGCTCGACGCGGCCCTTCTCGTTACCGCGTGCCACGGCCACCGGGCGTGGCTCGTAGAGGTAGTGCGCGGCGAATGCGAGCAGCGCGGGATTGAAGCGGATCGCATCGCCCTGGCGCTCGAGCACGGCGCTCTTGAGGTTGTCGTAGAGGAGGACCCTGGCGCAACCGCCGTAAGCGATGAAGGCCTCGACATGGCCACGCAGGAAGCTGTCCATGCGGGCGTCGAGGAAGAAGCGCAGGAAGATGCGGCGCGAGTAGCTCAGCACCATGACGAAGGCCATCAGGGGGCGGCGCGCTCGGCCGATCTGCAGATGCCCGAAGTGGCCCCAGTCGACCTGCGCCTGCTCGCCCGGCAGGGTACGCAAGCGCAGGTAGGCCTCTGCGGGGGGTCGCGGGCGCATGCCGGCGATGAGGTGTCGGAAGTGCTCGCCGCTGCCGCGGTAGCCGCGTGCACCGACCATGCCGAACAGCCGCACGGCGCTCAGTTCCGGGAACTTGGTCAACGTCTCCAGGATGAACGGCCGGTAGGGATCGATCCGGCTCGGCCGCAGAGGCGTCGACGGCGTCGGCAGGCCAGACTCGGCAAGCACGCGGTGCACCGTGTCGCGGTGCACACCGAGCATCCGACAGATGGTGCCGACGCGCCAGTGCTCGACCTCGTACAGCCGCAGGATCCGCGCGCTCAGCTCAGGGCCGATGGTCATGGCGAGCCGCTCGCACGCCGGCAGGTCTCTGCAGGAAGCCCTGTCGCACCCATGGCCCGAGCGCTGCGCCGCAACGCCGGCAACGTCCCCCGCGAGCAAACGCCTTCATCGGGTTGGTGAGCGCATCGGCGGCGACGCTCTGCGCGGTGCTGAGGGAATTGCATGCGGCCAGTGGAGCATCCATGGGCTCGCCGTTGGAACCCTGGTGCGTCACGATATTTGCGCCGCCTTCGTGTGCGCCGCCATCGTTGCTCGTCGCAGGATCCACTCGGTGATGGCGAATGCGCCAGCGCCGCGAGCGTGCCGCGTGGACGACTCGTCCGCCGCGGCTCATCTGGTAGCGCCGGGCGGCGTCGCGCCGAGCCGAACGACGCGCCAAGCCCGAACAGGTCCGGGTGCAGTAGCGCTGGCCGCGGTCGCAATCGCTGCAGACCAGGACCTGGTCGCGACACCGCGCGCACAAAAACATGCGAGCGCAACAGTCCATACGCATCTCCGGCTCGAAGCCAAAGGTGCTGGACGGACTCGTCCCAGCGCGCCACACTCTGGTAGCACCGCCTTCATCGGCACGGTGTAGGGCGCGGCGCGGTCCATTGCAGCCAAGCGATATAGAACCGCTGCCGTACCCGACTTAATTCGGCATCGTCGTGCGGTGTACAACGCACGACTCGGCCAGTCGTCCATCAGGTGCCGGCCGCTCCGCGGCCCCGGCCCCGGCGCCAACTCCACTGCATTGCCCAGGCTCCCCGCTCCCGCCGGGGCATGGCGACGCTTCGCTTGTCTCGCCGCCCTCGGGCGGCGAGACAAGCGAAGCACTCAGACGCGCTGGAATACCTCTACTGAACCATCGCTTGCCGCGTCGATGAAAGCGAGAACCGCGTCCTCACCGCCGAATAGGCGCGGTTCCTGGTCGCCGCTCACAGCAGGTGGCCGCCGGCTCGATCGCGTGCCTCCGACTCGAAGTCCTGGCGATCCCGACAGGCTGATCGCCGTTCGATC
>JBBSPY010000292.1:0-4262 GCA_038258415.1 Burkholderiales bacterium
CGATCGTGCGCCGCGCTTCGGCGGCCGGCGTGGCTTGCGCCGCTTCGGCCGTCGGCACCGACAGGACGACCCCGGCCTTCAGGCGGTTCATGTTCTCACCCATGAACGCGCTCGGGTTGGCGCGGAACAGGGCGACCAGCATCTGGTCGAGTGAAACACCGGAGCGCTGCACGCGGTCGGCGATCCTCGAAAGCGTGTCGCCCGACTCGACGCGATATTCGTCGACTCCGGCGCCGGCGCCTGTTCCCGCGGCGCGGGCGGTCGAGCCGGTGGCCGGCGCGGGCTTTTCGCGCGATGCGACGGCCGCAGCGCGGGCTGCTTCGCGACGCTCGCGGGCAGCCTGACGGTCGGCCTCACGGGCGGCGGCACGCGCCTGGCGCGCCGTCTGAGCGGCAGGCGGCAGCGGCGTCGGCGCAGGCGGCGCAGCCGACATGACAGGAGACGTCGTCGTTCCGGTCGGGGCCGCAGGTGCCTGCGCGCGGATGGCAGCCGGCGGGTCGAACAGCAGCGTGTATTCGCGGACGAGCCGCCCGGTCGCCCACGAGATCTCGAGGATGACGTCGACGAAGGGTTCCTGAACGCCACGATCGCTCGTGACGCGGATGAACATGCGCCCGTCGGGCCGACGCTGCAGGCTGGCGCGAGCGCTCGGCAGGACCGAGTTGTAGTCGACACCGGCGGCGCGATACGCGTCGGGCGGCGCGATGCGGATTCGAAGGTTCGCCTGCTCCTCTGGCGAGAGGCTGGTGACATCGATCTCGGCTTGCATCGTCTCGCCGAGCGCCGACCTGACGTTCAGGCGGCCGAGGCCGAGGGCCATCGCCGATGGCGTCGCGAGGCAGAGGGTTGCCGCTGCGATGCCGGTCAGCGCAAAGCGCCCGGAAAGGGTCAATTTTCTTTTCAAGGCTACTCCCGAGTCCGACAAACAGGCTTGCCGTCGAGTCCGCCCATCCCGACCAAGCCTCACGTTGATCCAGCCGAGACCGGCGCGCAGACCGGAAATGACCATAGCATCAGGCATATACGGTAGCAAGCTCATGCAGTGGACGACGTTCGCGCAGAGCGTGGTTCCGAGTCTTCTGCACGCCGATGTTGCAGCCTCGCAACGCCGATCGATGCCCGGCAACATTCGCTCACGCCTTGTTCAGCGTTCGAGCAGGATCCGCAGCGTGCGCCGCAGCGGCTCCGCCGCACCCCAGAGCAGCTGGTCGCCGACTGTGAACGCGCCGAGGTAGGTCGGCCCCATCGCCAGCTTGCGGAGGCGCCCGACGGGGATCGACATGGTCCCGCTCACCGCGACCGGCGTCAGCTCGCGCATCGTCGCCTCGCGCGTGTTCGGCACCACCTTCGCCCAGTCGTTGTCGCCCGCGATCATCGATTCGATGTCGGCCAGCGGAACGTCGCGGTTCAGCTTGATCGTCAGCGACTGGCTGTGGCATCGCATCGCACCCACGCGCACGCACGTCGAGTCGATCGGCAGTGCCGGCGCACCCCCCGCCTGGCCGCGGCCGAGGATCTTGTTCGCCTCGACGCCGCCCTTCCACTCCTCGAGGCTGGTGCCGTCGCCGCGGTCGACGTCGATCCAAGGGATCAGGCTGCCGCCGAGTGGGACGCCGAAGTGGACCGTCTCGTCGCCCGACATGGCGCGTTGCCGCTCGACGAGCTTGCGGTCGATGGCGAGGATCGCCGACTTCGGATCGTCCAGAAGCGATCGAACCTCGGCGTTGAGCGTGCCGTACTGCGTGAGCATCTCGCGCATGTGCTGCGCGCCGCCGCCGGACGCGGCCTGATACGTGGTGCACGTCATCCACTCGACGAGATCGGCCTTGAGGAGCGAGCCCACCCCCATCAGCATGCAGCTGACGGTGCAGTTGCCGCCGATCCAGTCGCGTACGCCGCGATGCATCGCCTTGCGCATGACGTCGAGGTTGACCGGATCGAGCACGATGACCGAGTCGTCCTGCATGCGCAGCGTCTTCGCGGCATCGATCCAGTGACCCTTCCATCCCGCCGCGCGCAGCTTCGGATGGACGGCCTTGGTGTAGTCGCCACCCTGACAGGTGACGATGACGTCGCAGCGTGCGAGCGCGCCGAGGTCGTGCGCGTCCTGCAGCACCGTCTCGTTCTTCGCCTGCGCCGGTGTCTTCCCGCCGGCATCGCTGGTGCTGAAGAAGAGCGGTTCGATGAGGTCGAAGTCGCCCTCGGCCGACATGCGGTCGAGGAGGACCGAGCCGACCATGCCGCGCCAGCCGACGAGGCCCGTGAGTGTGGTGTTCATCCGCTTTGCCCTTTCTTCTTCCCGGCCGTCAGGCCGGACAGGGCATGACGAACCCGAGCGCTCAGCTCTTGGTGATGTCCGTCTTTTTCGCCGCCGCCGGCTCGCGCAACGCGGCGACGACGGCATCGCCCATCGCCCTGGTGCCGACGCGCGTGCAGCCCTCGGAGGCGATATCGGCGGTGCGCAGACCCGACTGAAGCACAGCGCGCACGGCCGCCTCGATGCGCACAGCGGCATCGTTCTGGTCGAAGGTGTAGCGGAGCATCATGGCGGCCGAGAGAATTGTAGCCAGCGGATTGGCGAGATCCTTGCCCGCGATGTCGGGGGCGCTGCCGTGGCTCGGCTCGTAGAGCCCCTTGTTGCTCGCGTCGAGCGACGCCGACGGCAGCATGCCGATCGAACCGGTGAGCATCGCCGCCTCGTCTGACAGGATGTCGCCGAACATGTTGCCCGTGACGACGACGTCGAACGACTTCGGCGCGCGGACCAGCTGCATCGCCGCGTTGTCGACGTAGAGATGGTCGAGCGCGACGTCGGGATAGTCGGCGTGGACCTCGGTGACGACGTCACGCCAGAACTGGAAGGTCTCGAGCACGTTCGCCTTGTCGACGCTGGTGAGGCGCTTGCCGCGCTTCCTGGCCGCGGCAAAGGCGACGCGGGCGATCCGCTCGATCTCCGGCCGCGTGTAGCGCATCGTGTCGAACGCCTCCTCCGAACCCGCGAAGGCGCCGTCGGGCGCCGTGCGCCGGCCGCGCGGCTGTCCGAAGTAGATGTCGCCGGTGAGCTCGCGGATGATGAGGATGTCGAGACCCGACACGAGCTCGGGCTTCAGGCTCGACGCCGCCGTGAGCTGCGGGTAGCAGATCGCCGGCCGGAAGTTGGCGAACAGGCCGAGCTCGCGGCGCAACCCGAGGATCGCCTGCTCCGGACGGAGGCGCCGCTCGAGCTTGTCGTACTTCCAGTCGCCGACGGCGCCGAAAAGGACGGCGTCGGCCGACTTCGCGAGGGCCAGCGTGTGTTCGGGAAGCGGATGTCCGTGCGACTCGTACGCGGCCCCGCCGACCGGCGCTTCCTCGAACTCGAACGGCAGCTCGAGCGCGCGCAACGCCGGAAGCGTCGCCGCCACGATCTCGGGGCCGATTCCGTCGCCGGGAAGAACGGCGATCTTCATCGTCGCCATCGCCTCAGATCCGGCGCGCGAGCCACGGCTGGGCGCGCAGGCGGTCGGCCTCGAACGCAGCGATCGTGTCGCGGTGACGCAGCGTCAGGCCGATCTCGTCGAGACCCCCGAGAAGCGACTCCTTCCGCGACGCGTCGACGTCGAAGCCGAGCTCGGTGCCGTCGGGCTTGCGCACGACCTGCCGCCCGAGGTCGATCAGCAGGCGATAGCCCGGAAACACGGCGACGGCGTCGACGATCGTGGCCACCTCGCGCTCGGCGAGGACGATGGGAAGGAGGCCGTTCTTGAAGCAGTTGTTGAAGAAGATGTCGGCGTAGCTCGGTGCGACGATGGCGCGAAAGCCGTACTGCTGGAGCGCCCACGGCGCGTGCTCGCGCGACGAGCCGCAGCCGAAGTTCTTGCGCGCCACGAGGATCGACGCGCCCTGGTAGCGCGGCTGGTTCAGCACGAAGTCGGGGTTCGGGCGGCGCGACGCCGGGTCCTGGCCGGGCTCGCCGGGATCGAGGTAGCGCCAGGCATCGAACAGGTTCGGGCCGAAGCCGGACTTGCGGATCGACTTCAGGAACTGCTTGGGAATGATCGCGTCGGTGTCGACGTTCTCGCGGTCCATCGGCGCGACGAGGCCGTCGTGAATGCGGAAGGGCTCCATCAGGCGAGCTTTCTGACGTCGACGAAATGGCCTTCGATCGCCGCTGCCGCCGCCATCGCCGGGCTCACCAGGTGCGTGCGGCCACCCGCGCCCTGCCGGCCTTCGAAGTTGCGGTTGCTGGTCGAGGCGCAGCGCTCGCCGGGCTCGAGCCGGTC
>JBBSPY010000293.1:0-4236 GCA_038258415.1 Burkholderiales bacterium
AGCCGGTAGGCCGGGTAGTAGAGGCCGGGCATCAGCTCGACGGGACCCGAGAGCACGGCGGGCGCGGACAGCGGCAGGTCGTTGCCGAAGACCATGCGCGTGCCTTCGTTGATGATCATGATGAGGGCGAAGGTGGCGAGCACCTGCGACAGGTGATCGCGTGCGTAGAGCGGGCGCAGCAGCGACGACTCCAGCAGCATGCCGAAGAGCGCGGTGCCGGCCACGGCGCCGACCAGGCCGACGACGAACGACCCGCTCAGCGCCACCAGCCAGGCACCGAGGAACGCGCCGACCATGTAGAGCGAGCCGTGCGCGAGGTTGATCATGTCCATGACGCCGAACACGAGCGTCAGCCCCGCGGCGAGCAGGAACAGCATCAGGCCGAACTGCAGGCCGTTGAGGGTCTGCTCGAGAACGAGAACGCCGGACACGCGAGCGTCGACGGACTCAGGACTTCATCTTGCAGTCCTTGGCGTAGGCGTCGCCGTGGTCCTTCAGGATCGGCTCGCTGAACGACTTGTTGATGAGGCCGCCCTTGCCGTCGCTGCCGATGCTGCGCAGGTAGTAGTTCTGGATCGGGTACTGGTTGTTGCCGAAGCGGAAGGCGCCGCGCACCGAGTCGAAGCGCGCCGCCTTGAGCGCCTTGTGCACCGCCTCGTGGTCGGCGAGGTTGCCCTTCACGTCGCGCACCGCCGCGCCGATGAGCAGTGCGCTGTCGTAGCCCTGGGCCGCGAACACGGTCGGCGTGCGGTTGTAGGCCTTGCGGAATTCGGCGACGAACTTCTGGTTCGCCGGGTTGGTGAAGTCGGGCGCCCAGTGCGCGGTGTTGAAGATGCCCGACATGGCGCTTCCGACCGGACCGATCACGTCCTGGTCGGCGCCGAAGCCCGGCAGCACGAGCGTGATGTCCTTGCCGAGGCCGGCGCCGACGAACTGCTTGATGAAGTTGATGCCCATGCCGCCGGGCAGGAAGGCATACAGCACCTCGGGCTTGGCGGCGCGGATCTCGGCGAGCTCGGCGGCGTAGTCGAGCTGGCCGAGCTTGGTGTACGTTTCGCCGGCGAGTTGGCCCTTGTAATAGCGCTTGAAGCCGGTGAGCGAGTCCTTGCCGGCCTGGTAGTTGGGGGCGATGAGGTAGGCCGACTTCAGCCCGCGCTGCGTCGCGTACTGGCCCGCCGCCTCGTGGTACGCATCGTTCGGCCAGGCGACGGCGAAGAACAGCGGGTTGCAGTCCTTGCCGGCGATCGACGACGGCGCCGCGTTCGGGCTGATGTAGAACGTGTTCGAGTCGATCGCCTCCGGCAGCGCCGCGAGCATGATGTTCGAGAACACGACGCCGGTCATGAAGTCGACCTTGTCGCGCTTGATGTCCTTCTCGAACAGCTGCTTCGCGACGGCCGGCTTGAACTGGTCGTCGCTGATGTCGACCTCGGCCGTGAGGCCGCCGAGCTTGCCGCCGCCGAGCTTGATGGCGAGCATGAAGCCGTCTCGGATGTCGACGCCGATCGCTGCCGATGGGCCCGACAAGGTGCTGACGAAGCCGATCTTGACCTTGTCGGCGGCGCTCGCCGCCGGGGCGGCGAACAGCGGCAGGGCGGCCAGCACGAGGGCGGCGAAGCGTGCGGCGGGCGCCGCAAGCGGGAACATGGGCGAAGTCGGCATGGCGGGCTTTCCGGGAAGGTTCGGTCGTCGAGCAAGATCAGCGCCAGCGAACCGGCGCTGCAGCCGTTCAGGCTACCGCGAACGCAGCGTGCCCCACGCTGGCGATTACCCGGGCAGGGAGGTCACACCCAGATCTGCAGCACGTAGTCGAACGTCGCCTGGCCGTTGAAGAGGTCGACGCGCTGCAGCCGGATCGCGAGGTCGCCGCCGTCGCCGCGCACCAGCGTGTGGCGGTACGTGCCGCCGAAGTGGCGCACGGCATCTCTGCGCAGCTCCATCATGTGGAAGCGCGAGCGCACCTCGATCGTGTCCCCCGCCGTCGACTCGATCGCCACGTGGCTCACCAGGTGGCTCGTCTCCCACTGTGGTGCCTGCGACCAGGCATTCGGGTGCGAGATGCGGCCTTGACGGATCTCCATCATCGCCTTGTCCTCGACGAAGATCGACGGCGTGCTCTCCCACTCGGTCTGCTCGGGCGCGACCGGCATCCAGTAGACGCCGTCGGGCGCGAACAGGTCCATCCACGCCTGCCAGTGCTTGGCGTCGAGCAGCTCCGCCTGCAGCCAGACCAGCTGCTCGACCTCGCGGTGCAGTTCGACGGGCACTGCGCCGGTCGCCTCGCGCCGCGGCATGCGCCGCTCCGAAGCCGCCAGCCCGCCCGGCCGCGCGCGAGGCGAATGCGTCGGCTCGATCGACTGCGCGCCGGTGGCAGGACCGGCCGCGTCGCCGTCGATGACGACGGCCTGGTCGAGCAGGCGGCGCATGTCGGCACCGGCGCTCGGAATCGCGTCGCCGCCGCCCTTCGCCGTGCCGCTCATGCAGCCTCCCGCATGTAGTCGCGCCAGGCCCGGAACTGGTTGCGCATGACGACTTCGGAGGTGCCGTGGTTCGAGTACGCCACGTCGCCTTCAAAGCGGTCGTCGCCGTGGTTGCGGTGAAAGCTCACCCACTCGCCGCCCTTCGACGCCAGGCCCCACTGGGCCTTGGTCCAGTTCTCCAGGTCGTCGGCGTTGATCATGGTCGCCGGCGAGTTGACGAGGTTGAAGTACTGCATGCTGCGCCGGTAGATCGCCTCGGGCGCGCCCTTCAATCTGAAATGCCAGATCTCGGAGAGCGTCTTGTCGGCCGAGATGGGCCTGAGACAGCGCAGCTGCTGGAGCGGCGATTGCACGGAGAGATACGGATACACCAGCACGTGGTGGATGCTGCGCGACAGGTACTCCTCGGTCTTCTCGGCGCCGTAGGCCTGTCGCAGCGTCTCCTCGTATTCGAGCGTGTCGGGATCCTTCGGACGCAGGCCCATGTAGGCCTTGAGGATGCCGTGGCCGTGCGGGAAGTTGATCGTCTGCACCTGGTCCCACTGCTCGAAGTTCGACGCGAACGTCGACAGGTAGTGGTAGTGCAGCGGTGCGCTGCCCTGCTCGTCCTTGACGCGGCGCTCGACCCGACCGGCGGAGATGCCGGTCGACTGGTGGGTGACCGACGGATGCAGCGAATCGAGCTGGTTCTCCATGAAGAACTTCCAGTTCGACTGCTGGACGACGCGGTGGCAGTACGGAACCACCTCGACCTCCCCCACCGGCGAGCGGTCGCACATGTCGTCGAAGGCGATCTTCGCGGCGCCGAGGAAGTCGACGAGCGGCGGGCCGTCGGCGGCGAGGCTGGCGAAGACGAAGCCGCGGTAGCTGTCCACCCGCGCCGCCCTCTTGACGTTGCAGTCGGGGTTGCCCTTCGACATCGCCGTGCCTTCATAGCCGCGCGCCAGCGGGATCGCCCGGATCTTCCCGTCCAGGTGAAAGCTCCACGCGTGATAGGAGCAGACGAAGGCGCCGCCGGTGTTGCCCTTGATGTTGCCGACGAGCTGCACGCCGCGGTGCGGGCAACGGTTGTGCAGCACGTGGATCGTTCCGTCGCCGGCCCGCACCATCATCATCGGCTGGCGACCGATCGTCAGCGCGTGGTAGTCCCCCGCCTCGGGAACCTGCGACTCGTGGCCGCAGTAGACCCAGATGCGCTCCCAGATCTTCTCCATCTCCGAATCGAAGATGGCCGGATCGGTGTAGACGGTGCGGTGCACCCGGTCGGGTTCCACCAGCGCGTTGACGTCGATCATCGAAGGACTCCCGGGAACCTGGAGCGAAAAGTCTAAACCGCGGCGGCGGCTGGCTCGCGGCGGTCGCTGCGCATCGACGCGAACAGGGCATACCAGTCGACGCGGCGCGTGGCGACCATCACCGCGGCGAGCACGCCGAACAGCATCACCGAGCCGATGAGCAGCGCGGTCTGCTCGAGCTGCAGCAGCAGGTAGAGCGAACCGAACAGCGCCGCGATGCCGGAGCCGAAGACCGCGCCTGCGCGGGCCCCGCCGAGCACGAACCGGCCGTAGAAGGCCAGCAGCAGGGTGCACGCCGCCGAAGCCGCCGCGTAGGCGACGCCGAACGCGACGTGCTCCGAGAGGCTGACCAGCAGCAGGAAGAAGATCGACAGCGCCGCGCCGACCAGCAGGTACTGGATCGGATGCACGCGCACCCGACGAAGCACCTCGACCGCACCGACACCGACGAAGGTGAGCGC
>JBBSPY010000294.1:0-4221 GCA_038258415.1 Burkholderiales bacterium
GCGCCCAAGGTCGCGGTGCTGCGCGAGCAGGGCGTCAACAGCCACGTCGAGCTCGCCTGCGCCATGTCGCTCGCCGGCTTCGAGCCCTACGACGTGCACATGAGCGACCTGCAGGCAGGTCGCACCCGGCTCGACCTGTACCAGGGCGTCGTCGCCTGCGGCGGCTTCAGCTACGGCGACACGCTCGGCGCCGGCGAGGGCTGGGCGCGTTCGATCCGCTTCGACCCGAGGCTGGCGGATGCATTCGCCACCTTCTTCGCACGCCCCGACGTGTTCGCGCTCGGCATCTGCAACGGCTGCCAGATGCTGGCGGCGCTGGCCGACCTGATTCCCGGCGCCGATGCGTGGCCGCGCTTCACGCGCAACCGCAGCGAGCAGTTCGAGGCGCGACTCTCGCTCGTCGAGGTGCTCGACAGCCCGTCGATCTTCTTCCGCGGCATGGCCGGAACGAGGGCACCGATCGCCGTCGCGCACGGCGAGGGCCGCGCCGACTTCTCGCAGCGTGGCGACGCGAATCGGGTGCTCGCCGCCATGCGCTTCGTCGACCACCACGGCGCCGCGACCGAGGCCTATCCGGCGAACCCGAACGGCAGCGCCGGCGGGCTCACCGCCGTGACGACCGCCGACGGCCGCTACACCGCGCTGATGCCGCACGCCGAACGCGTGTTCCGCACGGTGCAGATGAGCTGGGCGCCCGACAGCGCCGAACGCGGCGCGCCGAGCCCCTGGCAGCGCATGTTCGGCGGCGCCCGCCGCGCGCTCGGCTGAGGCCATGGAGGCGACGAAGACCGGAACCGACGCGACGCTCGACGTGCTCATCGTCGGCGCCGGGTTGTCGGGCATCGGCGCTGCGTGTCACATTCGGCAGGCGCTGCCCGAGCTGCAAGTCGCGATCGTCGAGGCTCGCCACGACCTCGGCGGGACCTGGGACCTGTTCCGCTATCCCGGCGTTCGCTCCGACTCGGACATGTACACGCTCGGCTACCGCTTCCGTCCGTGGACCGGCAGCCGATCGATCGCCGACGGCGCCGCGATCCTCGCGTACCTCCGCGAGACGGCCGCGTCGTCGGGCGTCGACCGGCTCATCCGCTACGGGCACCGCGTTCTCGGCGCGGCGTGGTCGAGCGCCGATGCGTGCTGGACGGTGCGCCTCGACCGCGATTCCGCATCCAGCCCGGAACCGGTCGAGCTGCGAGCGCGATTCCTCTACTGCTGCACCGGCTACTTCAGCTACGACGCGGGGCACAGACCCGCGTTCGACGGCGAGGCCGACTTCAGGGGCCGCGTCGTCCATCCGCAGTTCTGGCCGGCCGACCTCGACTGCAGCGGCCGCCGCATCGTCGTCATCGGCAGTGGCGCGACGGCGGTGACGCTGGTGCCCGCGCTCGCTGCGACCGCGGCGCACGTCACCATGCTGCAGCGCTCGCCGAGCTACCTGATGTCGCTGCCGGCGAACGACGGCCTCGCCGGATGGCTGCAGCGCGTGTTGCCGGCGAGCCCGGCATCGACGCTGGTGCGCTGGAAGAACCTCGCCGTCGGCGGCGCGTTCTATCGCGCGGCGCGGCGCTGGCCGGGTGCGGTCGGCCGCCTCCTCATCGGCCTGGCGGCGAAGCAGTCGGGCGCATCGACGGAGGCGCTCCGGCATTTCTCGCCGCGCTACGGGCCCTGGGACCAGCGGCTGTGCGTCGTTCCCGACGGCGACCTTTTCGAGGCCCTGCGCGACGGCCGGGCGTCGATCGTCACCGACTCGGTCGACCGCTTCACGTCCGGCGGCATTCGCACCGCCTCGGGCACCGAGCTCGAGGCCGACATCGTCGTCGTCGCCACCGGGCTGGAGATCCTGCCGCTCGGCGGCATCGACGTCACGGTCGACGGCACCGCCGTCCGGCCCGGCGACACGATGGTCTACAAGGGAGCGTTGCTCGCCGGCGTGCCCAACCTGGCGCTGGCGTTCGGCTACGCCAACGCGTCGTGGACGCTGCGGGCCGACCTCACTGCGGCCTGGGTGTGCCGGCTGCTGCGACACATGGCGAGGCGCGGCGCGCGCGTCGCGATCGCCGAGGCCGACGCCGGCGTGCCGCAACGCCCGTTCCTGACGCTGACCTCGGGCTACGTGCGCCGCGCCGACACGTTGCTGCCGCGGCAGGGAACGCGCGGGCCGTGGCGGCTGCGCCAGAGCTACGTGCAGGACGCCGCGGCGATGCGCTTCGGCAGGCTCGACGACGGCGTGCTGCGCTTTCGCTGACGCACGGCGCGCACCGCCGACGCCAGTCGACGCCGGTCGCTATCCTCCCTGCATGGCCGCCACCGCCGTCGACTCCGCGCTGCTGCGCGGCCTCTTCACCACCGAGACGATGCGCGGCATCTGGTCGGACGAGAGCCGGGTGCAGAAGCAGCTCGATGCCGAGGCGGCGCTGGCGCGCGCACAGGCCAGGCTCGGCGTGATCCCGGCCGAGGCCGCCGAAGAGATCGCCCGACACGCGAACGTCGCTTCGATCGACCTCGAACGGCTCCGAGTGGCGACCGAGCGCAGCGGCTATCCGATCGTCGGCCTGGTAGAGCAACTGGCGGCGAACTGCCGCGACGGGCTCGGTGGCCATGCCCACCGCGGGGCGACGACGCAGGACATCGTCGACACCGCGACCGTGCTGCAGCTGCGCGAGTCGCTGACGCTGATCGAGACCGGCCTCGGCAAGCTGGCCGATGCCCTGGCAAAGCTGGCCCGCGACCACCGGGCGACGCCGATCGCCGGTCGCACCAACGGCCAGCAGGCGGTGCCGATCACGTTCGGGTTCAAGATGGCCGTCCTGCTCGCCGCCGTCGACCGGCACCGCGAGCGGCTCGTGCAGCTGCGCGTTCGGGTGCTGGTCGGCCAGCTCGGTGGCGCCGCCGGCACGCTGGCGTCGCTCGGCGATGCCGCGTTGCCGGTGCGTCACGCGTATTGCGCCGCTCTCGGTCTGGCCGAGCCGGTGATCGCCTGGCACACCGCGCGCGACGGCATCGGCGAGTTCGGGGCGTTCCTCGCGCTCGTCGGCGGCACGCTCGGCAAGCTCGCGACCGATGTCCGGCTGATGGCGCAGACGGAAGTCGGCGAGGTCGCCGAGCCCGCCGCCCAGGGCCGCGGCGTCTCGACGGCGATGCCGCACAAGCGCAACCCCGTGGCCTGCACCTACATCCTCGCCGCGGTCCCGGTCGTGCGCCAGCATGCGGCGCTGCTGCTCGAGGCCGCCGTCGCGGAGCACGAGCGGCCGGTCGGACCCTGGCAGCTCGAGTGGATCGTGCTGCCCGAGGCGTGCTGCCTGCTCGAAGGCGCGCTGGCGCAGGCGGTGCGGCTCGCCGAGGGCCTCGTCGTCGATGCCGACGCGATGCGCCGCAATCTCGACCTCACGCACGGCCTCGTGACCAGCGAAGCGGTGGCGACGGCGCTGGCCGCATCGCTCGGCCGCGAGCACGCGCACGAGCGCGTCGCCGAGCTCGCACGCGCCGCCGCCACCCGGGGCCGTCCGCTCGTCGACCTGCTCTCCGACGACCCCGAGATCGCATCCTGCTTCGACCGTGCCGCGCTCGAGCGCCTGTGCGACCCCACCCGCGACCTCGGCTCGGCGACCGCCATGGTCGATCGGGTGCTGGCTTGCCGGTTGCCCAGCCTCGCGGACGACCGCTGACACACCTCCTCATGCACATCCGATCGATCGGCACCGCGACACCCCCGCACCGTTACACGAAGGCCGAATGCCTGGCTGCGTTCGAGCGCTCCGACTGGTTCTCGCGCCTCGACACGCGCTCGCACCTGATCGCCCGCACGGTGCTGCAACGCGACAACGGCATCGAGGCCCGGCGCCTTGCGGTCGATTCCCTCGACGAGGTGTTCACGATCGACGCCGACACGCTGTCGCGCCGCTTCGCCGCCCATGCGCCGCAGCTGGCCACCGACGCCGCCCGCGTTGCCCTCGAGCGGGCCGGTCTGGCGCCCGATGCGATCGACGGCGTCGTCGTCAGCACCTGCACCGGCTACCTCTGCCCTGGGCTTTCGGGCTACGTCGTCGAGCGTCTCGGCCTCCGGCCTGACGTGCAGGCCTACGACCTCGTCGGCCAGGGCTGTGCGGCGGCGATCCCGAACCTGCAGCTCGGTCGCTCGCTCGTCGACGGCGGCGGCTGCGAGCGCGTGCTCTCGATCTGCGTCGAGGTGGCGAGCGCGGCGATGTACCTCGACAACGACCC
>JBBSPY010000295.1:0-4190 GCA_038258415.1 Burkholderiales bacterium
CTGCGCAGGCGACCGGCGGAGGCCGCGCCGCAGCGAGCGCCGCCACCGCCGCGGCTGCGTCGGCGGCCGGGTCTCCGCTGGCGAGCCGGCCCGAACTCGAACAGCTGCTCGCCAGCGACGACCTACTGGCGGCGCTTCAGTCCGACCCGGTCGCATTCGCCGGGCGCCTCGATGCCGTCGAAGCGGAGCTCGGCCCTGCAGAGGCGGCCGCTGAAGAATTGCCCGGGTCCTGGCCGATGCGAGACGACCCGGTGCAGGCTGTCGCGCGCGATCTCGTCGCGACGCTGCGTTCGGCGCTGCGCGACACCGACGCGGCCGACGGCCTCGATGCTCGTCTCGCCGCCCTTGCGGCCGAGTTCCAGCAGCTGGCGCACGAGCCCGATTTCGAGTTCCTGTACCACCGCAAGCGCCGCCTCTTCCACATCGGCTTCCGGGTCGAGGAGCATCAGCTCGACGCCAGCTACTACGACCTCCTCGCCTCCGAGGCGCGCAGCACCAGCCTGTGGGCGATCGCCAAGGGCGACGTGCCGGCGACCCACTGGGCGGCGCTCGGCCGGCCGTTCTACGCCGTCGGCGCGCTTGCCGGGCTGCGGTCGTGGTCGGGCTCGATGTTCGAGTACCTGATGCCGACGCTCGTGCTCGACGAGCCGAGCGGCAGCGTCCTGCACAGCGCCACCAGGGCCGCGGTCGACGAGCAGATGGCCTACGGCGTCGAGCATCGCGTGCCCTGGGGCATCTCCGAGTGTGCCTATGCCGCGAGCGACCACACGCTGGCCTATCAGTACGGACCGCAGGGGGTCCCGGCCCTCGCGCTGCGGCGCACACCGGCCGACGAGCTCGTGGTCGCTCCATACGCGACGCTGCTCGCGGCACAGGTCGCGCCGCACCGCGCGACCGCGAACCTCTACCGCTTCCAGCAGCTGGGCGCACGCGGCCTGTACGGCTTCATCGAAGCCATCGACTACACCCGCAGCCGCCAGTCGGACGACAGCGGGCTGGCTCGCGTGATGACCTTCATGGCCCATCACCAGGGCATGTCGATCGTGGCCGTCGCCAACGTGCTGCTCGACCGGGCGCCGCGCCGCTGGGGCTCCGCCGATCCTCGGATCGAGGCCGTCTCGTCGCTGCTGCATGAACGGGCGCCGCGCGAGGTGCCGCAGCTGGGTGCTTCGCCGGCGGGCCTGGCGCCGCCGCTCGGGGGGAGGCCCGGCAGTGGCGCCAGCCAGGAGCTCGTTCCGGGAACGATGGCCGTCGAACCGACGCACCTGCTCGGCAACGGCCGTTACGCAGTGGCGCTGCGCGGCAACGGCGCCGGCACCAGCCGCTGGGGGTCGTTCGACATCGGCCGATCGCGCGACGACGCGCTGCGCGACGCGCACGGCATCTTCTTCTACCTCCGCTGGGATCGCCAACCGCAGCCGGTGTCGCTCACCCAGCATCCGGCGCCCGACCGCTCTGCCGACTACCAGACCGCGTTCCACCCCGATCGGGCGGTGCACACCGCCGCGTGGCCCGAGTTCGAGACCGCGCTCACGGTCTGGGTGAGCCCGGAAGACGACATCGAGTTCCGCCGTGTCGTCATCCACAACCGCGGCGACCGCACACTCGACCTCGAGCTGATGACGGCGTTCGAAGCGACCCTCGCCGACCCGCGTGCCGACGAGTCGCACCCGGCCTTCTCCAACCTCTTCGTCTCGGCCGAATGGGCCGCCCATGACCAGGCCGTGATCCTGCACCGAAAGGCACGACTCGCCGGCGACAAGGAGGTCTGGGCCGCCCACTTCCTCGCCGACGCCGACCCGCCGGTGCCCGAGCTCAGGCTGCAGGTCGACCGCCGCCGCTGGCACGGCCGCAACCGCCTGCCGAGCCACCCCATCGCCGAGTTCGACGATCCGCCGCCACTCGCTGCCGACAGCGCAACGTCGGCGCTCGACACCGGGCTCGATCCGATGTCGGCGATGTCGACGCGGCTGCGGCTGCCGCCGCTCGGGCGCTGCGAGCTCACCTTCTGCGTCGCCGCCGCCGGCGATCGCGGCACGCTCGAAGCGGTCGTCGACAAGTACCGCCAGCCGAGCCACGTCGAGCGTGCCTCGATGATGTCGGCAACGCTCGCCGGCATCCGCCTGCGCGAAATGCAGCTCGGCGGCGAGCTCGCCGCCATCCGCACCCTGACCACGCTGCTCGCGGTGTCGGTGACGCGGATGCATGCCCGGGAGGCGCAGCAGTCGCAGGTGTGCGACCGCCGGCTGCTGTGGCGCTTCGGCATTTCCGGCGACCGGCCGATCGTCCTCGTCAACGCCGGGGTCGCCCAGGGCTACGGGCTGCTGCGCACGCTCGGACAGGCGCTGCGCCTGTGGAGCTGGGGCGGCGTGTCGTGCGATCTCGTCGTCGTCAATCACGAGCCGGTGTCGTACCTGCAGGAGCTCAATCGGCGCATCGTCGCGCTGAAGGAGGCGCATGCGGCTGCACGCGCTGCACAACCCGGCGCGGCCGAGACCGCCTTCCACGTGCTGCAGGCGACCGACCTCCACGCCGACGAGACGACGACACTGCGCGCGCTCGCGCGGGTGCGCCTGAACGCCGACGGACGACCGCTGTCGCGGCACGTGCAAGACCTCTGCGATCAGCACGACGCCAGCCTCGAGGATCGCCAGTCGGTCTCGACCACGGCGTTGGCGGCGCGCATGGGCGCCAGCGCGCAGACCCGCGCGTCGCATGGCGACTTCGCGTCGAACGGCGAATTCCGCTTCGCCGTCGCCGCGCTGGCTCGGCCGCCGAGGCCGTGGATCAACGTCCTCGCCAATCCGTCGTTCGGGGCGCAGCTCAGCGAAGGTGGCGGCGGCTACAGCTGGGCGCTCAACAGCCGCCTGAACATGCTCACGCCGTGGTCGAACGATCCCGTCGGCGATCCGCCGGGCGAGTGGTTCGTCCTGCAGGACACGAAGTCGCTGCGCGCGTGGAGCCTGTTGCCGTCGGCCTCGGGCGACGACGAGGCCGAGTACCGCGTCGCCCACGGCCAGGGCTACAGCGTCGTCTCGCACCGGCACGAATCCATCGAGGTGCAGGCGACCTGGTGCGTCGACGCCGAGCTGTCGGCCAAGCAGGTGCGGGTGCGCCTCGTCAACCGCGGGCATCGCAGCGCCAGCCTGCGCATCGTCGGTGTCGTGGAGTGGATCCTCGGCCAGAACCGCTCGGACCGGGCAACGACGATCACCGCGATGGCCAGCCACCGCAGCATCGCCGCCGAGCCGTCGTCGCAGTCAGACGCCGGCGCTTCGGGCGAGCAGCGCATGACCACGCTGTATGCAACGCAGCGCGATCGCTCGGCGGGCTTCGGCGGCGGCACCGCGTTCTTCGGCCTTGCCGGCGACCCGGACGAGCTCGCCGACTGGACCTGCGACCGACGCGAGTGCTTCGACTCGCGCGGCCGCTTCATCGTGCCCGACCAATACGGCCAGGCCGCCGGTGGTGGCCTCGACCCGTGCGCCGCACTGTCGACCCGCCTCGTGCTGCGCGCCGGCGAGACCGCCGACCGCGTGTTCATGCTCGGTTGGGCGCCGAGCCCGGAGGGCGCGCAGGCACTGGCCGAGCGAGCCGCGATTCAGACGAGTGCGGTCAAGCGCCTGCAGGACGTTCGCGAGCGCTGGGACGACCTGCTCGGCGCGACGGTGGTCAAGACGCCCGACTCGCTGTTCGACGCCATGGTCAACCGCTGGCTTCCCTACCAGGCCGTCGCCTGCCGGCTGTGGGCCAAGGCCGGCTTCTACCAGGCGGGTGGTGCCTACGGCTACCGCGACCAGCTACAGGACACGCTGTCGCTCGCCTGGGCGCGGCCCGGGATGCTGCGCGCGCAGATCGTGCTGTCGGCGTCGCGCCAGTTCGCGGAGGGCGATGTCCAGCACTGGTGGCACGCACCGACCGGTGCCGGCGTGCGCACCCGTTTCTCCGACGACCTGCTCTGGCTGCCGTTTGCGACCGCGCACTACGTCGAGACCAGCGGTGACAGCGCACTGCTCGACGAGCAGGTACCGTTTCTCGAAGGCATCGCCGTTCCCGACGGCGCCGAAGACGCGTACTACGCACCCGATGTAAGCGACCAGCAGGCGAGCGTCTACGAGCATTGCGCCCGCGCCATCGATCGCAGCCTGAAGATCGGTGCTCACGGGTTGCCGCTGATGGGCACCGGTGAC
>JBBSPY010000296.1:0-4187 GCA_038258415.1 Burkholderiales bacterium
CGCGAGATCGTGTCGCGCCCCGCGCTCGCGGTCTTCCCAGCCGGCGCGCTGGCCTTCGAGGTCGGCGCGCTGGCGGCCGATCCGCTCGCGGCCCTGCCCGACGTAGCGGATGCGCTCCTCGATGCGGCTGACCTCCAGCGCTGCCTCGTTGAGCGCACCCTGCGTGGCGTGGAGTGCGTCGTTGGCGGCGTAGTGCGACTGGCGGATCGAATCGACCTCGGCCTCTGCGCGTCGCAAGTCGGCGATGCGCGATTCCAGGCTCGACTCGGCGGCCACGACGGCGTCGCGCACCCGGGTCTCCTCGCGGGCGGCATCGCGGTGCTTGAGGAACCAGAGCTGATGCTGCTTCGTCAGCGCGTCCTGCTGCAGCGCGCGGTAGCGACCCGCCACCTCGGCCTGCGACTCGAGCTTCTCGAGATTGCCGGTCAGCTCGCGCAGGATGTCGTCCACGCGCGTCAGGTTCTCGCGTGTGTCCTTCAGCCGGTTCTCGGTCTCGCGACGGCGCTCCTTGTACTTCGAGACGCCGGCCGCTTCCTCGAGGAAAAGCCGCAGCTCCTCGGGCTTGCTCTCGATGATCCGCGAAATCGTGCCCTGGCCGATGATCGCGTAGGCGCGCGGGCCGAGCCCGGTGCCGAGGAACACGTCCTGCACGTCTCGCCTGCGCACCGGTTGCGAGTTGATGTGGTAGGTGCTCCCGCCGTCGCGCGTGAGCACCCGCTTGACGGCGATCTCGGCGTAGCGGTTCCAGGCCCCGCCGGCCCGACCTTCGGTGTTGTCGAACACGAGCTCGACGCTGGCGCGGCCCGCGGGCTTGCGCAACCCCGACCCGTTGAAGATCACGTCCTGCATCGACTCGCCGCGCAGCTCGCTCGCCTTGCTTTCGCCGAGCACCCAGCGCACCGCGTCGATGATGTTGGACTTGCCGCAGCCGTTGGGCCCGACGACGCCGACGAGCTGCCCTGGAAGCTGCAGGGTGGTCGGCTCGACGAACGACTTGAAGCCCGAGAGCCGGATCGATTGGAGACGCATGAAGGGTGATCGGCGGCGCGGTCTAAGTCGTTGATCTGATTATGAAATCTGCCGCCGATAGGGGCGCCGGAAGCGGCCGGATGATAGCATCGCACCCCGCCCGCCCCGGGCATCCGGAACGCCGACCGCATGGCCCGCTCGACACCTCGCCCCACTGTCTCCGCGCGACCCGCAGGTGCCGTCACCGCGCCGCGGAAGCACCTCGACGCCTTCGACAACCCGACGCCCGAGCGCGACTACCGCATCGAGTTCCAAATCCCGGAGTTCACCTGCCTGTGCCCGCTCACCGGGCAGCCGGACTACGCCACGTTCACCATCGAGATGATCTGCGACCAGCTGTGCGTCGAGCTGAAGAGCCTCAAGCTCTACCTGTGGAGCTTTCGCGACGAAGGCGCCTTCCACGAGAAGGTCACCAACACCATCCTCGACGACATCGTTTCCGCAACGAAGCCGCGCTGGGCGCGCATCGCCGCCGACTGGAACGTGCGCGGCGGGATCTACACCAAGGTGATCGCCGAGCACCGGGCGAAGGGATGGAAGCCGAAGGCGACGGGCGCCTCCGGCTGATCCACGCCGCAGCCGCGGTCAGTTCAGCGCATCCTGCAGGGTCTTCAGGCCGGCGCGCAGCCTCGCCCCGGCGCTGATCGGCTTGACCTCGTTGTTGTCGAGGTTGGCCATGACGCTGTCGCTGTCGATGTGGCCGATGAGCTCGGTGACCTTCGACTTGGCAGCGGCGAGCAGCGTCGCGCGCTGCGCCTCGGCCTTGCCGGCCGCACCCTTGAGCGCGGCGTCGATTCCGACCTTCATCTTCGCCACGCTGCCGTCGAGCTGCTTCATGGCCGCCTGCACCGAAGGATCGCCCTTGGGATAGAGCTTCTGGATCTCCGTCTTCAGCCCTTCCACCTCCTTGATCGCCGCGTCGCGGGTCCTGACCCAGGAGTCGGCAAGGGCCGACAGATCCTTGTCGCCCTTGCCGGCGGCGGCGCCGGTGGACTTGGCGGCCGGCTGAGGGGCCGCCGCTGCGCCCGTTGCCGATTTCGCGGCGGGGGCGTTCGCGGTCTTCGCCGCGGTCGTCGCATTCGCGGACTTCGCCGTGGCGGCGGGCGCGTCGTCGGTGTCCTCCTCGGCGGGCGTCGCGTCGAGCATGGCGTCGATCGCGTCGACGACATCGAGCGCCTCGACGTAGTCGCCGTCCTTGACCGCCTTCTCGATCTCCTTGATGTAGTCGGCGATCTCCGCCTTGTCCGCGGCGGACCGAGTCGCGATCCGCTTGTCGGACTTGATCTTCGGCCAGACCTTGTCGAGGGCGGTCTTCGCCTTGGTGAGCTCGGCGTCGCTGGCCTTCTCTTCCTCGACGTGGACGTCCTCGGCCTTGAGCTCGTCGCCGCCGCCCGGCGCTTCCTCGTCGGGCATGCCGGGCTTGCGCCACTTCAGCTTCGGGCTCTTCTTGATCTGTATGACGAGGGCCTTTTTCATGCTGCCCAGGTAGCCGTTCGAGATCTTGGCGCTCTCGAATATCAACGCACCCTTGTCAAAGAGCACCTTGCTCATCGGGTCCTTCGCGAGCATGGGCTTCTTCTTCGTCGCCGGATCGGGCTTCCAGAACTTGCCGATCAGCTTGGCGACCTCGGTCTTGGTGCCCATCAGCAGCTTGATCGGCGTGCCCTTCTTGCCGATGATCGCGAACTGCATCGGCTTGACGCCCGGCTTCGGCTTCATCGCGAAGGCGACCGCCTTCTTGCTCAGCTTCATGAGCAGTTGGTCGTCGGCCTTGGAAGAGGCGCCACCGCCGGCGGGGGCGGCTTTCGCAGCGGGCGGCTTGGCGACCTTGTCGAGCATGCCCTGCAGCGTCTTCAGGGTGTCGTCGAATGCCCTGGCCGTGGTGGTGACGTAACTGGCGCCCTCTTTCTGGATGCCGTCGGCCTGCTTCTTGGCGTTGGCGTTGATGTCCTTGCCGGCCGCCTTGACGTAGTCGGCGCTGGCCTTGACCGCGTTGTCGACCGCGCTCTTGATCGACTTGAAGGTCTCCTGCTCCTTCGTGACCTCGCTGATGCGCTGCTGGATCTCGGCGGCGCTCTTGAGCTTGGCGGTGTCGGCGTTGACCGCCTTCAGCGCGGCCTGGCCCTTCTGGGCGTTGTCGAGGTTCAGGCGCACCTTGTCGACGAGCGGCTTTGCCGTGGCCTGCTTCGGGTCCTTGGCATCGGCCATCCACTTGGTGGCGTTGAACGAGGTAGGCAGCGAGATCGATCCCATTTTTGTCCTCCGGTTTCGGCTAGGCGGAATCATGGGCACGCGGCGTTCGAGCGTCAAGGGCCACGCGTCTCGCCCGAACGGGGGCGACGCGGCGTCGCAGGTGGGCAAAAGTGCCGCCTCGCCGGGCGAGCCGAGGGCGGGCGGTGGCGGCGCGATCCCTACAATCGCCGCCGAGCTTCCCCGACCCCGATGACCGACGACACGCTCCAGCACACGATCGACCTCGCCTGGGACGAGCGCGCCTCGATCGACGCGGCCAGCCGTCCCGACGTCAAGTCGGCCGTCGACACCGTCATCGCCGGACTGGACGCTGGCGCGATCCGCGTGGCCGAACGCCAGGCCGTCGGCGAATGGACCGTCAACCAGTGGGTCAAGAAGGCGGTGCTGCTGTCGTTCCGCCTCGCCGACAACGCCCCGATGCGCGCCGGCGACCTCGCCTTCTACGACAAGGTGCCCGTGAAGTTCGCCGGGCTGAGCGAGGCCGAGCTGCGCGCCACCGGCGTCCGCGTCGTGCCCCCCGCCGTCGCGCGTCGCGGTTGCTTCCTCGGGAAGAACGTCGTGCTGATGCCGAGCTACGTGAACATCGGCGCCTACGTCGACGAAGGCACCATGGTCGACACTTGGGTCACCGTCGGCTCCTGCGCCCAGATCGGCAGGAACGTGCACCTCTCGGGCGGCGTCGGCATCGGCGGCGTGCTCGAGCCGATGCAGGCGAACCCGACCATCATCGAGGACAACTGCTTCATCGGCGCGCGCTCGGAAATCGTCGAGGGGGTGATCGTCGAGGAGAACTCGGTGATCTCGATGGGCGTCTACATCTCGCAGAGCACCAAGATCTACGACCGCGCCACAGGCGAGGTCCACTACGGGCGGGTGCCGGCCGGGTCGGTCGTCGTCAGCGGCAA
>JBBSPY010000297.1:0-4150 GCA_038258415.1 Burkholderiales bacterium
CGCTCGGGCAGCACCTTGATCGCCTCGACGAGCGCGGCGCGCATGCGGTGGTCCTGCAGCTGGGCGAGCGGGTCGGTGTCGTCGTCGGTGACGTGACGGTCGAGGAAGTCGTTGTCGCCTTCGGGGCCGGCCATGTCCTCGAGGTAGACGAGCTGGGTTCCCCGCACCTTGCCGAGCAGCTCCTGGTAGTCGACCAGCGTGACGCCCATCTCCTTGGCGATCTCACTCTCGTGCGGCGCCCGACCGAGCTGCTGCTCGAGCTTGCTGACCGCCTGCTCGATCGATCGCTGGTGCTTGCGCGTGCCTCGCGAGAGGTAGTCGCTGCCGCGCAGCTCGTCGAGCATGGCGCCGCGGATGCGCTGCGTCGCGAAGGTCTCGAACTGCACGCCCTGGCTGGCGTCGAAGCGCGAGAGCGCGTCGGTCAGGCCGATCATGCCGACCTGGATGAGGTCGTCGATCTCGACGTTGGCAGGCAGCTTGGCGATCATCTGATGCGCGAGGCGGCGAACCAGACCGCTGTACTGCTTCAGCGTCGAGTTGAGGTCCAGCTGCCCTTTGGCGGTGTACATGGCGGCTCCGGTGATCATGGGAACGCGTGGCCCATCGGCCGGTTGAAGGAAAGAGGGCTCGCGCCGGCCGAAACCGGCGCGCGTGCGCCGTCGCTCCGGGCCGTCGCGCGATCGATGCGGGTCGAGACGAGTGCACGCAGCGACGCGTTGGTCGGCTCGGTCGCCTCGACGGCGGGGTCGATGCGAGCCGAGCTGCGGACCACGCCGCCGAAATAGCCTTCGGCGCACGCGGCGATGCTCGCGGCGATGCGGTCGGCGCGCGGGGAGTGCGTCGCCGCACCGATCACGAGGTCGAAGACGACCAGCGCGGCCCGTTGCGCGAGCAACTTCATCGCTGCGTAGGCATGGGTCACGCTCTGCGGCCGGTCGTCGGCGAGGACGATCGGGCACGGCGGCTCGAGCCCGCCGGCCGACGCCGTCGAGCGGCGCATCGAGAACAAGCGCGCGAGCTCGCTGGCCGGCGCGTGCACGAAGACGGTGTCGCAGCGCGGCGCGGCATCCAGGATCGCCTGCAGGAACGACGCGGTCGAGCCCTGCGCATCGACGAAGCGCAGGGGCAGCGCGCGCGCGGCCAGGTACGAGACGGTCGGCGACAGCGCTTCGATGCACTGCGAGAGGTCGACCATCGCCATCTCGCCGGCATCGCCGGCGCGCTCGCCGGCGTCGACGACGAGGCTGGTGGCGCCGCGCTCGCCCCACGCCGTCGTCAGTCGCTCGAGGAGCACCCCGCCGAAAGCGATGTGCGGGTTCGAGACGACCGGCACGAAACGCGCACGGCGGTGAGAGAACATGCGACGCAGGCCGTCGGCCTGGTCGGCGGGGGAAGCGTCGCGCGTCATGCCGTTGCCATCGCCGCGCGGCCCGCGGCGCCGGCTTGCGACGCGGTGAACACGAGGTTCATCTCGACGGCGTCGAAACGCCACGCCGAGCTGCCGCCGCCCTTCATCGCCCGCTGCACCAGCGAGTGCGCCGACAGCTGGTGCCAGTCTTCCGGGACGCGCTGGCCGTTGGCGATGCCGACGACCGTCAGCTTGTGGCGGATCACGGCATCGAGCGCCGGACCGAGCTTGACGGCCTCGTCGATCTTGGAGAGCACGACACCGGCGCTGCCCGCGGCCCGGTACGCCGAGACGACGTCCTCGATCGTCTCGCCCTGCGACGCGGCGCTGACCACGACGACCTTCCGGATCGACGGGTGCGACAGCATCTCGAGCAGCTCGCGGGTTCGGGTGTCGCGCTGCGCCATGCCGGCGGTGTCGATCAGCACCAGCTTCTTGGCCGACAGCAGCTCGAGCAGATCCTCGAGCGAGGCACGGTCGTGCGCGGTGTGCACCGGCACGCCGAGGATGCGGCCGTAGGCACGCAGCTGTTCCTGGGCGCCGACACGGTAGGCGTCGAGCGTCACGAGGCCGAGGTTCGAAGCGCCGTGGCGCGCCGCGAAGGCGGCGGCGATCTTGGCGGTGGTCGTCGTCTTGCCGACGCCGGTGGCGCCGACCAGCGCGTAGACGCCGCCGCGCGACTCGATCGCCTGCTCGGCGCCGGTCACGCGGACGTTGCGCTCGAGCACCTGCGCCGCCCACGCCGACTCGTCGCCGTCGGCGGGCAGGTCATGCGGCAGGCTTTCGGCAAGCTTGCGCACGAGCGCCGGCGAATAGCCGCAGTCGAGCAGCTTCTGCGTCAACCGAGCCTCGACCGGCCGGCGCTGCAGCTTCTCCATGAAGGCCAGGGCGCCGAATCGCTCCTCGATCAGGCCCTTCATCGAACGCATCTCGGCGAGCAGTTCGGCGGCGCGCTCGGCGTCGACGTTCGCCATCGGAATCGCGCGATCGTCGCTGCCGGCCGCATCGAAGCGAATCGGCTCGTCGGCGAACGGCGGCTCGACGGCCTGCGCCGCTGCCGCGGCGGCCGAGGCGGCGGCGTAGATCGCCGCCGGCGTCAGCGTGCGCTCGTTCGGTGTCTCTTCGTCGTCGACGCGCACGTCGAGGCGCGCTCCGGCTCGCGATGGCTCGACAGCCAGGGCCTGCGCCTGCGCGCCGAGCTCGGACTGGCGACGCTTGAGCATGCGCCGGCGCACGTAGTCCTGGAACGACAGCGTGCTCATCTCCATGCGCGCCGCATCCTCGTCGGCGGTGCTCTGGCCGAGCGTCGACTGGACCTGTGCGGCGCGCGTCGCCGTCGCGGCGATGCCCGCGGTCGGTCGAGTCGACTGCTCGACCTCGCGCATCGCCTCCGGTGTCATCGCCAGCACCTCGACGCCGGCGCCCGAGGGCTGCGTCGACAGGATCACGGCATCGTCGCCGAGCGCCTCCCGGACCATCCGGAACGCCTCGCGGGACGTGCGGGCGTGGAATCGTTTGACCTGTGGGTTGCTCATGTGGCTGCTCCGATGATCGAGCCGATGCGAATCGAGTGGGTCTCAGGGATCTCGCTGTGCGACAGCACCTTCAGGCGCGGCGCGGCGCGCTTCAGGAGGCGGGCCATCGGCGCGCGGATGAGGTCGGGAACGAGCAGGCACGCCGGGTGGCCGAGGTTCTCCTGGCGCGTCGCCGACTCGGCGGCGCTGCGCGTCAGCACGTCGGCGACACCCGGGTCGAGCACCGCGCCGTGCGGCGAGGAGAGGGCCTGCGTCACCATGCGCTCGAGATCGGGCTCGAGGGCGATCACGTCGAGCTCCTTGGCCGAACCGTAGATCTGCTGGACGATGGCCGGGGCGAGGTGCACGCGGATGCGTCTGGCGAGTTCGGACGGGTCGGTGATCGTGGCGGCGTACTCGGCCAGGCACTCGACGATCGAGCGCATGTCGCGGATGTGCACGCCTTCTTCGAGCAGCAACTGCAGCACCTTCTGAACCGCGGCAATGCCGACCATCTTCGGCACCACGTCCTCGATCAGCTTGGGCGCGAGCTTGGTGACGTGCTCGACGAGCGACTGCGTCTCGACGCGGCCGAGCAGCTTGGCGGCGTGGACCTGCATCAGATGCGAGAGGTGCGTGGCGACCACGGTCGCACAGTCGACGACGGTGTAGCCGGCCATCTGCGCCTGCTCGCGCTGGCGCTCCTCGATCCAGGTCGCGGGCAGGCCGAACGCCGGGTCGGTGGTCGACGTGCCCAGCAACGCCGCGCCGCCGAGCATCGCGCCACCCGGGTTGATCGCCAGGAACATCCCCGGGAAGGCCTCACCGTCGCCGACGATCGCGCCGCGCAGGGTGATGCGGTAGGCACTCGGCTTCAGCTCGAGGTTGTCGCGGATGTGCACGGGCGGCGGCAGGAAGCCGACGTCCTGCGCGAACTTGCGGCGCACGCCCTTGATGCGCGTGAGCAGGTCGCCCTGGCGCTGCTTGTCGACCAGCGCGATCAGCCGATAGCCGACCTCGAGGCCGAGCGTGTCGACCGGCTGCAGGTCGTCCCACGTGGCTTCGGCGTTGGCCTCGACCGGGGCGGGCGGCGGCTTGGGCGCATTGCGGGCGGCGAGCTGGCGGCGGTGCAGCGTCCAGGCGCCGTATCCGAGCGCGGCGGCGATGCCGCCGAACACGAGATGCGGCATGCCGGGGATCGCGCCGAGGGTGCCGAGCACGCCGGCCA
>JBBSPY010000298.1:0-4145 GCA_038258415.1 Burkholderiales bacterium
CGAGGTCAGGGTCGACACGGCATTCACCCGCGTCATCGAAGGATGCGCGGGGTCGGACCGCGGCGGCGAGACGGGCACGTGGATTGTTCCGGAGATGATCGACGCCTACTGCGAGTGGCACGCCGCCGGCCGCGCGCACAGCGTCGAGACCTGGATCGACGGCGACCTCGTGGGTGGTCTTTACGGCGTCTGCATCGGGCGGATGTTCTTCGGCGAGTCGATGTTCACGCGGGTGACCGATGCGTCGAAGATCGCGCTCGCGGCGCTTGTCGCCTTCTGCCGTGCGCACGGCGTCGAGACCATCGACTGCCAGCAGCGAACTTCGCATCTCGCGTCGTTTGGCGGCCGCGAGATCGCACGAGACGCGTTTCTCGAGCGCGTCGCGATGGCGTCGGCACGCCGGCCGATCGCCGATTGGTCCTATGATTTGCGAATGTGGCGCGAGGTCGGCATCGACGCTGTCCCGGCCGCCACCGACCACCGGGCTGCCGCTGCGCCGTGACCCACCCGAAAGAGCTTCCGCTCGCCTCGCTGCAGTTCTACGCGACGGCGCCCTACCCGTGCAGCTACCTGCCGCAGCGCATGGCCCGGTCGCAGGTCGCCACGCCGAGCCACCTGATCCACGCCGACGCCTACTCCGGCCTGGTCGCCAACGGCTTTCGCCGCAGCGGCATGTTCACGTACCGGCCTTACTGCGACGGTTGCCGTGCCTGCCTGCCGCTGCGCGTGCCGGTGGCGACGTTCCGGCCGACGCGCAGCCAGCGGCGCGCCTGGCGCGCCCATCAGCTGCTCGAGGCTCGCGTGCTGCGCCTGTGCTTCGTTCCGGAGCACTACCAGCTCTACCTGCGCTACCAGGCCGGCCGGCACATCGGCGGCGGCATGGACCACGACTCGATCGACCAGTACACGCAGTTCCTGCTGCAGAGCCGCGTCAACTCGCGCCTGGTCGAGTTCCGGGAGCCGTCGGCCGACGGCAGCGGCGAGGGCGCGCTGAAGATGGTCTCCATCCTCGACGTGCTCAACGATGGCCTGTCGGCCGTCTACACCTTCTTCGAGCCCGATGCGAAGGCGAGCTACGGCACCTACAACGTCCTCTGGCAGATCCAGCAGACGCGGGCGCTCGGCCTGGAGCACCTCTATCTCGGCTACTGGATCGACCGCAGCGCGAAGATGACGTACAAGGCGCAGTTCGGCCCGCATGAGTTGCTCGTTTCCGGCGAGTGGCGCCCGGCCCGACGCCGCGAGGAGGGCCGAGCACCATGAAGTTCAACGTCACGCGTGAGCAGTGGGTCGAGCGCTTCGCGCTGCGGCTGGCCAGGCTCGTCACGGGCGCCGAGCCGGCTAGCTTCGTTCCGGTCGGCGAAGCGCTCTGGCCGATGCGCGGCCAGGCCGATCCCGAAGTGGTTGCCGACGAGGAGCATGCGGCGCGTCAGCGCATAGCGGAGCCGGCCGGGAGCGACCGCTTCGAGCGCACCGAGCGGATCCCGGTGGAGCGCCTCGAGGCGAGCGGCGAATACGTGCGCGACGACGCGGAGTGGATCGCCCGGTGCGTGGCCCGCGTGCTGCAGCTCGACGCATTCCTGGGCGCCGAGGAAGCGCGCCGCTCCGTCGCCGACCTCGCTGCGCTCGAGCGGTGGCGCGTGATGCGTCCCGAGGCTGCCGCGGAACAGCTCTACACGCCGATCAAGCCACGCACCGAGTAGCGGGCTGCCGGGATGACGCCCGGCGGTGCGATCGTCGCGTTCGTCGTGGCGGCACTGCTGCTGACGATCACGCCCGGGCTCGACACCGCCCTGGTGCTGCGAACGGCCGTGGCCGACTCGCGGCGTGCGGCGTTTGCCGCGGGCTGCGGCGTCTGCGCCGGCTGCCTCTGCTGGGCCGGGCTCGTCGCGGTCGGCGTCGGCGCGCTGCTCGCCGCATCCGAGGTGGCTTATGCGCTGCTGCGCTGGGCCGGCGCCACCTACCTCGTCTGCCTGGGGGCGGCGCTTTTGTTGCGACGGACGCGGCGTGCGACAGTCGCCGCGGCCACCGGGTCGCCACCACCCAGGGGTGCGCAACCCCTCGATGCTTTTTTCCGCGGCCTGCTCACCAATCTCCTGAACCCCAAGGTCGGCGTGTTCTACGTGTCGTTCCTGCCGCAGTTCGTGCCCGGGGGCGTCGCGGCAGCGCCGTTCATGTTGATGCTCGGCGCGGTGCACGCGGCGATCGGCGTCGCCTGGTTCGGCCTGCTCGTCGCGGCCACGGGCAGCGTCGCGACGCTTCTCGCCAGACCCCGAGTCGCGGCCACGCTCGACCGCGTCACCGGGCTGGCCTTCATCGCGTTCGGCGTGCGGCTCGCGGCGTCGAGCGGTCGTTGACGGCAGGCGGCGGCAACGGCCCGAGGGCGACGAAGTCGCGCGCCACCGACCGGCGGACCCGGTCGCCGATCTCGTGCTGCAACTCGCCCTGCAGGGTCGACGCGGCGATGAAGGCTCCGTGCCGGTCGCCGACCGGCTTGCGCGCCGTGTCGAACAGACGCGCACGCCAGAAGACCTCGACCGTGTCGTCGATCTCGTAGCGTGCAACGAAGCGCAGCTCGTGGCCGCGAGCGTCCACGGCGTGGCCTTCGAAGTAGCCCGTATCGCTCATGTCGGCCGACCTGCGTAAGCTGCGTCGAACGTCGCCTCGAGCGCCGGATGGACGCCACGCAGTTCGTCGACGACGGCCTTGGCCCAGTCGAAGTAGGCCTGCCTGCGCGCCAGGTCCCAGCGGTCGGGAGGATGCGCGGCAACGTCGCCGACGTTGCTGATCTTGTCGGCGAGCTTGACCAGCTTCGCCCGCTCGCTGATGTGCGCCGCGTGCTCGATCTGCAGGCGCTTGCGGTCTGCCTTGGGCAGCGACGTGTCGTCGGTCACCTCGTCGACGACCGAGCGCACGTCGGCGCCGAACTCGCGCGCAAGCTCGTCGCCGGTCGTCGCCGTGTCCTCGATGGTGTCGTGCAGGAGGGCGGCGCACAGGGTCACCGGATCGAGCACGCCGTGACTGGCGAGGATGGTCGCGAGGCCGAGCGGGTGGTTGATGTACGGCGACGCCTCCGCGTCCTTGCGGCGCTGGTCGCGGTGCTTGTGCGCCGCAAAGGCGGCTGCGCGAAGCACGATCTCGAGGGGCTGGGATGGCATCGGATCTGGTGGGCGGTGCAGGGTTCGAACCTGCGACCCCTGCCGTGTGAAGGCAGTGCTCTACCGCTGAGCTAACCGCCCGGTCGGCGCTGCGAAGCAGCGAAGGGACGGCCGGGATTGTGCCACGCGTAAACCCTGATGGGCGCTAGGCAGGGGCGCCTGCCGGCTCGACGCGGCGCCACACGGTGCCGCCGCCGCTCGCCTTGTCGATCGCCGCGAGCACGGCTTCGTGCGCGGCGATCTCGGCATCGCCCGGGCCGACCACGATGAGCTCCAGGGCGGAGAAGTCGATCGGCTGCGCGGCGTGCTCGGCTGCCTGCGCGCTTGCCGCGTCGATCACGAGCGACTCCTGGCCGCGCGTCATGCGCAGGTACACCTCGGCGAGCAGTCCGGCATCGAGCAAGGCGCCGTGCACGGTGCGTGCCGACGAGTCGACCTCGAGCCGGCGGCACAGCGCGTCGAGCGAAATCGACTTGCCTGGGAATTGCTCGCGGGCGAGCGCGATCGTGTCGGTGACGCGATGCACGTGGGTCGCGAACAGCGCCCGCTCGATTCGGCGCAGCTCGGCATCGAGGAAACCGACGTCGAACGGCGCGTTGTGGATGATGACCTCGGCGCCAGCCAGGAACTCGATCAGCTCGTCGACGACCTCGGCGAACCGCGGCTGCGTCAGCAGGAAGGCATCTTCGATGCCGTGCACCTTGCGTGCATCCTCGCTGCTCGTGCGCTCGGGGTTGACGTAACGGTGCAGCGTGCGGCCCGTCAGCCGCCGGTTGACCATCTCGACGCAACCGATCTCGATCACGCGGTCTCCTGACTCGGGGCTGAGACCCGTGGTCTCGGTGTCGAGGACGACGATGCGCATCGCGTTCAGCTCCCCGTCTGCGGCCGGTCGCGACCCCACCACCACAACAACGCGCCGGCGACGATCATCGGCACGCACAGCCATTGACCCATGCTCATGCCGAGCGCGAGCAGGCCGAGGAA
>JBBSPY010000299.1:0-4140 GCA_038258415.1 Burkholderiales bacterium
CAGTACCACGCCCGGCGCGCCGGGCGGGGCGTCTGAGCCACTCCTTCCGAGGCCCCGGGTGCACGAACTCGAACTTATGTTCCACCTGCCGCCCGAGCGGCAGGCCGCGCTGCAACGGGCGATGAATCTAGGCCGCGTCCGGACCGAGCGGTTACGGGCCGCCTACTTCGACACCCTCGACGCGGACCTGGCGAAGCACGGTCTCGCGCTGCGCCTGCGTCTCGAGGGCGGGCAGTGGCTGCAGACGGCCAAGGGCGCGACCGGAAGCGTGCTGGCCAGGCTCGAGCACAACGCGCCGGTGCCCGCGCCGCTGCCGGGTGAGTCGCCTGTCATCGACCTCGCCCGCCACGACGGCACGCCGGTCGGCGCCTCGCTGCACGAGGTCGTCGGCGAAGGAGCGGACGCGTCGCGCTCGCTGCTGCTGCGCTTCCAGACCGACGTCGAACGTGGGTCGCGCACCGTGCGATCCGCGGGCGCTCGCATCGAGCTCGCTTACGACCGCGGAAGCGTCGATGCGAACGGTCGCTCGCTCCAGATCGAGGAACTCGAGTTCGAGCTGAAGTCAGGCCCGCCGGCGGCGCTGGTGGCACTCGCCGGGCAATGGATGCGCGCCCACGGGCTCTGGCTGTCGACGGTGTCGAAGGCCGAGCGGGGGGGCTGGCTCGCGAGCGGTAGGGACCGGCCGAAGCCGCACAAGGCGAAATCGGGGCAGGGGCGCGACGGCGAGTCCGGGCGCAGCGCTGGCGTTCGGGGCTTCGTCGCGGCGACGATCGGGCAGTGCCTGGCGCAGGTGCTGGCGAACGCGAGTGCCGTCGCCGACGGCGACGCAGGCGACGCGTTCGTGCACCAGTTGCGCGTCGGCCTGCGGCGGCTGCGAACGGCGCTGCGCGAGCTCGGAGACCTGGCCGAAGGGATCGACCCGACGTGGGAAGGCACGCTGCGCGGCACCTTCCAGCAACTTGGCGACGTCCGCGATCGCACGGTCGTGATGCCCGAGGTGCTCGCCGAGCTCGGCGCGGCCGGCGCACCGGCGCTGGAGACGCCCGATTTGTTGCCGCGCGTGCACCAGCCCGAGACCGTGGTGCGCGATCCCGCGTTCCAGGGCGTCCTGCTGGCGCTGATCGCGTTCTCGCATGCGCTGTCGAGTGGCGATCCACGAACCGGCGGCGAGGCGCGGGCGCCGCTCGCCGAGCGGCTCGACACGCTGCTGCATCAAGTGAAGCGCGACGCCAGGCGTTTCGCCAGGCTCGACGTCGATCGCCAGCATCGCGTTCGCAAGCGCCTCAAGCGCCTGCGCTACCTGAGCGAGTTCGCCGCCCACGTCCACGGGCGCAAGACCGTGGGGCGCTACCTCGCACGCTGGCGCGACGCTCAGGACGAGTTGGGCGCCTACAACGATCGCCGCGTCGCCGCGCAGCTGTTCCGCGACGCCGTCGACCGCGACCCGCGCGCCTGGTTCGCCGTCGGCTGGCTGGACGCGCAGCAGGAGCCGTCGGTGCAGCGGTGTGCCCGAGCGCTGTGCAAAGCGCTGGACGCGAAACCGTTCTGGCGGCGCTAGCCTCGGCGGGGGCTATCCTTCGGCCATGAGCGGTTTCACGCACGCTTTCCTTGGCGAATGCTGGAGCGCGCTCGATCCCGACGACGACCTGCCCGCGGACGCTGTCGGCTTTGCCGGCGACGGCGATGTGCCGTCGGCCTTCGCGGTCACCGACCTGGCGGCCGCGTCGATCGCTTGTGCGGCGCTGTCGGTCGCGCGACTCGCGACGCAGGTCTCCGGTGGAGTGCCGCGGGTCGAGGTCGACCGCCGCCTTGCCTCCTTCTGGTTCTCGACGTCGATCCGGCCCTTCGGCTGGACCCTGCCGGGCCCGTGGGATCCGATTGCCGGCGACTACCGCTGCAGCGACGGCTGGATCAGG
The DNA here is from genome assembly GCA_038258415.1 of Burkholderiales bacterium. Taxonomy (GTDB): domain Bacteria; phylum Pseudomonadota; class Gammaproteobacteria; order Burkholderiales; family Burkholderiaceae_C; genus Schlegelella_A. Next base: position 1,917 of record JBBSPY010000299.1, read on the forward strand.
CTGCACACCAACGCGCCGCACCACCGAGCCGCGGCGCAGCTCGTGCTCGGGCCGCACGGCGACCGCGCGGCGATGGCCGGCGCCGTCGCGTCATGGAAGAAGGGAGAGCTCGAGGCGGCGGTCGTCGGTGCCGGCGGCTGCGCGGCGGAGATGCGCTCGCAGGCCGAGTGGGCCGAACATCCGCAGGGTCGTGCCGTCGCCGCCGAACCGCTCGTTCACGTCGAGCGCCACCCGGCCCGTACGCCGTGGCGATACGAGATGGATCCATCGCGCCCCCTGCGCGGCATCCGCGTCCTCGACCTCACGCGTGTGCTCGCCGGCCCGATCGCGACACGCTTTCTCGCCGGCTACGGCGCCGAGGTGCTGCGCATCGACCCGCCGACCTGGAGCGAACCCGGCATCGTTCCCGAGGTCACGCTCGGCAAGCGCACGGCCCGCCTCGACCTCGCGTCGGCCGAGGGGCGCGAGCGCTTCTGGTCGTTGCTCGAAGGTGCCGACGTGCTCGTGCACGGCCTGAGGCCGGGCGCCCTCGCGGGTCTTGGCCTCGGCGCCGGCGAGCGCCGGGCTCGCGCCCCCGACCTGATCGAGGTCAGCCTCGATGCCTACGGCTGGTCGGGCCCGTGGGCCGGGCGGCGCGGCTTCGACAGCCTGGTGCAGATGAGCACGGGAATCGCCGACGCCGGCATGGCGTGGCGGAAGGCCGATCGACCGGTTCCCCTGCCCGTTCAGGCAGTCGATCACGCCACCGGCTACCTGATGGCAGCGGCGGCCGTTCGCGGCATCGCGCGGCGGCGAGAAGGCGACATCGGTTCCTACCGCTTCTCGCTGGCGCGAACGGCGCTCCTGCTGGCGACAGGGGCGACGGGCTTCGAAGCCGGCGCGGCATTCGCGCCCGAGTCGCCTGCGGACCGCGCGGCCGGGATCGAGGTCACACCGTGGGGCGATGCGCAGCGGCTGCGGCCGCCGGCGCTCGTGGAGGGCGCGCCGATGCGGTGGGACCGGCCGGCGCGCGCGCTGGGTTCCGACGAGGCAGCGTGGGAAGGCATGGCTCGGTAGCTCGGTCGGAGGGTGTCAGCGGATCGTCCGAGGTGATCGACGTTCTGGAACCGGATCGGTCTCGGCATCCTCTCGCGGCTGCCGATCGAGTCGCTGCTCTGACGGCGCCGGCGCCCGTCACCCCGCCGCGCGGTGGGCCGCGTCGAAGAACGCGGCCTCCCGCTCGCGAAGCCCGGGGCCGCCCAGCCACTTGCCGGCCATCCGGGCGGCCACCATGTCGGGCTGCAGTCGCGTCAGCTCGCGCAGTTCGGTGGCCGCGCTCACCACGTCGCCCGCGCCGACCAGGCTGAGCACGAGGCACAGGCGCGTGCCCGCGAAGTCGGCCTCGCGCATCGACTGACGTGCGGTGTCGATGGCGTCGCCGTAGGACTCGGCAGCGAACTGCGCCCAGACCAGGTTGTCGAGCAGGTGGAAGCGCGCCGGGTCGCGCGGGCTCAGGCGCAACGCCTGCAGGCAGTGACGAACGCCGGCCGGGTCGCCGGCGACAGACATGACCATGCCCAGCCGGACCATCGCGAAAGCGTCGTTCGGGTTGAGTTCGAGCGAGCGATGGAAGTCGGCCGTGGCCTCGGGCAGCTTGCCGCTCACGAACATCAGCCAGCCGCGTCCGCAGTAGGCGAGCGCGTCGGCACTGTCGATCTCGAGTGCGCGGGCCACCGCGTCCAGCGCATCCTGCCAGGTCGACGGCCCGGCGGTGTCGAAGTACATCTGCCACGAGAGCGCGTCGACGATCGCGTTGTGCGCTGCGCTGCAGCGCGGGTCGATGGCCAGCGCCTGGCGCGCAAGCGAGACGGCGGCGTCGCGCGCCCCGACGTTCGAGCGCGACATCCCCTCGCGGGCCTGTCCCCACGCGCGCTGCGCCAGCGCGAAGGCAGTCGGGTCGCCCGGCGCAGGGGCGCGTGCGCGCTCGACCTCGGAACGCTCGAGGTACGGCGCCATCGCGACGACGATGGCGCGGGCCGCGTCGTCCTGCAGCGCGAACCCCGCGTCGAGCGGGCGGTCGTAGCGCTCGCTCCAGATCTGCTGGCCGCTGACGGCGTCGACCAGCGCGGCGGCGATGCGCAGCTGCCCGGCCGACCGGCGCACGCTGCCCTCCAGCACGTAGCGCACGCCCAGCTCGCGCGCCACCGTGCGCGGATGCAGCGTGCGACCGCGGTACGCCTGTACG
>JBBSPY010000300.1:0-4119 GCA_038258415.1 Burkholderiales bacterium
GAGGGCGCCGATCGCCGTCGGCTCGCGCAGGTGCTGCGAACCGACATCGCCGGCGCGCTCGGTGTCGATCTGGCCGACATCGGCGGCCTCGACGTCAGCGCGCGCCGCCCGCCTGCTTCGCCACCGCCGCCACGGCTTTCGCCGCCGCCGCCGGGTCGCCCAGGTAATAGTGGCGGAGCGGCCTGAGCGCGTCGTCGAGCTCGTAGACAAGCGGAATGCCGTTCGGGATGTTGAGTCCGACGATGTCGGCGTCGGCCACGTCGTCGAGGTACTTCACGAGGGCGCGCATGCTGTTGCCGTGCGCGGCCACGAGGACCCGCTCGCCGCGGTGCAACGCCGGCGCGAGCTTCTCGTGCCACCAGGGGAGGACGCGAGCGACCGTGTCCTTCAGGCACTCGGTCGCCGGAACCTCGCTGGCCGCCAGCGCCGCGTAGCGTGGGTCGCCGCGCTCGCCTTCACGGCGGGGATCGCCGTCTTCGAGCGCCGGCGGTGGCGTGTCGTAGCTGCGCCGCCAGGCGAGGACCTGCGCGTCGCCGAACCTGCGAGCCGTCTCGGCCTTGTCGAGGCCCTGCAAGGCGCCGTAGTGGCGCTCGTTGAGACGCCAGTCGTGCTCGACCGGGAGCCAGGTCCGTTCCATCGCGTCGAGCGCGTGCCAGAGGGTCCAGGTTGCGCGCTTCAGCACCGAGGTCATGGCGCGGTCGAATTCGTAGCCACCGTCTGCGAGCAACCGTCCGGCTTCACGTGCCTGCTCGACGCCGGTGTCCGTGAGCGCCACGTCGGTCCAGCCGGTGAACCGGTTTTCCAGGTTCCACGTCGATTCTCCGTGCCGCACCATCACGAGCTTGATCATGCGAAAACTATAATTCGCGATTCGCCCTCTTTCAGGCACCTGAGTGAAGTTCGTCCTCGAGAACTGGTACCTCTTCGTCACGGCGCTCCTGTCGGGCGGACTTCTGCTGTGGCCGCTCGTGGCCCGCAACAGCGGCGGCCCCACCCGCGTCAGCCCGGCCGACGCCGTGCGGCTCATCAACCGCGAGAAGGCCGTTCTCATCGACGTGAGCGAGCCTGCGCAGTACGCGTCCGGCCATCCGATCGGCGCGCGCAGTGTTCCGCTCGAATCGATCCAGGGTTCGAAGGAGCTGCCGAAGAACAAGGCGCTGCCGGTCGTCGTGGTCTGCCCGACCGGCACCCGGGCTCCGCGCGCGGTGGTCGCGCTGAAGAAGCTCGGCTTCGAGAACGCGCGGGTGCTTGCGGGAGGCGTGGCCGCGTGGCGTGCCGCCAACCTGCCGGTCGAGAAGTCGCAGGCCGCCTGAACCGCGCGGCTGAAAGCGGAAGCATCCCGATGCAACCCGTCCGCATGTACAGCACCGCAACGTGCCCGTACTGCATCCGCGCCAAGGCGCTGCTGCACGAGCGCGGCGTCGCGTCGATCGAGGAGGTCCGCATCGACGAGCGCCCCGCCGAGCGCGCCACGATGATCCGCGAGACGGATCGCTACACGGTGCCGCAGATCTTCATCGGCGCCGTGCACGTCGGCGGCTGCGACGAACTCGTCGCGCTCGACCGCGCGGGTGAGCTGGTGCCGATGCTGGAAGGGCGCGCCGCATAATCGCGGCCCTTCCCGAACGACGTCGAACGACATCTGTCATGGCCGAAACCCCCACCGCCGACCCGCTGTTCCAGATCCAGCGCCTCTACCTGAAGGATCTGTCGCTGGAGCAGCCGAACTCGCCCGGCATCCTGCTCGAGCAGGGCCAGCCCGAGGTCGAGATCAACCTCGCGCTCGGCGCCGACGTGCTCGCAGACGCGATGTACGAGTGCTCGGTCACGGCGACGATCACCACCAAGGTCAACGGCAAGGTGCTGTTCCTCGTCGAGGCCAAGCAGGCGGGCATCTTCGAGATTCGCAACATCCCCGACGAGCAGGTGCAGCAGATCGTCGGCATCGCCTGCCCGGGCATCGTCTACCCGTACCTGCGCGCCATCGTGTCCGATGTCTGCACCCGGGCCGGCTTCCCGCCGGTGCTGCTGACCGAGGTCAACTTCCAGGCGATGTACGAGGCGCAGCGGGCGAACGCCGCTGCCGAACAACCGGCGGTGCCGACCAACGGCTCGGGAACCGCCGCCAAGACGCTGAACTGAGACACCGCCCCGAGCTTCGAGACCGCACCGTCTCGCGATGAAGCTCACGGTTCTCGGCGCCGGAGCGTGGGGTACCGCGATCGCGGTGGTGGCGAGCCGGTCGCATGCGACGCGCCTTTGGGCGCGCGACGCGACGCAGGTTTCGCGAATGCGGTCGCTGCGACGCAACTCGACCTATCTTCCCGACGTCGCGTTGCCGCCCGGGCTGCAGATCACCGGCGATCTCGACGGTGCCATCGCCCATGCCGCGGGCGGCCTCGTCGTCGTCGCCACGCCGATGGTGGCGCTCGAGGCGATGCTCGCAAGCCTGGCGCCGGGGCGCGACACGCCCGTCGTCTGGCTGTGCAAGGGATTCCAGGCCGGCACCGCGTGGCTCGGGCACGAGGTCGCCGCCGAGGTGGCGCCAGGCCTTCCGGTCGGTGTGCTGACCGGGCCGAGCTTCGCCGTCGAGGTCGCGCGCGGCCAGCCGACGGCGCTGGTCATCGCCAGTCGCGATGAGCGGGTGCGCGAAGCCGCCGTCGAGGCCTTCCACGGCGGCGCGCTCCGCGTCTACACGTCGAACGATCCGGTGGGCGCCGAGGTCGGGGGAGCGGTCAAGAACGTACTGGCGATCGCCACCGGCATCGCCGACGGCATGTCGCTCGGTCTCAACGCCCGTGCCGCGCTGGTGACCCGCGGGCTGGCGGAGATGACGCGACTCGGCGTTGCGCTCGGCGCCGACGCCGCCACCTTCATGGGCCTGTCGGGCCTGGGCGATCTCGTGCTCACGGCCACCGGCGACCTGTCGCGCAACCGCACCGTCGGCCTGCGGCTGGCCGAGGGGATTCCGCTCGCGCGCATCGTCGCCGAGTTGGGCCACGTCGCCGAGGGCGTGACCAGCGCGCCGATGGTGCTGCACCGCGCCCACGCCCGCGGCGTCGAGATGCCGATCGTCGAGCGTGTCGTGGAGGTGCTCGGGGGACGTGTCGCTCCCGAAGACGCGCTGTCGCAGTTGCTCGGTCGCGATGCGCGACCCGAGCAGGCGTGATCGTCATCCAGCGTCGCGATATCCCAGTTGCCGCCAGGCCTCGAACACCGCCACGGCGACGGCGTTGCTCAGGTTGAGGCTGCGCTGGCCCGCGCGCATCGGCAGGCGAAGGTGACGTGCCGGATCGACGGCTGCTCGTACCGCCGCGGACAGGCCGCGGCTCTCCGAGCCGAAGACGAGCCAGTCGCCAGCGCGCCATGCCACGGCGTCGAAGCGGGTCGTGCCCGACGTCGTGAACGCGAACAGGCGCTCGACGTCCGGGCTGGCCTGCTCGAGGAAAGCCGGCCACGATGCATAGCGACGAACCTGAGCGTGTTCGTGGTAGTCGAGACCGGCGCGGCGCAGCTGCGCGTCGTCCATCGAGAAGCCGAGCGGCTCGACGAGGTGCAGCCGCGCGCCGGTGTTGGCCGACAGGCGGATGACGTTGCCGGTGTTCGGCGGGATCTCGGGCGCGACGAGGACGATCTCGACGGTCGCGTTCATTCGTCGCCCGGCGCCGGGGTGCGCGCGAAGACCCAGGCGCGAACCTCGACCGCGCCGGCCTGCTTCAGCACCGCGGCCATCTCGCCGAGGGTGCTGCCCGTCGTCATGACGTCGTCGACGACGGCGATGCGACGGCCGCGAAGGTCGGCGCGACGTCTCGGCTCGACGGCGAAGGCGCCCCGTACGTTGCCGGGTCGGGCCTCTTGTGGGAGTTCGATCTGGTGCGCCGTCTCGCGGATCCGGACGACGAGCCCGGCGTCGGCCGGCACGCCGACGCGGAAGGCGACGCGGCGGGCGAGCTCCCACGCCTGGTTGCAGCCTCGCTGGCGCAGGCGAGCGGGCGCGAGCGGCACCGGAACGACCGCGTCGACCTCGCTCGCGTCGACGATCGCATCGGCCAGGCTCGACGCCAGCGCACCGGCGAGGTCGAGGGCACCGTGGAACTTGAAGGCGGCGACGACCTGATC
>JBBSPY010000301.1:0-4110 GCA_038258415.1 Burkholderiales bacterium
CCGCCGCGAGGTGCCCGGGGCTGCCGTTGCCGGCCGACGAGAAGGTGGTGCTGGCCGCGCGAGCCGAGGCGATGAACTCCGCCATCGTCTTCGCCGGCGTTGCCGGCGAGATGCCGAAGGTCAGTCCGGAGCTGCTGAAGATCATCAGCGGCTTCAGGTCCTTCGCCTCGAACGGCATCGATGGGTAGACGTGCGGGTTGACGGTGAAGGGCGTGTCGATCGTCAGCAGCACGGTGTAGCCGTCGGCCGCGCTTTTCGCGACGGCCTCGGCACCGATGTTCCCGCCCGCGCCGGCCCGGTTGTCGACGACGAATGGCTGCTTCAGCTCCGCCTGCAGCGGCACGGCCAGCGTGCGGCCGAGGATGTCGAGCGGGCCACCGGCCGGAAAGTTGGTGATGAACCGGACCGTCCTGTCGGGGTATCGGTCCTGGGCCGTCGCCAGGGTCGGGATGCACAGACCGATCGCGAGCAACCAGGAAGCCGCTGCAGCAGTGGCGATGCGGCGTGCGTCGGGGAGCGTGAAGTCGGCCATCGTGGTCTCCGGTGAACGTTGCGGGCGCGTGATCGAAGCGGTCAGCTCAGGGCCTCGGCGACGCTCGCGTGGTACCAGCCGACGGCGGCTTCCGCGCGACCGGCGGTGAGCGCCACGTTGGCGCCGCTGGCGAGGCCCTGCTGGATGCCGATGGCGCAGGCGATGTCTTCCTTGCGGAACACGCCTTCCTCGATCAGGCGGAAGGTCTTCTCCCAGTGCGGCGCCCAGTCGGGCGTCGCACGATCGGCGGGGATCAGCATGCGATGCGTCCAGCGCAGGGTGCCGGCGTCGATTGGATAGAGCGTGACGAGGCTCAGGTAGTCGGGGTGGAAGATCGTGATCACGTTGGGGAAGATCATGTGGCTCGGCGTCACGAGTTCGCACAAGCCCGCCATGTTGCCGGGAGCGGCGCCGCCGTCGCTTGCCCAGGCCTGCGCGGCACGCCGCGCAACGAGCGACTGAATGTGCGGCCCGAACCGTTCGGTCGCGGTCACGCCGTCGGTGAAGAACGGGTAGATCGTGTCCTTGTGCAGGACACGGATGTGATACGCCTCGAGGAAGGCATCGGCGATGAGCTTCCAGTTCGCCGGGTACTCGGCGCGCACGGTGCGGAAGTGGACGAGGCCCTCGATGCCGAAGCCGGCGAGCTCGGCATCGAGGCCGCCCAGGAACGACGCGACGTCGATCGTCGCGCCGGCGGTCGGCACGACCCACAGCAGGCCGTGCCGCTCCTCGCACGGCAGCGGCACCAGGCTGGTCTCGTCGGCGCTGCAGTCGTCGAACGCCGCGGGGTGCAGCCGGTGGCGCAGGCCGCCGTCGAGGCGATAGGTCCAGCCGTGATACGGGCAGACGACGCTCGGCCGCGACTCGGCGCGGTCGGCGGTCGCAACGAGCCGCATGCCGCGGTGTCGGCAGACGTTGAAGAAGGCTCGATAGCGCCCGTCGGCGTCACGCGCGAGCAGCAGCGGCACACCGTAGTCGTCGTGGGCGAGGACCTGCCCGGGTGCGAGCTCGCTGGCGTGCGCCGCCACGAGCGGCAGAGGACGGAACAGCCGCTCGACCTCGGCGTCGCGGACGGCCTCGCTGGTGTAGCGATCGACCGGTATCCGCGCCGCCGGGGCATCGGACTCCTGCCATTCGGCCCGGCCCGAGCCGATCTGGGCGCGGACGCGATCGAGCATCGCGAAGGTGCGGGGGGAGAGCGTCACGACATCGAGCGCCGGTGTGGCGGACGCCATTGTCCGCCTCGGGCCGGCGGCCGCCCGACCTCAGGTCGCCTTGCCGTCGGCCGATGCGAGGTCCGCGCCGCCTCGAGTCTCAGATGCCAAGGTACCTCTGCAGGAGGCGCGGGTCGGCCTTGATCTCGTCGGCCGAGCCTTCGTGCGCGATGTGGCCGTTGTTGATGATGTAGACGCGGCTGGCCAGCGCCAGCGCCGCCGCGAGGTTCTGCTCCACCAGCACGATGGTCTGACCGGCTTCCACCAGCTTGCGACATGCCGCGAGGAGGTCGCGGACGATCACCGGCGCCAGGCCCTCGAACGGCTCGTCGAGCAGGACCAGCTTGGGATCGCGCACCAGCGCGCGGGCGATGGCCAGCATCTGCTGTTCGCCGCCCGACAGGTCGGTGCCGCGGCTGCGGCGGCGCTCGGCCAGGCGCGGGAAGAGCTCGTAGATGCGCTCCAGGGGCCACGCGGTCTTCGCCGTCAGGCGAGCGAGGATGAGGTTCTCCTCGACGTTGAGGCTGCCGAAGATGCGGCGGTCTTCCGGTACCAGCTGCATGCCGGCCTGCGCGATCCGGTGCGCGGGCTTGCCCGCCAGGTCGACGCCGTCGAACACGACGCTGCCCGAACGCGGCCGCATCACGCCCATCAACGTGTTGAGCGTCGTGCTCTTGCCGGCACCATTGCGCCCGAGCAGGGCGACCACTTCGTGCGCCTCGACGCGCAGCGAGACGTCGAACAGGATGTGCGAATCGCCGTAGTAGCTGTTGAGCCCGGAGACTTCGAGGAGGCTCATGCGAGCTCCATCCCACCGAGATAGGCTTCCTGGACCTGCGCGTTGGCTTCGATCTCCGACGGGGTTCCTTCGACCAGGACACGACCCTCCTGCAGGACGGTGACGCGCTCGACGAGCTCGAACAGCGAATCCTTGTCGTGGTCGATCACGATCATGGTGCGACCCTTGCTGATCGATTTCAGCAGCTTGACGGTTTCGACGCGTTCCCGAGGGCTCATGCCTGCGAGCGGCTCGTCGAGCAGCAGCAGACTCGGCGAGCTCGCCAGCGCGAGCCCGATCTCGAGGCGGCGCTTCTCGCCGTATGCGAGCTCCGACACCGGCGTGTCGGCCCGCCTCGTGAGCTTGACGAGCGCCAGGTTGTGCGCGACCTCCTCGGCCAGGCCCGGGATGTTCTCCGCCAGGCGCCACATGTCCATGCGGAACTTGCCGCGCAGCTCGGCGAGCACGGCGATGGTCAGGTTCTCGCGCACCGTCAGCCGATTGAACAGCTGGTTGACCTGGTAGCTCTTCGTGAGCCCGAGCTGGCACGCATCGGTGACGGTCATGCCGGTGATGTTGCGGCCCTCGAAGAGGATCTTCCCGGAGGTCGGCTTCACCTCGCAGGTCAGCATCTTGAAGAACGTGCTCTTGCCGGCGCCGTTCGGACCGATCACGCCGCGCAGTTCGCCATGGTTCACGGTGAAGTCGATGTCGCTGTTGGCGACCAGCCCCCCGTATCGTTTGGTCAAGCCGCTCACCTGAAGGATCGGCACGGCGAGGTTGGCGCCCTCGCGCTGGCGCAGCGGCGGGGTCGTCGCGGCGGCCTCTGCCGCGACCGCGTCGTCGGCGGTGTCGTCGGCGGTGTCGTCGCCGACGAACACCTCTTCGGCCGGCTCGGAATGCCGGTTGCGCGACGTGATGTACGCATAGAGGTCGACGAAGCCGCCGATGATGCCGCGCCGCAGGAAGCAGACGAGCAACACGAAGATCACGCCGAGCACCAGCGCCCACGTGGCGCCGAGCTTGAGCACCGCCTGCAGGAAGTCCTGGAGATACAGCCAGACGGCGGCGCCGAGCAGCGGTCCGAACAGGGTTCCGACACCGCCGATCACCGTCTGGATGACCAGCTGCGCCGAGGTGTGGAACATGAAGGCGTCGGGTGGCATGAAGGCCTGCATGACGCCAAGCAACCCGCCGGCGAAGCCTGCATAGGCCGCTGCGATCACGAAGGCGGTGAGCTTGTAGGCGTGCACGCTGTGGCCCACCGCGGCGGCCCGCAGCGGGTTCTCGCGAATGGCCCTCAGGACGGCGCCGATGGGCGACCGCACGATGCGCAGCGCGATCACCATGCCGACGAAGTAGCACAACGCCAGGAACCAGTAGAGCGACCAGCCGGTGGTGAACTTCAGCGTCGTGAAGCCGAGCTCGAACGACGGTGTCGGCACGCCGGGCAGGCCGTTTTCGCCGCCCGTGAAGGCGGACATCGGCGAGAACTCCACGAAGAAGAACACCTCGGCGATCGCCACCGTGATCATGACGAAGTAGATGCCGGTGCGTCGCAGCGCGACCAGCCCGACGAGGTA
>JBBSPY010000302.1:0-4102 GCA_038258415.1 Burkholderiales bacterium
CGAGCTCGCGGTACTGCGCGAGGTCGGTGCGGATGCCGCCCGACTGGTTCTTGATCACCTTCGTCTGCGCCGCCGAGCCGACGCGCGACACCGAGATGCCGGCGTTGATCGCCGGCCGGATGCCGGCGTTGAAGAGCGAAGTCTCGAGGAAGATCTGGCCGTCGGTGATCGAGATGACGTTGGTCGGCACGAAGGCCGAGACGTCGCCGGCCTGCGTCTCGATGATCGGCAGTGCCGTCAGCGAACCGGTCCTGCCCTTGACCTCGCCCTTGGTGAAGTCCTCGACGTACTTCTCGTTGACGCGCGCGGCGCGCTCGAGGAGGCGCGAGTGGAGATAGAACACGTCGCCGGGATAGGCTTCGCGGCCCGGCGGGCGGCGCAGCAGCAGCGACACCTGGCGGTAGGCGACGGCCTGCTTCGACAGGTCGTCGTAGACGATCAGCGCGTCCTGGCCGCGGTCGCGGAAGTACTCGCCCATCGTGCATCCGGAGTAGGCCGCGACGTACTGCATCGCTGCGCTTTCGGCGGCCGACGCGGCGACGACGATCGTGTACTCCATCGCCCCCGCCTGCTCGAGCGCGCGCACCACGTTCTTGATCGACGACGCCTTCTGGCCGATGGCGACGTAGATGCAGGTCATGTCCTGACCCTTCTGGTTGATGATCGCGTCGATCGCCACCGCGGTCTTGCCGGTCTGGCGGTCGCCGATGATCAGCTCGCGCTGGCCGCGGCCGATCGGCACCATCGAGTCGATCGACTTCAGCCCGGTCTGCATCGGCTGGTCGACCGACTTCCGCGCGATCACGCCCGGTGCGATCTTCTCGATCGGCGCCGAAAGCTTGGTGTCGATCGGACCCTTGCCGTCGATCGGCGCGCCCAGCGCGTTGACGACACGGCCCTTCAGCTCCGGGCCGATCGGCACCTCGAGGATGCGGCCCGTGCACTTGACGGTGTCGCCCTCGGAGATGTGCTCGTACTCGCCCAGGATCACCGAGCCGACCGAGTCGCGCTCGAGGTTGAGCGCCAGGCCGTAGGTGGCCGAGCCGTCGGGCGCGGCCGGGAACTCGAGCATCTCGCCCTGCATGGCCTGCGACAGGCCGTGGATGCGGCAGATGCCGTCGGTCACCGAGACGACGGTGCCTTCGTTGCGGATGTCGGCCGAGACGGCCAGACCCTGTATGCGGGTCTTGATCAGCTCGGAAATTTCGGCAGGATTGAGTTGCATGGGACGAACTCCGGAATCGAATGCGGTGTGTGCAGCGTGGCGGCCCGCCGTCAGGCGACGAGGGCGGCCTTCATCTGTTCGAGGCGGGCGCGGATCGACGTGTCGAGCACCTCGTCGCCAACGACCACGCGAACGCCGCCGATGAGCGAGGGGTCGACGACGACGACGGCGTCGAGCTTGCGCCCGAAGCGCTTTTCCATCGCCTGCTTCACGTCGGCGAGCTGCGCGTCGGTCAGCGCAAAGGCGCTGTGAATCTGGGCTTGCGAGGTGCCGCTGCGCTCGTCGACGAGCGCCTGGAACTGCGCCGCGATCTGGGGCAACGCGACCAGGCGGCCGTTCTCCACGACCATGCGAAGCAGGTTCTTCGCGGCATCGCCGAGCGGTTCCTTCGCGACCGAAACGATGACGTCGACGACCTGCTCACCGGTGACCTTGGGGTTGTCGGCGAACTGGCGCATCGTCGGATCGGCGGCGATCCCCGCGAGCGACCGCATCTCGGCGGCGACGGCGGGCAGGTCACCCGGCGCGACCGCCTTCAGCAGGGCCTCGGCGTACGGGCGGGCGATCGTGGCGAGTTCGGCCATGTCGGTGCGCGGCTCAGAGCTCCGCCTTCAGGCGGGTGAGAAGGTCGGCATGAACCTGCGGGTTCACCTCGCGGCGCAGGATCTGCTCTGCGCCCTGGACGGCGAGCGCGGCAACCTGTTCGCGCAGCTGCTCGCGCGCCTTGGTCGACTCCTGCTCGGCCTCGGCCTTGGCGGCGGCGACGATCTTGGCGCCCTCGTCGCTGGCCCGGCCCTTGGCCTCCTCGACCATCTGCTGGGCGAGGCGCTCGGCATCGGCCAGGCGCTGCTGCGCATCGGTGCGTGCCGACGACAGCTCCTGCTCGACCCGCTTGTTGGCCGCGACCAGCTCCGATTTCGCCTTGTCGGCGGCCGACAGGCCCTCCCGGATCTTCGCGGCGCGCTCGTCGAGCGCCGTCGCGAGCGGCGGCCAGATGTACTTCATCGTGAACAGGACCAGGATGATCAGGACGATCATCTGGATCCAGAACGTGGCGGTGATGCTCACGGGGAAACCTCGCTTGGATGCAGGACGCCCGCCGACGAATCGGCGGACCGGCCCGCGGAAAGGACCGGTGCGACGATCACTTCGGCAGCTGGGCGAGCTGTGCGAGGAACGGGTTGGCCGTGGTGTACCAGAGCGCGATGCCCAGGCCGATGATGAACGACGCGTCGATCAGGCCGAGCAGCAGGAACACCTTGGTCTGCAGCACACCCATCAGCTCGGGCTGGCGCGCGGCCGATTCGAGGTACTTGCTGGCCATGATGCCGACGCCGACGCACGCGCCGAGTGCACCGAGGCCGATGATGATGCCGGCGGAGATCGCGACGAAACCGATGAGTTCCATTTTCTAAGGCTCCAGAGAGGAAAGGTCGAGAAGGAAAGGAAGACCCGGTCAGTGCGCTTCGTGCGCCTGGCCGATGTAGACGAGGGTGAGCATCATGAACACGTACGCCTGCAGCGTGATGATCAGGATGTGGAAGATCGCCCAGAGGGTTCCGGCGAAGATGTGCAGCGCGGCCAGCGCGAAGCCGGTGACCGAGAGCGTGAACGCGCCGCCGAGCAAGGCGATCAACAGGAAGATCAGCTCGCCGGCATACATGTTTCCGAACAGCCGCATGCCGTGCGAAACCGTCTTCGACACGAACTCGAGCAGCTGCATGGCGACGTTGACGACGGCCATCACCGCGAAGCCGAGCCAGGTGAGCGGGTTGGCCGTGAGCTTGACGGTGCCGAACGGCGCGACGAGCAGCTCGTGCCCCCAGCCGCCGATGCCTTTGATCTTCATGTTGTAGAAGATGCTGATCAGCAGCACGCCGACCGACAGCGCCATGGTGATGGAGAGATCGGCCGTCGGCACGACGCGGAGGTAGGCGTGCTCGGGGTCGTGGCCCGCCGCGCCGTAGACCCAGCCCCAGAGGATCGGCAGCAGATCGACCGGCAGGAGGTCCATCGCGTTCAGCAGGAAGGTCCAGACGAACACCACGAGCGCCAGCGGCGCGACCAGCGAGCGGCTCTTCGCGTTGTGGACGATGCCCTTGGCCTCGTTGTCGACGACCTCGTAGAGGAACTCGACGGCGGCCTGGAATCGCCCCGGCGGTCCCGACGTGGCCTTGCGCGCCGCCCACCAGAGGATGAAGCAGCCGAGCACGCCGATCACGGTCGTGAAGAAGACCGAATCGAGATTGACAACGGAAAAGTCGACCAGGCCCTTCGGCTTGCCTGTACCCAGGTGGGTCAGGTGGTGGACGATGTATTCGCCCGGGGTGGGCGCGTGCGCTTCGGCTGCCATGGCGTCTTTGTGTTACCGATCTCGCTCAGGTTCACTGCGGGCGGCCGCGCACGAGCAGCGCGAGCCAGTAGGTCTGGAGACACACGAACAAGGTCGCGAGCATCACCGGCCAGACCAGGCCGGGGACGACGCGTGCCGCCACCGCAAGCATGACGATCGAGACGACAACCTTCATGAAGCCCCAGCCGAGCAGGCTGGCGGTGCTCGCCACAGGCGACAGGGCGACGAGCCGGCTCGTCGCCGCACGCGCCATCAACGCAGCCGGCACCGCCACCACGGCCGATCCGTAGAGTGCGGACCAGGCCGCCGTTTCACTGCCGATGAAGGCGGCGATCACGGCAGCGACGACGCCCACACCCACCTGTGACGCCACCACCTTCCACGGCGACAGCGGCGGGTCGCTGCGCATGAGCGCGTCGGCCTCGGCCCGCGTCCACTGCCGCGGCAGTGGTTCGTCGGCATCGCCAGCGACGCTGCGGAACACCGCGTCGGATGAGGGGCGCAGCATCGCGATTTTCAACACA
>JBBSPY010000303.1:0-4082 GCA_038258415.1 Burkholderiales bacterium
GGAAACCCGTGGTCGCGCAGGTTGCGCAGGCGCGCCGCTTCGAAAGGCGCGTCGAGCGCGGAGACGCAGACGAGCTCGAAGCCGGCGTCGTGGAGCCGGTGGCAGGCGTCGATCGCACCGTCGATCGCCGGCACGGTGGTCCAGAACGTCTCGTCGAAATGGGCCCGGAAGCGCGCCCGGCCGGCGTCGTCGAGGCGCTCGACCGCCCAGCGGTCGATCGGCCAGTAGGCCTGCGGGTCGCGCTCGGCGGGGGCGTGGCCGAAGGCACGTTGCCAGGCGCCGGCGTAGCCGAGGTGGAAATCGAGCAGGACGCCGTCGGCGTCGAGGGCAATGAGGCGCTGGCGGGTCATGCCGGCACTGTAGCGGTGACCACCCGGCGCTTGAATGCATCGTGGACAACCCTATAATGCCTGCTAGCACTCGATCGACATGAGTGCTAATCATCTGCGCCAGGGCGTTCGCATGTCGAACGGCATGAGCGCTCACTCTCAAATCACATCAGCAGGCTCATGCCTCAAGGAGATCCCATGAAACTTCGCCCTTTGGCCGATCGCGTGATCGTCAAGCGCGTCGAGCAGGAAACCAAGTCCGCCGGCGGCATCGTCATCCCCGACAACGCAGCCGAGAAGCCCGACCAGGGCGAGGTGCTGTCGGTCGGTCCCGGGAAGAAGACCGACAAGGGCGACATCGTCTCGATGAACGTGAAGGTCGGTGATCGGGTCCTGTTCGGCAAGTACAGCGGCCAGACCGTCAAGGTCGACGGCGACGAGCTTCTGGTGATGCGCGAGGAAGACCTCTTCGCCGTCGTCGAGAAGTAAGCGGTTCAGAACTCAACACGGAGAACACACATGGCAGCGAAAGATGTCTCGTTCGGCGGCGAAGCGCGCGCACGAATGATCGAAGGCGTGAACATTCTGGCCAACGCGGTCAAGGTCACGCTCGGGCCCAAAGGCCGCAACGTCGTCCTCGAACGCTCGTTCGGCGGGCCGACCGTCACCAAGGACGGTGTCTCGGTCGCCAAAGAGATCGAGCTCAAGGACAGGCTCCAGAACATGGGCGCGCAGATGGTCAAGGAAGTCGCTTCCAAGACCAGCGACATCGCCGGTGACGGCACGACGACGGCGACGGTGCTCGCCCAGGCGATCGTCCGCGAAGGCATGAAGTACGTCGCCGCGGGCATGAACCCGATGGACTTGAAGCGCGGCATCGACAAGGCCGTCACAGCGCTCGTCGCGGAACTGAAGAAGCAGAGCAAGCCGACGACCACGTCGAAGGAAATCGCCCAGGTCGGCACGATCTCGGCCAACAGCGACGAAGAGGTCGGCAAGATCATCGCCGAGGCGATGGACAAGGTCGGCAAGGAAGGCGTCATCACCGTCGAGGACGGCAAGTCGCTCAACTCCGAACTCGAAGTCGTCGAGGGCATGCAGTTCGACCGCGGCTACCTCTCGCCCTACTTCATCAACAACCCCGACAAGCAGGTCGCCGCGCTCGACAACCCGTTCGTGCTGCTGTTCGACAAGAAGATCAGCAACATCCGCGACCTCCTGCCGACGCTCGAGCAGGTGGCCAAGTCGGGCCGTCCGCTGCTGATCGTGGCCGAAGAGGTCGAAGGCGAAGCGCTCGCCACGCTCGTGGTCAACACGCTGCGCGGGATCCTCAAGGTCGTCGCCGTCAAGGCGCCGGGCTTCGGCGATCGTCGCAAGGCCATGCTCGAGGACATCGCGATCCTCACCGGCGGCAAGGTGATCGCCGAGGAAGTCGGCCTCACGCTCGAGAAGGTGCAGCTCGCCGACCTCGGCCAAGCCAAGCGCGTGGAAGTGGCCAAGGAGAACACGACCATCATCGACGGCGGCGGCGCTGCGGCCGACATCGAGGCGCGTGTCAAGCAGGTGCGCGTCCAGATCGAGGAAGCGACCAGCGACTACGACAAGGAAAAGCTCCAGGAGCGCGTGGCCAAGCTGGCCGGCGGCGTGGCGCTGATCAAGGTAGGCGCGGCCACCGAAACCGAGATGAAGGAAAAGAAGGCCCGCGTGGAAGACGCGCTGCACGCGACCCGTGCGGCCGTCGAGGAAGGCATCGTCGCCGGTGGCGGCGTGGCGTTCCTGCGCGCCAAGCAGTCGGCCGGCAAGATCAAGGGCGACAACCCCGACCAGGAAGCCGGCATCAAGCTGATCCTGCGTGCGATCGAGGAGCCGATCCGGATCATCGTCCAGAACGCCGGCGAGGAGCCTAGCGTCATCGTCGCGGCGGTGCTGGCCGGCAAGGGCAACTACGGCTACAACGCCCAGAACGGCGAGTACGGCGACATGATCGAGATGGGCATCCTGGATCCCACCAAGGTCACGCGCACGGCGCTGCAGAACGCGGCCTCGGTCGCGTCGCTGATGCTCACCACCGAAGCCATGGTCTCCGAAGCGCCGAAGGACGACGCTCCGGGTGGCGGCGGCGGCGGAATGGGTGGCGGCATGGGTGGGATGGGCGGCATGGGCGGCATGGACATGTGATCGGGCTGCCGGGCTGCGGCCCGACACGCGATTGACAGGCATCCGCTTGCATCTTCGAAAGGGCCGCCTCGTGCGGCCCTTTCGCTTTCCGACGGGATAATCAATCGTCGCAACATCGCATCGCCACCGTGCAGGCCGCCCCGCTTTTCCAGCGCTTCGTCAACGACGAGCTCGCCCTCGCTCCGGCGCTCGCGCAACGCGCGCTGGCCGGCACGATGCAGTTGCTCGGGCACTCGAAAGACGTCGGCAGCGTCGGCGAGAAGGCGCAGTACGGCGACATCGTCAAGGCGTTGCAGCGCGACGCCCCGGTGTTCGAGAAGACCTTCTTGGATTCGCTCGGCAGTCGCGTGAGCGAAGAGCTCGACGGCCAGCGGGACGGGGCACATGCCGATCGTGGCGGCATCGGCGCGCTGGAACTGATGGACGAGGCGAAGGTCGAGGTCGACATCGAGCTCTCGCGTGCCGTGCAGCTGATCGACAGCACCGCTGAATGGGAACTGCGCGAGCTCCAGACCTTCACCTCGACGCTCACCGGGCAGCACCACGTCAGCTCGGAGTCGAACCCGTTCCGGCCTCTCGTCTACGCGTCGGCCCTGTGGGACGCCGCGTGCGCCGTCGTGTCGTCACCGACGCAGCGCGTGATCGTGCTGCGGACCGCCGCGGGCGTCGTCGCCGGGCTGCTGAAGAACGCCTGGGCTGCCGCGGCGACCCGGCTGGAGGGCCAGGGTGTCCAGCCCGGCGTCTATCGAACGGTCGTGCTGCCTTCGGGTGCGAGCTTCGGGCGGGCCGGTGGTGCCGACGTCGCGCGCAGCGTTGCGGCGGCCGGAATGACCGCACTCCTCGCGAGCATGTCGACAGCGCCTGATACGGGCGACGCGAACCGCACCGTTCCTCCCGGCGGCGCTCGCAGCGATGGCGGCGGACGGCGCGTGAACCCGGAACTCGAACAGGCGCTGCTGCGCCTCGACGAGCTGCAGCGGCACCTCCCGATCGACGCCTCGCTCACCGGCCGGCTGCAGCCGAGCCGGGACCGGCTCGACCAGCACCGGGCAGCGCTGCTGTCCAGCGCCGGCGACACCGCGGAGCGGCAGGTCGTCGAGCTCGTCACCCGCATGTTCGACTCGATGCTCGCCGATCCGCAGTTGCCGGCCGCGTTCCGGCCGGCGATCGCGCGGCTCCACGGCGCCGCGCTGCGCGTCGTCCTCGTCGACCCGACCGCCCTCGACGACGACGACCACCCGGTCTGGCGGCTCATCGACCGGATCGCCACGACCAGTCTCGGCTACTCGCGCGCCGAGGATGCGCGACTGTCGGCATTCCTGTCGTGCGTGTCGGCCGTCGTCGAGGAGATGGCCGGGGCGCGACCGCCCGACACGACGCTCTTTCGACGCGGCCTCAACCGCATCGACGTCTTCCTCGCCGAACAGCTCCAGGCTCAATTGCGCGCTGCCCACGCCACGATCGAGGCGCTGCGCGTCTCGGAGCGGCGCGAGATCCTCGAGCAGCACCTCGCGCAGCGGCTCACCGACCAGATGGTGTCGGTGCGAACGTCGCCGACGATCCGACGCTTCGCCA
>JBBSPY010000304.1:0-4078 GCA_038258415.1 Burkholderiales bacterium
CGGCGGCATCGCCTTCGGTCCGCCGATGTAGTTGATGTGCACGACGCCCTTGCCCTCGTCGTTGACGCGCTTGATGAAGGCCTCGAACGGCTTGGCGAAGGCGCTGCCTTCCTGGAACGCGTTGATGGCGCGCAGCGTCGTCTCCTGGGCCGAGGCGAGGGTCGGCGCTGCGCATGCGGCCGCGACGGCCAGCGCCGCAGAGAGGGTTTTCAGGTTCATGGGGTCGGTCTCCGATGACAGTCGATGGCGTCGCGGCGATGCTACGCGCCGCGTTCAGAGCTTCTCGGTCTCGCCCGCCGCCGGCCGCCAGCGCATCAGCCGCTTCTCTACTCTGCCGACGGTCGCGTCGAGCGCCAGCGCGAACACCGTCAGCACGAGGATGCCGGCCATCACGGTGTTGATGTCGAAGGCGCCCTCGGCCTGCAGGATCAGGTAGCCGACGCCGCGCGAGCTGCCGAGATATTCGCCGACCACCGCACCGACGAACGCCAGGCCGACGGAGGTGTGCAGCGAACTGAAGACCCAGCTCGTCGCGCTCGGCAGATAAACGTGGCGCAGCAGCTGCCGGCGCGAGGCACCCAGCATGCGCGCGTTGGCGAGCACCACCGGGCTCACTTCCTTCACGCCCTGGTAGACGTTGAAGAAGACGATGAAAAACACGAGGGTCACGCCGAGCGCGACCTTGCTGGCGATGCCGAGGCCGAACCAGACCGCGAAGATCGGCGCCAGGATCACGCGCGGCATGCTGTTGGCTGCCTTGATGTACGGGTCGGCGACGGCCGCGGCGAACGGGCTGAGCGCGAGCCAAAGACCGATCACGAGACCCAGGCCGGTGCCGATCGCGAACGCGAGCAGCGTCTCGACGAGCGTCACCCACAGGTGCTGGTAGATGTCGCGGTTGACGACGAACCAGTTCCAGATGCGGTCGAAGATCTGCAGCGGCTCGCCGAAGAAGAACGCGGCCTGCCGGTCGTTGTCGAACATGAAGGGCGGGATCAGGCCCGGCGCGGTCAGCGCGTACCAGACCCCGAACACCGCCACCAGCAGAGCGAGCTGCCACACGCGAAGGTATTTCATCGGCAGTGGTCGGCGGATTCCATGAGACAGCGGGAGAGAATGAAGGCGATGCTAAGTCCGCGTTCGAACGCCCAGCGCACGCCGTTGACCGGCGACCCACCGCCGTTGCCGGCGCGCGGTGCCGCGGTTCCGCCGTTCCACGCCGGCGCGATCGGGATGCGCGCCTTCGCCCGCCAGCGCGACGGGCTGCCCGTGTTCCCCATGCACTTCGGCCAGCCGACGGCCGGGATTCCGAGCCGCGCACGCGAGGCCGCGCACGCGCGCGTCGACCGCGACGCCAGTGGTTACTGGGAATCGGCGGCGCTGCGCGAGCGCATCGCCCGCCACTACGGCGACGAACACGGCGTCGACCTCGACCCGGGCCGCGTGCTGCTCACCGCCGGGGCGAGCGCCGGGCTCGTCGCCGTGTTCACGACGATGTTCGCCGCCGCTGACCGGGTCGGCGTCGCACGGCCCGGCTATCCGGCCTACCGCAACGCACTGGTCGCGCTCGGCCGCGTGCCGGTGGAGATCGACTGCGGAGCGGCCGCGAACTTCCGCCTCGCGCCGGCGATGCTCGACGCGTTGCCCGAGCCGCTGCACGGCCTCGTCGTCGCCAGCCCGGCGAACCCGACCGGCGCCATGCTGTCGCGCGACGAGCTGTTCGCACTCGTCGAGCGCTGTCGGCGGAGCGGCACTCGCATCGTCTCCGACGAGATCTACCACGGCATCTCGTACGGTCGTGCCAGCACCACGGCGCTCGCGCTCGACCCCGACGCGATCGTGCTCAACAGCTTCTCCAAGCTGTTCCGCATGCCGGGCTGGCGGCTCGGGTGGCTGGTCGCGCCGGCGCACTGCGTCGAACGGCTCTCGGCCTGCCTCATCAACCTCTTCCTGACGCCGGCGAGCATCTCGCAGCACGCCGCGCTCGCCGCCTTCGACGACCGCGAGGAGCTCGACGCCTCGGTGGCGCAGTACGCCCACAACCGCGCCCGCCTGCTCGACGCTTTGCCGCGCATGGGCCTCACGGGCATCGCTCCGCCCGACGGCGCGTTCTACATCTACGCCGACGTCGGCCATCTCACCCGCGACAGCCTGGCCTTCTGCCACCGCCTGATCGACGAGACCGGCATCGCCACCGCGCCCGGCATCGACTTCGATCCGGTCGACGGGCACCGCTGGATCCGTTTCTCTTTCGCGCTCTCTGGCGACGAACTCGACGACGCCCTGGCGCTGCTCGAACCATGGCTCGCGGCGCAGCCGCACCTGGACATGCAGCCGCGCCTCGGCTGACGGCTCAGGCCGCGAGCTGCTGCCGGTAGCCGGCGAGCACCTCCTCGCGCAGCACCGACCAGATCGCCTCGTGCAGCGCGACGAAGCGCGGCGTCATGCGCACCTCGGCGACGTCGCGCGGTCGCGGCAGGTCGACCCTGAACTCGCCGAGCGGATGCGACGCAGGACCTGCCGAGAGCACGACGACGCGGTCGGAGAGGGCGATCGCTTCGTCGAGGTCGTGGGTGATGAAGAGCACCGCCTTCTTCTTCTCGGCCCACAGCGCCAGCACCTCGTTCTCCATCAGCTGGCGAGTCTGGATGTCGAGCGCGGAAAAGGGCTCGTCCATCAGGATGAGGTCGGGGTCGAGGGCGAGCGTCTGCGCCAGGCTCACGCGCTTGCGCATGCCGCCCGACAGCTGGTGCGGGTAGCGGTCGCCGAAGCCGCCTAGGCCGACGCGGCGCAACCACGCATCGGCGGCCGTGGACGCGTCGGCATCGCCGCGGAACTCGAGCCCTGCGGCAACGTTGGCGTGTGCCGAGCGCCACGGCATCAGGCTCTCGGCCTGGACCATGTAGCCGGCACGCCGGTTGATGCCGACGAGCGGCTCGCCGAACACGCGCACCGTGCCCGCGCTCGGCTCGAGCAGGCCGGCGGCGACGTTGAGCAGCGTGCTCTTGCCGCAGCCGGTCGGGCCGACGACGGCGACGAACTCTCCGGCCGCGATCGACAACGTGACGTCGCGCACCGCGGTGTAGCCGCGCTCTCCGCGCACCCGCGGCGCGAACGTGCAGGTCACGGCATCGAGCTCGAGCGCTGCGTCTCCGTCCACGTCCACGTCCACGTTCGACTCGTGCGCTGCTCTGGACCCGCCCGCCTCAGCTCTTGCCGAGCTTCGCGTTGGCCCGCCTGGCGAAGTCGTTGCTCCAGATCGCCGACAGATCCACCTTCGCCGACGCCACCGCCGGATCGATGCTCGCCAGCGCGCGGCGGGCCGTCTCGGCGCCGGCCGCCGGGATCATGCCGTCGGGCGAGAGCGCACCCTTGGCGGCCAGGAAGGCGTCGACGTAGACCGCCCGGTCGCCGAGCAGGTAGGTCTCGGGAACCGCCTTGCTGATGTCGGCTGCACCGGCCTTCTGGATCCACCGGTCGGCGCGGACGATCGCGTTGGCGAGCGCCTGCACCGTGCGCGGGTTCTGGTCGATGAAGGTCTGCTTCGTGTAGAGGCACGCGGCCGGCATCGGCCCGCCGAAGATGCGGTCGGCCTCGGCGACCTTGCGGGTGTCGGAGACGATCTTCAGGTCTCCCGAGCGGACCAGCAGCGTGATCACCGGGTCGAGGTTGGAGATGGCGTCGATCTGCCCGGAGCGCATCGCGGCGACCGCGCCGCTGCCGGCGCCGACGCCGATGAACGACACGTCGCTCGGCTTGAGCCCGGCCTTGCCGAGCACGAAGTTGGCGAGCACGTTGGTCGACGACCCGGGCGCGGTGACGCCGATCTTCTTGCCCTTCAGGTCGGCGATCGACTGGTAGGCCGGCATCGTCTTCGGGTTGATGCCGAGCACGATCTGCGGGGCGCGACCCTGCAGCACGAAGGCACGCAACCGCTGACCCGTGACCTGCATGTTGATGGTGTGTTCGAACGCACCCGAGACCACGTCGGCGCTGCCGCCGATCAGCGCCTGCAACGCGCGCGAGCCGCCGGCGAAGTCGGCGATGGTGAGGTCGAGCCCTTCATCCTTGAAGTAGC
>JBBSPY010000305.1:0-4072 GCA_038258415.1 Burkholderiales bacterium
AATGAATCGAGGCGAGATCGTCGACCTGTGTAGTGGGGTCGATCGCTGCCGTCGCCTTCGTCGCGGCGCTAAGTGCTTCCGCATGACGACCGAGACGGCTGAAACACCACGCCTCGTCCGCGAGCCAGACGCTACGCTCGCTGGCCGTCCCGGGCGTGACGGCGCTGGTCGCGAGACGAAGGTAGATCTTTAGAGCGTCATCGGCTCGGCCGAGCAGTGACAGCATCTGAGCATCCTGTAGCGGAGCCATTTCGTCACGAACGCCGAAGGCGGCATCCGCGCTATGCAGTGCCCGGCGCGTGCGCTCAGCCGTTTCGCTTCGTGCATCACTCGGGATACCGTTCAAAACCTCTTGCCGAAGAAGCATCAAGCTCGTTGTAGCCAAGTTGTAAGCCAGCGCAGACTTAGCACCCCAATCACTGAGCGCAGCAGCATGGCGCTGGGCACGTTTGGTCCACAGTTCCGCTAAGTCGTCGCGTCCTGAAATAGCGAGTACTTCCGCCAACACAAGGCTGACGCGGGCGCGAGCGTGATGGTCGATCGGCCGCGCCCTTGCAAGCGCCTCGCGAGCGAATGCAGCCGTTGAGACGACGTCCTCGTTGTTCCATGACACGTGCGCAAGCCAAGCCGCGCAGATGGCTCGCAACTCGTCACTTCCGACAGCGCGGGCCAGCAGGTAGGCTCGTTGCATCTTGTCGAACGCGGACTTGATGCGTCCGCCAAAGTAATCTGTCACGCCTTCGGCGAAGTTCATACGGATCGTCAGAACCGAATGCGGCGTCGCCGCGCGCCGCTTCCGCAGTTCCGCGGCGGCACGGTCCGCCTCAAGTAGCCGACCGTTACGAGCAAAGGCCACTATCAAGTCGACCCTGAGCCCGTCCGCGACTAGGGAATCCTGTTCCGCAGCCAATGCCCGTTCGAGAGCAGCGATCTGCGCAGACGGCGGGGGCAGGACGTCACCCGCCGGGTGCAACAAATCCCGTGCCTGCTCGTAGATCCGCCGCGTCTGCTTCGCGACATCTGGATCGAGCTTCGGTGGAGGCGGCGACTTCGACCACGGTACACCGTCGATCCGGACCGCTTCGAGCCAATCCCGGAGCACCTGCTTGTCGTAGCTCGGTGGCGTCTTGCCCGGCGCCCATTCCTCCACGGGCCAGTAGCGCGACGAGTCCGGTGTGAGCACCTCGTCCATCAACACCAACTTGCCCGACGCGTCGAGCCCGAACTCGAACTTCGTGTCGGCGATGATGATCCCCCGCGACAGCGCATGCTCCGCCGCCTCGGCGTACAAGCGAAGCGAGATGTCGCGCACCTCCCGCGCTCGGGGCTCGCCCACGAGCTCCGACATGCGCTCGAAGTCGATGTTCTCGTCGTGGTGCCCGGCTTCAGCCTTGGTCGCCGGCGTGAAGATCGGTGCCGGCAGCTTCGATGCGAGCTGCAACCCGGGCGGCAACGCGACGCCGCAGACCGTGCCGCTGGCCTGGTACTCCTTCCAGCCGCTCCCCGCGAGGTAGCCACGCACGACGGCCTCGACCGGCAACGGCTGCAGCCGCTTCACGAGCATCGAACGTCCGCGCACCAGCTCGCGCTCGTCTTCCGCGACGACCGACTCCGGGTCGTCGCCGGTGAGGTGATTCGGCACGACGTGCTGCAGCCGCTCGAACCAGAACAGCGTCATCTCCGTCAGCAACCTGCCCTTGCCGGCAATCGGCTCGCTCATCACCACGTCGAACGCGGAGATGCGGTCCGACGCGACCATGAGGATGCGGTCTTCGCCCACCGCGTAGTTGTCGCGCACCTTGCCGCGCGCGATCAGCGGCAGCGAGTGCAGGTTCGTCTCGAAGACGCCCGGAGCGTCGCTCTCCTCGGCTTCGTTGGTGGGCGTCGTCGACATCTCACACCACCGTCTGCGCGAGTTCGCCCTTCGCGTATCGCGTGGCGACCTGTGCAAGCGGAAGCGCGGTGATCTTGCCGGCCTGACCCTCGCAGCCGAACTCCATATACCTTGCACGACAGATCTTCCTCGCCGCTTCGCGGGCAGGCTTGAGGTAGTCGCGCGGGTCGAACTTGTCGGGGTTCTCGGCGAGGTAGCGGCGCACCGCGCCGGTCATCGCCAGGCGGATGTCGGTGTCGATGTTGATCTTGCGCACGCCGTGCTTGATCGCCTCCTGGATCTCCTCGACCGGCACACCGTAGGTCTCCTTCATCGCCCCGCCGAACTGGCGGATCTCGGCGAGCAGCTCCTGCGGCACGCTCGACGAGCCGTGCATCACCAGGTGCGTGTTCGGGATCCGGCGGTGGATCTCCTTGATGCGGTCGATGGCGAGGATGTCGCCCGTCGGCTTGCGGGTGAACTTGTACGCGCCGTGGCTGGTGCCGATGGCGATGGCCAACGCGTCGAGCTGCGTGCGCTTGACGAAGTCGGCGGCCTGCTCGGGGTCGGTGAGGAGCTGCTCGCGCGTCATCGTCGCGTCGGTGCCGTGGCCGTCTTCCTTGTCGCCGCGCATCGTCTCCAGCGAGCCGAGGCAGCCGAGCTCGCCCTCGACGGTGATGCCCTTCGCGTGCGCCAGGTCGACGACCTTCCTCGTCACGTCGACGTTGTAGTCGTAGCTCGCGATCGACTTGCCGTCGGCCTCGAGGGAGCCGTCCATCATCACCGACGAGAAGCCCAGGTCCATCGCGCTCTGGCACACCGCCGGGCTCTGGCCGTGGTCCTGATGCATCACGAGCGGCACCTTCGGCCAGGTCTCGATCGCGGCGGAGATCAGATGCTTGATGAACGCCTCGCCGGCGTACTTGCGCGCACCGGCGCTGGCCTGCAGGATAACGGGCGCGCCGACCTCGTCGGCGGCCATCATCACGGCCTGCACCTGCTCGAGGTTGTTGACGTTGAATGCGGGGATGCCGTATCCGTTCTCGGCGGCGTGGTCGAGCAGCTGGCGCATGGAAACGAGAGGCATGGCGGTTCCTGGTGAGGCGAACGAACGAGAGTAGAACGGAAGGCGGAGGATGACAAATTCTAGAAGGCGCGCCCCGTGACCGGCCGCGCATGGTGGCGGCGCAGCCTGAAGGCGTTGCATCAGATCGCCGCGTTCGGCAGCGGCGGCGGGCTGGCGGCCTGCCTCGTGATCGGCGCGACCGCGAACACGGCGTCGCCGGTCGCCTTCGCCGCCTCGCGCGACGCGATCGCGGCCGTCGCGACCTACGTGCTGATCCCGTCGCTCGCGGTCGTGCTGATCACCGGCTTGCTCGCCATCGCCGCCACGCGCGGCTTCCACAGTGCCGGCTGGGCGTGGACGAAAGCGCTGCTCGGGCTCAGCGTGTTCGAGGGAACGCTGCTGACGGTGGGCGCCACTGGCCGTCAGGCCGAGCTCGCCGCGGCCGGTGCCGACCCGGCCCTGCTGGCGTCGCTGCTGCACTCCGAACGGACGACGCTGTGCCTGCTGCTCGGCCTCGCGGTGGCCAACGTCGCGCTCGCGGTGTGGCGGCCGAAGCTGACGATCACGATCCGCTGACCGTCAGCCTGCGCGCCGCTTCCCCTCACGGCACCTGGATGATCGAGCAGCGCACCGTCCCCGTCACGCGGATCCCCGCCTGCGGCTGCAGGTCGAGCACCACCTGCGCGATCTTGCCGTCTTCCTTCAGCAGCACGGTACCCGGCCCGCCGACGCGGCCGGTCGTGGCGTTGCTACCCGACATGTAGAACGTGCTGCCGGCGCCCATCACGGGCCCGAACGTGACCGACGCTTCGAACTCGGCCGGCGCCGGGCTGCCGGACCCGTCGGCGTTGCGGATGTTGACGACCACGAAGCTCAGCTGCTTCGGGCCCTTCGCGTCCTGCTTGCCGAAATTGTCGTTGAAGTACCTGGGGCGGCCGGGCCGTTTGCGCAGCTCGCAGCCGACGTCGTCGACCTTGAGCGAATGCGGGCCGGCGTGCGGGCCGCCCGTGACGACGATCGAGGCCTCGCTGCTGTACGGCGCGGCCAAGACCGACGTGGCTGTGGCCACGCCGATGGCGGCGACCACCGATCGGGCCGACATGTGCAGGGCTCGCTTCATCTGTTCTCCATGG
>JBBSPY010000306.1:0-4065 GCA_038258415.1 Burkholderiales bacterium
CGCGCGGGTTCGGGTCCGACAGGCCGATCGCCTGCTCGGCGAGTGCGAGCGCCTCGCGCATCGCGTCGTGCTCGGCCGCGGAGGCGTTCATGCCGGGCATGCCGCGCCGGCGGCGGCCACGCGCAGGTTCAGATCGATGCGCGAGGTCCGGACATCGCGCCACGAGGTCGCGGCGTCGCGGCCGGTGCCGCAGATTCGCCGCTGCGTCGGCCCGTCGCCGGCGATCCAGCCCGTCGGCGTGAGCACCGTGTGCGCCGACCAGGCTCCGTCGTCGCCCGGAGCGACGAGACAGCGCCAGGCGACAAAGCGCTCGCCCGTGTCGACCCACGACGCGACACCGATCGACGCCGGCACCGCGTCGACGGCGACCGATGCATGGCGCAGCGCGCCGCCGTCGGCCGGAAGGCGGACCGTCATCATCGCGTCGCTGCTGCACATGGCGTCGGCAGGATAGCGCCCGCCGTCGAGCGCGAGCGCAGCGGTCACGGCGAGCAGCGGTCCGTCGAAGCGAAGGGTTCCGGCGGCGACCAGCCAGCGTCCGCGCGTGCAGGCGGAGAGGTCGGCGTCGCGGTCGCGCAGCGCCTGCGCGGTGTCGCTGCACCGTGCGACGGCGTCTCCGGTGGCGTCGTCGAAGACCACGGTATCCGACCCGCCGGCGCCGGTCCCCGGCGTCCATGCGCTCAGGCGCCTGCCGATCGGCACGGCGGCCGTTGGAATGGACGTGCTGCGCGCCAACGGCAACGCTCGCATCGGGTCGCCTGCGCCGAGTGCGAGTGCCGCCGAATACGCCGGGTCGTGGCGAGCGATCGTGCTGTCGAGACGCAGGGACTGCGCGTTGCCGGCGCGATCGTTCCATTCGACGCTCGACGTCACGTCGTCGTGCGCACGTCCGGTCGCGACGCTGCGGCGCAGGCGGTAGGTGGCATTGGTGCCGGCCACGTCCCGCGTCTCGTCGACGAGTTCGCGGTTCGGGTTCGACGCCGAGGCCATCGCCGAGCGCGCCGATTCGAGTGCGTCGTCGCCGATGCGCAGCGCCTCGCCGCGCTGCCGCGCGAGGTCGCCGTGGAGGCGGAGTTGCTGCGTCGACTGCATCGCCGCGATCGCCGTGATGGCGGCGAACGCGCAGGCCACGAGCGATTCGACGAGCGTCGTGCCGCGTTCGCCGCGCCGTCGGGGCGCGGCCTGGATCGATGGTGTCATGTCAGTGGTCCTTCCAGCTGCCGTCGACGCGCACGAAGCTGCCGGCGCCGCGTTGCAGGGCCGCGAGCACGTCGGCATCGCGGGTGATGGTCGCCGCGCCTTCGATCGACGCGTCGGCGTGAACGAGCAAGGCGCCGTGGATCGCCGCCGCGGCGCCGGCGGCACGCCACTCGAGCGAGCCGGCGTGGACGACGCCATGGAGCGCGATGTCGCCGCGCCAGCGCGCCGCGCCGGTGACGACCAGCGCGATCGGCCGCGTCGCGCTGCCGAGGACGAGCGGGCCGCTCAGCTCGAGGTCGCCGTCGACCGAAACGAGGCGCGCACCGCGGGCGACCGCCGCCGCGAGCGCCGTGCTGCAGTCGCCCGCGCAGCGAACCGTCGTCGCCGCCGGCTGGCCGCGCCACGCTCCTCGCGTCATGCCGAACCAACGGGCGAAGTGGCGGTCGGCGTCGAGCGCGGCGAGCGCTGCGTCGTCGCTCGCCAGGGCCTCGGCGAGCGGCGAGCCGGGCGGGCCGGAGAGGCGCATCGCATCGCCGAAGACGGCGCCTCCGGCGTGGACCGCCACGCCGTCTGGATTCACGAACGTGGGCGCCGATGTGCCCGCGTCGAGGGCGCCGCCGACGGTGACGGCCGCCGCCGGCGCGCGGCGCAACGCCGGCAGCAGGGCGACGAGGGTCTCGACGCGTGCCGCCGCCGTGTCGGCGCCGTCGGACGTCGCGGCACATTTCGCGTCGGCGCGCAGGCAGCCGGTCGCGACGACACGCAGCACGGCCGGCGTCGGGCCGACCTCGAGGTGCACGTGGAAGGCCGGCGTCGCGTCGCCGTCGAGGTCGACCTGCGGCGCCGGATCGTCGTCGCGTGGGCAGCTGCAGCGCCAACCGGAAGCGCCCCGGACGCAGGCCGCGGCGAGCGGCACATCGACGCCACCACGACGCCAGGTAACGGGCACGTAGCGGGCCCCGGCATCGGCCGTGCGCTGCAGGTGACCGTCGCGGAACGACCGATCCGCCGGATCGGCACCGGGGTCGCACGCGGCGCCGATCGGCGTGTCGTCGTCGAGCCGCGCGATCGCCCAGTCGAGGCCGGCCTCTGCCGCTTCGAACGCCTGGGCCGTCCGCAGCGCGTGCGCCGAGCCGCGCGTCTCGGCGACAACGTGGCGCTGCGCGTACGCGACGACGAGCAGGCCGGCGAGGGCGAGCAGCGTCGTCAGGGCGAGCGCCGCGGCGCCGCGTTGCGAGTCGCGTGTCGGCGTTTCAGAGATCGGGTCGTGTCGCATGTCAGACCTCGCATCGACCGATGACCGACGCCTGCCGAACGCCGGCCGTGGCCCGCAGCGAGCGCACGACCGCGGCGTCGACCGCGGACCGCCCGGTGACGGCAATCTCCACCTGCGCGACCTCCTGCCGCGGTGGACAGCTGGTGTTCCCCACGGCGCACGGCTCGGTGCAGAACGCGTCGAGGCTCGTTGATTCGATCCGCGGCGTGACGTCGAACGACGTGACGACGACGGTCGCCGGGTCGGTCATCTGCTGCCAGTTCGCGTCGCCGAGCTGGAGTTCGACGGCGCCCTGGCGCAGGCGGAAGCCGAACTGCTCGTTGCCGTCGACGACGCCGTTCTCGATGGCGTCGCGCGAGTAGCGGATGCGAATCTCGCCGGTGGCGACCGATGACGCCGCGTCGAACGCATACGGATTCGCCGCGCCGACGCTGCCGTCCTCGCTGGCGACGCCCGACGCGGCGCCTGCCCAGTGCCCGGCGCGCCTGAGGTCGCGAGCGACGAGCTCGGCGACGTGGCGCAGCTCCTGCGTCACGCGCGCCTCGTGGCTGACCGCGCGCAACTCGCCGATCTGCCGCACGACGAGCCCGGTGACCGCGGCGACGACGAACAGGCCGACGGCGGTGCCGACCATCAGCTCGATGAGCGTGAAGCCGCGGCTGCGGCGGGCTGACCGTGAGGTGCGCATCACCGGTTCCAGCAGCGGCGGTTTGCCGCCGCGGCGTTCGAGGACGCGGCGTCGGGACCCGACGCGTATTCGATGCCGGCGCCGGCCGAGCGCAGCCGCAGCGATCGGCACGCGGCGTCGCGCGCCTGCGCGCCGAGCGCGGTCGCGACCAGCTCGTAGCCCTCGGTGTCTCCGTTGGCGGCGAGCGCGTAGTGGCCCGCGGCGCTCGTCGCCCGCATGCCGATTTCGGCGAGCGAGCCGAACGCGGCGCGGTTGGCGCGAAGTCGTTCCTGCGCCAGCTGCGCCTGCAGCAGCGTCGCGACGCCGTCGATGCGTCGGGCTCTCAGCAGGTGACCCTCGAGCGACGGGTAGGCCATGCTCGACAGCACGCCGGCGATGCCGACGACGACGAGGCTCTCGATCAACGTGAAGCCGCACTGGCGGCGCTGGCGGTTTCGGGGGCGATGCATCGACGGTTCTCCTCGAGGTGGATGAAAGGGGAGGCGCGTCAGCACGCAGGCCATCCCGACAAGCTGCGGCCGGGCGAGCACGAGCGCAACCGACCGGCGACGTTGACGACGTGCTGCACCGAGCGGCCGCGCGAGTCGAGCACGCGCAGGGTTCCGGCCGGCGTGGTCGTGCCGTGCAGTGGATCGAACAGCATCGAGGCGACGTTGCCTTCGACGCGCAGTCGGTCTGTGTCACCCAGAGTCGTCGAGGTGATGGCGATGGCGCCGGCAGCGCACACGGCGTGCGAATCGACGCCGCAGCCGCAGTCGGTGGCGGCGCCGGTGTGGACGATCCAGCACGTCGCGGTGCCGTCGCTGCGGAGCGAGACCCGCACCGTGCGGTTGCGTGCTGCCGCCTCGCGGCGCGCCAGCTGCACGTCCGCGGCGAGCTGCGTCGCGGCGCCGTCGAGCCG
>JBBSPY010000307.1:0-4062 GCA_038258415.1 Burkholderiales bacterium
CCGAGGGTGACGGCGCCGTGGCCGCCGCCGCGACCGCGCCCCGCTCGGGCCGCTCCAGGCACAGCCCGAACGCGAACGCCGCCGGCAGCAGGAAATAGCTGTACCAGAGCGGGTACTCGAGCATGCTGTGCACGGCGACCATGAACACCAGGACGAACGCCGCGCGCTGCATCGGCGCAACCGCGCCGGCTGAGCTGCCGCGCCCGCTGGCGATCGCGTTCTGCAGCGCCGCCCACACCGCGTATCCCATTGCACCGCAGACCGCGAGCGCCAGCGGAATGCCGAGTTCGACGGCGAACTGCAGCAGCAGGTTGTGGGTGTGGTCGAAGAACGCCACCGGGCGGTTTGGAAACGGCGTGAGCGACCAGGCGAAGTTGAACTCGCCGAAGCCGACGCCGAGCCACGGGTGCATGGCGATCAGCGACAGCGTGTTCTCCCAGATGCGCCAGCGCGAGTACGAGACGTAGAGGCCGCTGCCGCTCATGCGCTTGGCACCCTCGAAGTCGAGGTGCATCGCCTGCGCGCCTAGCGTCGACAAACCCCAGAGCGCGAGGTAGGCGACCGGCGCGGCAGCGAGGAAGATGCGCGTGCCTCGCGACAGGCGCCGGTCGAGCAGGCCCCAGCCGAGCAGCACGAACATGCCGACCAGCCCCGTGCGCGAAGCCGACAGCACGATCACCTCGTTGCACAGCAACGCCGTGGCCCACATCGCGATGCGCCAGCGCGGCCAGCGCTCGCCGAGCCACACGGCCGCGGCCATCGACCACAGCAGCAGGCTGCTCAGGTGGTTGGGCTGGCGCACGTTGCCGGTGGCGCGGCCGGGTATCGACGCCTCGGCGACCAGCCAGCCGTTGGGCCAGTGCGGCGCGAACACCTCGATCAGCCCGACGACGCTGCTGGCGATGCCGGCGACGACGAGCGCGATGCAGAACGCCTCGAACACGCGCTCGCCGTTTCCGGCGCGCGCCGCCGCCGCACCGACGACGACCACGAGCATCGCCGCCGCGATCGAGCCGATCGCCGACAGCGACAGCGACCACGGCGCCCGCTCGAACAGCGACGCGCCGACGGCGCAGGCGACGAGCAGCGCCAGCGAGCCGAGCAGCGCGCGGGCGCCGGCGCTGCGCGGCCAGGGGCGCTCGGGAACCGCGAGCGCGACGATGATGCAGAACAGGCCCCAGCCGACGAAGGCTGCGGCCTGGTTGAGGAACGTCGCCGACGGCGGGACGTTGTAGGCGATGAGCGTGGGGACGACGATCGCCAGGATGGCGAGCAGCGGCAGCGTACCTAAGCCCGCAGGGCCGAGCGGAGACGGTGACGGACGCGTGGGCATGCGCCGATTGTCATGGGCACCCGACGCCACAGGCGCCTCAGAAGAAGCCGTCGAAAGACAGGTAGCCCAGCACGTTGCCGCTGCCGTCGAGGATCGCCACCCAGTCACCGCGGGCCATGACGGGAAGGAAGCGGCTCGTCGTGATGTCGGCCTTCATGGCCGTCAGTTCCTGACGGATCTCGCCCGCCTGATCGGCGTAGTGCTCGAGGAGCACCGCGATCGGCCGCGATCGCTCGAGTGCCTGGGGTTTCGCTTCGTCGTAGGGCTGCCAGAACGTCGGCCGGACGCCGATGTCCTTGCCGGCCAAGCCCTGCATCAGCGCATCGGCGTGCTCGGTGCCCTCGCGGGGCCTCCTGGTGCCAAGCATCCACGGCCCGGTGATCGGCAGGCTGCGATAAGCGGGCGGGGCCCCAGGAAGCTCATCGACGGCGACATCGTTGGCGACGACGAGCCGCATGCGGTCAACCTCGAAGATCATCGCGACCGGCCGGACGATGAAAACCGTGTGCAGCCCGTACAGGAGCGCGGCGAGTTGCAGCGCGCCGATCAACGCGAGGTCGATCCGGAGGTGGCGGCGCGACTTGCAACGGTCGAAGACGGCCAGGGTGAGCAGCGGTCCGAGGACGACGTCGACGCTGGTCAGCACCAGAAAGAGGTTTCGTCCACCCGCCAGGTCGCGAAACGCGCCGGGGTACCAGACGAGGAACATGAGGATCGCGGCGAGGGCGGCGATCGTCAGCGATAGGCCGAGATGGATGGCCGCGGCCGTGAGGCGATCGCGCCACCGCAGGCGGCCGATCCGTCGCCTGGGCGAGGCGCTATCGATTGCATTCACGCAGCGCGTTTTCCGGTGATCGACATTCGTTGATCGTATTGGGAAGGCCGGCCGAAATCGGGTCCCGTCCCTCGAAACAAAAAAGAGGCGCCGAAGCGCCTCTTTCCCTAGCTGTGCAGAGCGCTGATCAGCGGCACTGCGACGGAGCGTACTTGGCCAGGAGCGGCGAGGGCGGCGCAATGGTCGTGACGCCCTGGGTGGTGGCCGTGGCGAAGGTCGCCGAACGGCAGCCCCAGTCCACGGAGCCCGAGGTGCCGGCAGCCAGGGCGGCGGCGTAGGCCTGGCCGGCCGCGGTGTCGCGCATCCACGGCGTCAGGGAAAGGCCGTTCGCGGCAGCGCCAACGCCAACCTGAGCAGCGTTGTACACGATCTGGATGACGCCGGTCCCGGGAGTGATCTGGACGCTGGTGACGTACTTGCTGGTCGCGCCAGCGTTGCCCGCCTGGGCATTCCAGGTGTTAGCGGCATTGGTCAGGTCCGCCGGGGTGGTGACACCGACCGTGACGGCGTTCTTCGCGTCGCCGGCCAGGCTCAGACCTTCCGTCACGCGTGCACGCTTGACGTAGTCCTGATAGGCCGGCAGCGCGACCGCTGCCAGGATGCCGATGATCGCGACGACGATCATCAATTCGATGAGGGTGAAACCCTTCTGGATGGAACGATTCATGGTGAAAAACTCCTGAGGAGAGAACAACGGGTGGAAGACGGGTCATTCTTTGCAGGGCCCGTGCCACGCGAAACGGCGGCAAAACCGTGAAGTTCCTCCATTTGCGTGACACAAACAGTCACCAGAGGGCATCCCCACCTCCGCGTCCGGTCAGCACTGACGCAAACCGTCAGCTGCCAGACCGTTCGTCGCGTCGTCAGCCGAACGCGAGCTGCGGCTCGGCGGCCGGCGCGAGGTGCATCGTGTCGCCGGCCTGCAGCGCGCGGAGGCGATGCGGCGTGGCCAGGCGCCCTACGCCGGCCATCACCGACGCCAACTCGCCGGGCTTAATGTGCGTGATGCGCACGTCGACGCTGCCTGCAAGCTGCGCGAGCTCCAGGCCGAGCGCCGTGGGGCTCAGGTGGCGGCTGATGCGGGCGAGCTGCTGCTCGTCGTCGCCGAACGCCGTCTCGATCACGAGGCAGGCGACGTGCATCTCGCGCAGGCGCTGCCACAGCGCCGGGTTCGGGCCGGTGTCGCCGGTGTAGACCCACCAGCCGGCGTCGGCGCCACCGCCAACGGCGTAGCCCACGGCGGGCACGGTGTGCTCGGCCGGCAGCACCTCGATGCGCTTGCCCGCCACCTCGACGACGCCGCCGATCGCGACGGGCGAGAACGCGAGCACCGGGTCTTGCGGCGTCGGCAGGCGGCTGAAGTCGGGCCAGATGACGCCGTTGAAGATGTGCGTGCGCAGCGCCTCGATCGTCTCGGGCAGGGCGTGGACGACGATCGGGCCCTTGCCGGCGGCCCGCCGGGCGCGCAGGACGCTGTCGGCCAGCAGGCCGATCGAGAGCACGTGGTCGAGGTGCGAGTGGCTGACGAAGATGTGCTCGATCTTCACGAGCGCCGCGAGCGGCAGGTCGCCGACGCCGGTGCCGGCGTCGATCAGCACGTCGTCGTCGACCAGGAACGCGGTCGTGCGGGCGCCGGCAGCGATCGAGCCGGAGCAACCTAGCACCTGGATGATCATGGGAAGGACAGCCGGCAACGCGGCCGCCTGCGAGGAATCGGGCGTCGATGTTCGGGCCGCCGCGAGTGCGATACAAGCGAAGGGCGAACGGAAAGTGGCCGTGGATGCGGGAGGGAGATGCGGAGGCGGGGCGGGCGTGAAAAGCGTCACGCGGGATGGGTGAGTGAAGGATCGTGCGCCGCGGTCAGCGAACTCGTCGAGCGAGGCCGGCAACTGGC
>JBBSPY010000308.1:0-4014 GCA_038258415.1 Burkholderiales bacterium
GAACAGTGGCCCGCCGACGCGCACGAAGTCGCCGAAGCGGTAGCCGGCGGCGTTCATCACCAGCAGGTTCGTCTGGTAGCCCATCGGCGTGACGTAGCAGAGGTTGCAGCCGAACAGCACGGCCAGCACGTACGGCTCCGGCGCCACGCCGAGCTGGCGCGCGAGCTCGACGGCCAGCGGCGTGCCGATCGCCGCGGCGGCGTTGTTCGAGACGAAGTTGGTGAGTGTGCCCATCAGCAGCATCAGCAGCACCAGCACCCAGCGTGGCTCGAGCGCGCCGGTGACCGACACGAGCTGCACCGCGAGCCACTGGGTTGCGCCGGTGACGGTGAGCGCGTCTCCCAGGGCGAAGCTCGCGGCGACGATGAGGACCACCTTGACCGACAGCGCCGCCGCCAGCTCGCTGAAGGCGAGCGCGCGGCTGGCGAGCAGCACCAACACGCCGGCGAGCGCGGCGATGGCGATCGGCACGACCTTGAAGGCGGCCAGCCCGACCACCACCGCCATCGTCGCCAGTGCCAGCGGCGCCTTGTGCCGGCGCGGCAGCACGAGCTGCTCGTCGAGCAGCGCGCCGATGTTGTCGCGCTGCGCGTCCTGGATCGCGGTGACGCGACCCTGCACCAGCAGCACGTCGCCGACGGCCAGCGCACGATCGGCGACGATGCGCTTCGCCTTCACGGACGCCGTCGACGCCGCCGTCGCCGTAGACGCGCTGCGTGCCGTCCTGACGCCGACGACGACGAGCCGGTAGCGCTCGGCGATCCGGTGGTCGCTCACGGAGCGGCCGACCAGCGGCGATTGCGGCGTGACGACGAGCCGGGCGACGATCGCATCGGCATCGCGAGGCGACGGCTTCTCCGCCGCTTCGGCAGCGGCGCCCGCCTCCGCACCGGACCGCTCGGGCGGCGCCCCGGCCAGTGCCTCGACATCGGCGACGCCGTGCAGCGACGCGCCGAGGAGGCCCTCGAACTCCTTCAGGTTCGGCACCGTGTCCTGGAGGACGAAGCGGTCGCCGGGGCGCAGCTTCATCGTCGGCAGCCGGCCGCGCTGCCTGCCTTCGCCATCGCGCAGATCGAGGATGCGCATGCGGCCGTTCGTCGCCGCGAGCGCTTCGCGCAGCTCCCGGTCGATGAACTCGCTCTCGGCCTCGAGGTGCAGCTCGGCGTCGAACGCCTCTTCGCTCACCATCGCCGACGGCGCCGGCACCGAACGCAGCAGCAACGGCGCGATCAGCCAGAGGTAGAGCAGGGCAGGCACCGCCGCGACGACAACGAGGCCGTAGAAGTCGAGCATGCCGAACGGCGCGAGGCCGAGGCTGGTGGCGATGCTGATGACGATGAGGTTGGTCGACGTGCCGATTGATGTCGACATGCCGCCGATCAGCACCGCGAAGTTCATCGGCATCAGAACGCCGGCCGGCGCCACCTTGGCGCGAGACGTCGCGGCCAGCAGCAACGGGATCATCAGCACGACGACCGGCGTGTCGTTGACAAACCCGCTCACCGCCATCACGCCGACGAGGACCGCGGCGAGCGCCAGCCGCGGCCGCGCCGCGACGAGCGAGGCGAGGCGGCGCGCAACAGGGTCTAGCGCGCCGGTCACGACGAGGGCGTGGCCGAGGATCATCAGCGAGCAGATCGCGATCAGCGCGGGATGGCCGAAGCCAGAGAAGAAACGGCCGGAGTCGATCGCCTTGCCGGCCTTGTCGGCGAGCGGGAACGCGGCGAAGAAGAGCGGCACCGCCACCAGGATCGCCAGGCACACCGAGGCGATCGGCACGCGGTCCCGGGCGAACGTGGCGAAGACGATCACCGTGAAGGCCAGCATCGCCACGCCGTGCCCGGAGAGGCCGCCGGCGGAAAGGAAGGACAGTGTGTCGACGGCGGCCGCCGTCATCGACTGCCGAACATCATCTGCCGGGCGATGCGCGACTTCAGCGGCCCAAGGGCCCCCAGCGCGGCGATGCCGAGGCCGCGTGCGGCAGCCGCACCCGGCAGTTTCCACGTGAAGCTGCGGGCGAGGAAGTCGGTCGTGGCGATCATCGCCCAGCGGTCGGGTCCGCGCTGCCACTCGAGGCCGGCGAGCACGCGCGGGATGTCGGTTGCCGGATGCCTCGCCAGCGCGCGCACCAGCACCTCGGCGTCGCGCAGGCCGAGGTTGAGGCCCTGGCCGGCCACCGGATGCAGCGTCTGCGCGGCGTTGCCGATGCGCACGGTGCGGCCCGAAGTGAGCGTGCGCTCGGCGGACAGACCGAGCGCAAAGCGCTTCAGCGGCGAGACCGCGGCAATTCGCGGTGCGCGCGGATGGAAGATCGCGCGCAGCACGATCGCGCGCTGGGTGTCGTCGAGCCCGGCGACGGGATCGTCGTCGCGCGGCACGCACCACACGAGGCCGGCGCGGCCGTCGCGCAGCGGCAGCAACGCGGCGGGTCCGTGCCGCGTGAAGCGTTCGTAGGCGACGGCGCCGATCGGCGTGTCGGCGTCGAAGGTCGCCTGGCCGACCCAAGCGGTCTGGCGGTAGTCGTGGCGCAGTGGCGCGCGTCCCTCGTGCGCGACAAGCGGGCTGCCTGCGACGGTCGGCTGGAAGACGCCGCCCTCGGCCACGATGGCGAGGTCGAACCGTTCGGCGATCGCAGCGTCGATCTCGACGCCTCCGTCGACGTTCTTGATCGCCGCGACGGGCGTACCGAATCGCGTGAACAGGCGCTGCGGTGCACGCGCCGCCGCCGCCTCCCACTCCCGCTGCAGCGGCGCGACGATCGCACCGTAGGCCATCACGGCGCCGAGAAAGGGCACCGCTTCGTCGATCGCGCGGATCGTCAGCTCGGGCTCGCCCAGGCCGCGAGGCAGCAGCGCCGCCAGCGACGGCGCCTGCTGCGACACGTGGACCTCGGCGATCGGTTGCGCGGCGTCGGCGTTCCACGCACCGAGCCGCTGCAGCGACTGCACGCTGCCGAGCGACAGGGCCAGCGTGCGCGGGTCGCCCGACACGTCCTTGTCGGCCGGCCGGGCGTCGAACAGCGAGATCGCCGCGTCGGGCAGCGCGCGAGACGCGTGCAGCGCCAGGGCGAGGCCGACCGGCCCGGCGCCGACGATGGCGATGCGGTGCGACGGCGCCGTCGCGATGGTCGGTTCGGTCACGCGCAGGCCCCCTTCATGGGGATGGATTGTGCAGGGCTCGTCTTATCATTCGCCCCCGCCCGGATACCGGGTTTTGCTATCGGAGAACCGCTGCCATGGCGCTGATGGATTTCATCAAGAAGCAGTTCATCGACATCATCGAGTGGACGGAGGACAGCGACGGCACGCTGGCCTGGCGCTACCCGATGGAAGACCGCGAGATCCAGAACGGCGGATCGCTCACGGTGCGCGAGTCGCAGATCGCGATGTTCGTCAACGAGGGCAAAGTCGCCGACGTGTTCGGCCCGGGTCGCTACACGCTGACGACGGCGACGCTGCCGATCCTCACCTACCTGCAGAACTGGGACAAGCTCTTCAAGAGCCCGTTCAAGAGCGACGTCTACTTCTTCAGCACCCGCCAGCAGATCGACCAGCGCTGGGGCACCAGCCAGCCGGTGACGATCCGCGACAAGGACTTCGGCGCCGTGCGGCTGCGCGCCTTCGGCAACTACAGCTACCGAGTCGTCGATCCGCGCCTCTTCTACAACGAGATCTCGGGAACGCGCGAGCGCTACACGACGACCGAGCTCGACGGGCAGCTGCGCGGGCTGATGCTGCAGCACATCTCCGACGCCGTCGCGTCAAGCGGAACGCCGTTCCTTGACCTCGCCGCGAACCAGGTCGAATTCGCGGAGCAGCTGAAGAACGCGACGCAGCCATCGTTCGAGAAGCTCGGGCTCAAGCTCGAGATCGTGACGATGCAGAACGTGTCGCTGCCGGAAGACCTGCAGAAGATCCTCGACCAGAAGATCGGCATGGGCATGGTCGGCAACGACATGGGCAAGTTCATGCAGTACCAGACGGCGCAGGCGATCCCGAAGTTTGCAGAGAACGC
>JBBSPY010000309.1:0-4006 GCA_038258415.1 Burkholderiales bacterium
GACGATGCAGAACGTGTCGCTGCCGGAAGACCTGCAGAAGATCCTCGACCAGAAGATCGGCATGGGCATGGTCGGCAACGACATGGGCAAGTTCATGCAGTACCAGACGGCGCAGGCGATCCCGAAGTTTGCAGAGAACGCAGGGCAGGGCGGCGGCATTGCCGGCGACGCGATGGGGCTCGGCGCCGGCGTCGCGCTCGGCCAGGTGATGGCCAGCCAGCTCGCCGGCGGGCTCAACGCCGCCGCACCGGGCGCGCCGGCCGCCGCCGCGGGAGCGGCTGCTGCGGCGCAGGGCGTCAAGCCAGAGGACGTGATGGCCACGCTCGAGCGGCTCGCCGACATGAAGACCAAGGGCATCGTCACGCAGGAAGAGTTCGACGCCAAGAAGGTCGAGCTGCTGAAGAAGCTGGCCTGAGCGCTTCAGCCGCGAGCTGAGCCGCCTTGGCCACCGAGCCCGCGCCACAGCGCGTCTACCGCGCTGCGTGCCCGAACTGCGGCGCGCCGGTCGAGTTCCGATCGGCCGCCGCGCCGTTCGCGGTCTGCTCGTTCTGCCATTCGACGGTCGTGCGCGCCGGAGACGGCCTGCGCAAGATCGGCGAAAGCGCCGAGGTCTTCGACGATCACACGCCGCTCCAGCTCGGCGCCGCGGGCACCCACCAGGGCGCCCGCTTCACGCTCATCGGCCGGCTGCAGTATCGCTATGCCGAAGGAACCTGGAACGAGTGGCACGCGCTCTTCGAGAGCGGCCCCGACGTCACCAAGTCGGGTTGGCTGTCGGAAGACAACGGCCGCTACGTCATCGCCTTCGATGCGCCGCTGCGCACGACGGTGCCGCCGCCGGAGCAATTGCGGCCCGGCGCGCCGCTGACGGTCAACGACGAGCGCTGGACGGTCGCGTCGGTGGTCGCGGCGAAGCTCATCGCCGCGCAGGGCGAACTGCCGAAGCGGCCGAACCTGGACAAGGGCTTCGTCGTCGCCGACCTGCGCTCGAGCCGCGACGACGTCGGCACGCTCGACTACACCGACCCGGCGCGGCCGACGTGGTCGGTGGGCCGCTCGGTTCAGCTTTCGGCGCTCGCCATGACGGGCCTGTCGGAAGTCGGCGAGAAGACGCTCTCGGGCCGCGCCGTGACGTGCCCGAATTGCGGCGCCTCGATCGCCGTCAAGCTCGACACGACGCAGTCGGTCGTCTGCCAGCAGTGCAAGTCGGTGGTCGACGTGTCGAAGGGCGTCGGCGGCGACCTCGCGCATTACCGGCAGACAGTCGGCAGCGAGCCCCTGATCCCGCTTGGCACCGTCGGCACGATCGCCCTCGGCACGCCGAACGCGCTGCCGTGGCAGGTCGTCGGCTACGCGGAGCGCTGCGAGATTCCCGACGATCCCGAAGACGACCGCACCTTCTGGCGCGAGTACCTGCTCTACCACCGCACCGAGGGCTTCGCGTTCCTGGTCGACGCGGAGGACGGCTGGAGTTCGGCGATTCCGATCACCGGCGCGCCCGAGGGCTTCGGCGACAGCGTCAAGTGGAAAGGCGTGCTCTACCGCAAGCTCTACGACTACACCGGCCAGGTCACCTTCGTCCTCGGCGAGTTCTACTGGCGGCTGTCGAAGGACCAGCGCACCGCCAACACCGACTACCAGGGCACGGGCTCCGCGCAGGCGAAGAAGCTCAACCGCGAGCGCACCCGGGGCGACGGCACCGAGGAGGTCGTGTGGTCGGCCGGCGAGGCGCTCACGGCCGACGCCGTCGTCGCCGCGTTCCGCCTGCCGCCCGCGCTGAAGGCGGCGCTGCAGCGCGACGCGTCACCCACCGCCTTCAAGGGCGGGCTGCTCGCGAAGGTCTTCCTGTGGATCTTCATCGCCATCGTCGTGCTGCTGCTGTTTCGCTGCGACGACGACGACCGCGGCGGCGACTGCAACCAGATCCGCAGCACCTTCGGCGAGGCATCGCAGGAGTTCCAGAGCTGCCTGAACAACCGGCGCTCCGGCGGCGGCTACCGCTCCGGCGGCGGCGCCTTCGGCGGCTTCTCGAGCGGCGGCGGGCACAAGTAGCCCGCCGGCGCGATCATCGTCAACAACGCGTTCGCGACACGCAAAGGGAGATACGCATGATGGGCATCGAATGGCTCAAGCCGGGGATCGTGTTCGGGTCGATCCTCTACGCACTGATCGGCGTTGTCATCTTCTGGCTGTGCTTCATGATCGTCGACAAGATCACGCCGTACCGGCTGTGGGAAGAGATCGTCGAGAAGAAGAACCTGGCGCTGGCGATCGTCGTCGGCTCGACGGCGATCGCGATCGGCATGATCGTCTCGGCGGCTGTGCACGGGTAGCGGTGCCGCCGCGATTCGGGCCCCCGCAGCCGGCCGCGGCTCGCGTCCGCCCGGTCGAGATCGCGCTTCTCGTCTCGGTCTTCGTCGTCGCGGCTTGCGGGCTGGTCTACGAGCTCGCTGCCGGCACGCTCGCGAGCTACCTGCTCGGCGACTCGATCCTGCAGTTCTCGACCGTCATCGGCGCCTACCTGTTCGCGATGGGCATCGGCTCCTGGCTGTCGCGCTTCGTCGAGCGGCAGCTCGTGGCGGTGTTCCTGCGCGTCGAGTTGCTCGTCGGCGTGGTCGGTGGTCTGATGCCCGCGGCCCTGTTCTCGCTGCAGTCGGTGTCGACGCCGACGTTCCGCTTCGCGCTCTATGCGCTGGTGCTCGCGATCGGCATCCTCGTCGGCCTCGAGATCCCGCTCGTCCTGCGCATCCTCAAGCGCCACTCCCGCGATGCCAGCGACCGCTCGACGCTGCGCACGCTGGTCTCCGAAGTGCTGACCTTCGATTACCTCGGTGCCCTCGCGGTCGCCATCGCCTTCCCTTTGCTGCTGGTGCCCCACCTGGGCCTGATCCGCACCGGCGCGGTGTTCGGGCTGCTCAACGCCGTCGTCGCCGTCTGGGCGCTGTGGCTGTTTCGTGGCGAAGTGCGTGGTCTCCGGTCGCATGCCGTCGCCTGCGCGCTGGCGATCGCGGCCCTTGCAGCGGCCTTCGTCGGCGCCGACCGCGTCACCACCTGGGCCGAGGATCGCTTCTACGGCGACCACGTGCTTTTCAGCGAATCGAGCGACTACCAGCGCGTCGTCGTCACGTCGAGCAAGACCGGCGTGCGGCTCTTCCTCAATGGCAACCTGCAGTTCCACTCCCGCGACGAGTACCGCTACCACGAGTCGCTCGTGCATCCGGCGCTCGCCGCGCAGGGCGCGCCGAGACGCGTGCTCGTGCTCGGCGGCGGCGACGGCATGGCGGTTCGCGAGGTGCTGCGTTATCCCGCCGTCGAGCAGGTCACGCTCGTCGAACTCGACCCACGCATGACGGCGCTCTTCTCGAAGCAACCGCTGCTGCGCTCGCTCAACGGCGACGCGCTGAACTCGCCCAAGGTGCGCATCGTCAACGCCGATGCGTTCGCCTGGCTCGACGCGAACGAGGGCGCGATGTTCGACGCCATCGTTGTCGACTTCCCCGACCCGACCAACTTCTCGATCGGCAAGCTCTACACGACGACCTTCTACGAGCGACTCGACCGGCATCTGTCGGCGGGCGGATACGCGGTGGTGCAGACGACGTCGCCGCTGATCGCGAGGAAGAGCTTCTGGACCGTGGTCGCGACGATCGAAGCGGCGGGGCTCACCGCCACGCCCTATCACGCACACGTGCCGAGCTTCGGAGAATGGGGCTTCGTGATCGCGTCGCACCGGCCGTGGCGCCAGCCCGCATCGCTGCCGCCGGGACTGCGCTTCCTCGACCTCGGCGGCATCGCCGCGCTGCTCGACTTCCCGCCCGACATGGCGCGGGTTCCGGCCGAACCGAACCGCCTTTCGAACCAAGTGCTGGTGCAGACCTTCGACGAGGAATGGGGCAAGGTGGCGCGATGAGGACGAGGCCTGCCGGTCACGGCAACGTGATCCGCACCACTTGCTGGAAACTGCCGCTGCGGTAGGCCGCGATCAATCCGTCCGCGGGCTTGGCCA
>JBBSPY010000310.1:0-4002 GCA_038258415.1 Burkholderiales bacterium
TCCTTCGCGCCAAGGCCGAAGCGGAGAACACCCGCCGCCGTGCCGACGACGAAATCGCCAAGGCGCGCAAGTTCGCCGTCGAGGCGTTCGCGGAAAGCCTGCTGCCGGTGAAGGACAGCCTCGAGGCGGCCATCTCGATCCCCGACGCCACGCCCGAGCAGCTGCTCGAAGGCGTCCACGCGACCCTCCGCCAGCTGAGCGCCGCCCTCGGCCGCAACAAGGTGGTCGAAGTCGCGCCCATGGCGGGCGAGAAGTTCGACCCGCACCGCCACCAGGCCATCAGCGTCGTCCCGGCCGCCGGCCAGGAGCCGGGCAGTGTCGTCGCGGTGCTGCAGAAGGGCTACCTCATCGCCGATCGCGTGTTGCGTCCGGCGCTCGTGACCGTGAGCCAGGCAGCTTGAATCGCCCCGACTTATCCACACCTCGCTGAACAACGACATTTCCCCACCCGGAGCAAGAACATGGCAAAGATCATCGGCATCGACTTGGGCACCACCAACTCGTGCGTCTCGATCATGGAAGGCAACACCACGAAGGTGATCGAGAACAGCGAGGGCGCGCGCACGACACCGTCGATCGTCGCCTACCAGGATGGCGGCGAGATCCTCGTCGGCGCGTCGGCCAAGCGGCAGGCCGTGACCAATCCGAAGAACACGATCTACGCCGTCAAGCGTCTGATCGGGCGCAAGTTCGACGAAAAGGAAGTGCAGAAGGACATCGACCTGATGCCCTTCAAGATCGCCAAGGCCGACAACGGCGATGCCTGGGTCGAGGTGCGTGGCGAGAAGCTCGCGCCGCAGCAGGTGTCTGCCGAGATCCTGCGCAAGATGAAGAAGACCGCCGAGGACTACCTCGGCGAAAAGGTCACCGAAGCGGTGATCACGGTGCCCGCCTACTTCAACGACTCGCAGCGGCAGGCGACGAAGGATGCAGGCCGCATCGCCGGTCTCGACGTCAAGCGCATCATCAACGAGCCGACTGCGGCCGCGCTCGCCTTCGGCCTCGACAAGACCCACAAGGGCGACCGCAAGATCGTGGTCTATGACCTCGGCGGCGGTACGTTCGACGTGTCGATCATCGAGATCGCCGACGTCGACGGAGAAAAGCAGTTCGAGGTGCTGTCGACCAACGGCGACACCTTCCTCGGCGGCGAGGATTTCGACCAGCGCATCATCGACTACGTCATCACCGAGTTCAAGAAGGACCAGGGCGTCGATCTCTCGAAGGACGTGCTCGCCCTGCAACGGCTGAAGGAAGCCGCGGAGAAGGCGAAGATCGAGCTCTCGAGCAACTCGCAGACCGACATCAACCTGCCGTACGTCACGGCCGACGCATCGGGTCCGAAGCACCTCAACATCAAGCTCACCCGGGCCAAGCTCGAGGCGCTCGTCGAAGACCTGATCGCGCGGACGATCGAGCCCTGCAAGACGGCGATCAAGGACGCCGGCGTGTCGACCAGCCAGATCGACGACGTCATCCTCGTCGGTGGCATGACCCGGATGCCGAAGGTGCAGGAGAAGGTCAAGGAGTTCTTTGGCAAAGAGCCGCGCAAGGACGTCAACCCGGATGAAGCGGTCGCCGTCGGTGCGGCGATCCAGGGGCAGG
This sequence comes from Burkholderiales bacterium, assembly GCA_038258415.1. Classification (GTDB taxonomy): domain Bacteria; phylum Pseudomonadota; class Gammaproteobacteria; order Burkholderiales; family Burkholderiaceae_C; genus Schlegelella_A. The sequence goes on from JBBSPY010000310.1 coordinate 1,606, forward strand.
TGCTCACCGGCGACCGCAAGGACGTGCTGCTTCTCGATGTCACCCCGCTCTCGCTCGGCATCGAGACGCTCGGTGGCGTGATGACGAAGATGATCCAGAAGAACACGACGATCCCGACCAAGCACGCGCAGGTCTACTCGACAGCCGACGACAACCAGCCGGCCGTGACGATCAAGGTCTACCAAGGCGAGCGCGAGATGGCGTCCGGCAACAAGTCGCTGGGCGAATTCAACCTGGAGGGCATCGCCCCGGCGCCGCGCGGCATGCCGCAGATCGAGGTCACGTTCGACATCGATGCCAACGGCATCCTGCACGTCACCGCCAAGGACAAGGCGACCGGCAAGGAGAACAAGATCACCATCAAGGCGAACTCGGGTCTCTCCGAAGCGGAGATCCAGCAGATGGTCAAGGACGCCGAGATCAACGCGGCTGACGACAAGAAGAAGCTCGAGGTCATCCAGGCGCGCAACCAGGCCGACGCGATGGTGCACAGCGTGAAGAAGAGCGTCGCCGAGCACGGCGACAAGCTCGACGCGGGCGAGAAGGAAAAGATCGAGACTGCGCTCAAGGAAGCCGAGGAGGCGCTCAAGTCGGAGGACAAGGCGACCATCGAGGCCAAGACGGAGGCGCTGATGACGGCCAGCCAGAAGCTTGGCGAGAAGGTGTACGCCGACGCGCAGGCGGCGCAGGCGGCCGCGGGAGGTGCCGCCGGGTCGGGCGATGCGCCGCCGGAAGAAGCGGCGCGCCCGGCCAACGCCGCCGACGACAACGTCGTCGATGCGGAATTCAAGGAAGTGAAGAAAGGTTAGTTCAACGGCTTTTACCGTCGAACTAACTCGCCGCGTTCGAGGGATCAGGCCTTGGGCCTGTCCCTCAACGCGGCGTTCGCGCAAAGAAGAGACCAGGGAGCCGGTGGATGGCCAAACGCGACTACTACGAAGTGCTCGGCGTCGCGAAGAACGCGAGCGACGACGACATCAAGAAGGCCTACCGCAAGCTGGCGATGAAGCACCACCCGGACCGCAACCAGGGTGAGGCGTCGAAGGGCTCCGAGGAACAGTTCAAGGAGGTGAAGGAAGCCTACGAGATGCTGTCGGAGCCGCAGAAGCGGGCCGCCTACGACCAGTTCGGCCACGCCGGGGTCGACCCCAGCATGCGCGGCGGCGCCGAGGGCTTCGGCGGGTTCGCCGAGGCGTTCGGCGACATCTTCGGCGACATCTTCGGCAACGGCCGGCGCCCAGGGCCCGGCGGGCAGCAGGTCTACCGCGGCGGAGATCTCAGCTACGCGATGGAGATCACGCTCGAGGAGGCGGCCCACGGAAAGGAGACGCAGATCCGCATCCCGTCGTGGGAAAACTGCGAGACGTGCAAGGGTTCGGGTGCGAAGCCCGGCACGTCGCCGATCTCTTGCACCACGTGCCACGGCGCCGGGCAGGTGCAGATGCGGCAGGGCTTCTTCAGCATCCAGCAGACGTGCCCCACCTGCCGCGGCACCGGAAAGATCATCCCCGAGCCCTGCCTCACCTGCCACGGACAGGGGCGGCTGAAGCAGAACAAGACGCTCGAGGTGAAGATTCCCCCGGGCATCAACGAGGGCATGCGGATCCGTTCGAGCGGCAATGGCGAACCGGGACCGAACGGCGGGCCGGCCGGCGACCTCTACATCGAGATTCGCATCAAGCAGCACGAGATCTTCGAGCGCGACGGCGATGACCTGCATTGCAAGGTTCCGGTCGGCATGACGAGCGCGGCGCTCGGCGCGGCCATCGAGGTTCCGACGCTAGGCGGCCCGGCCCAGATCGACCTGCCCGAGGGCACCCAGCACGGCAAGACGTTCCGCCTGCGCGGCAAGGGGATCAAGGGCGTGCGATCGAGCTATCCGGGCGACTTGTACTGTCACGTGACGGTCGAGACGCCGATCAAGCTCACCGAGCACCAGAAGAAGCTGATGCGCGAACTCGACGAGAGCCTGACCCAGGCCGGCGACAAGCACTCGCCGAACGCCAAGACGTGGAGCGACCGCGTGAAGGACTTGTTCAAGGCCTGAGCAGCATCACGCGAACAGCGCGGCTTGGCCGGACCGATCGGGCGGAGCGGGCTTGCGGAACCGCGTGATGTCGAGGTCACGGCGTTCGCGGTCGAAGCCATGGCGCGCCTTGGCCTTTTCGAGCCGTTGCGCGATCAGCTTCGCCCAGACGCCTTCGCCTTTCATGCGGGTCTTGAAGTTCGCGTCGTAGTCCTTGCCGCCGCGCATGTCGCGGATGCGGGCCATCACGCGGGCAGCCCGGTCCGGGAAGTGCTGCTCGAGCCAGCGCTGGAAGAGCGGGTTCACTTCCCACGGCAGCCTGAGGACGATGCCGAACGCCGACGTCGCGCCGGCCGACGCCGCCGACGCGA
>JBBSPY010000311.1:0-3995 GCA_038258415.1 Burkholderiales bacterium
ACCCCCGCCTCGGCGTTCGTTCGTTCATGGCGCCGACGTCACGGGCGGCTCGACGCTGTCGTCGCGGTCGAGCACCTGCGGCGCCGACGTGCCGGAGGTCGCGAGCAGGTAGCGTCGCTGCCGCCACTCCACCACGTGCAGCCGCGTGACGCCATCGAGCCGTGCGGATTCGACGACTCGAATCGAACCGTTGCCGCCGGCAGGGCCCGACGCGAGCGCCCAGGTCGCCAGACCGAACCGCCCAGCCGCACCCGATCTGCGCCGCCGCGTCGCCCACCACGTCCAGGCCGCGACGCCAAGCAGGGCGAGCAGCAGCACCGCACCTCCGACGGGAAACACCGGTCCGGTCTCGTCGTGGCGGAATGTCAGAGGCGGTGCAACGGGGCTCGAGGCCGCCGTCGCCGAATCGCCGGTCAGGATCAACGGTGTCGTCACGTGTTCAGGGCCGCAGGCAGCTCGGTGATGCGGATCGCGAAACGGTCGTCGACGGCGACGAGTTGCCCGCGTGCGACGACGCGACCTTCGAGCAGCAGATCGACCGCCTGGTCGACGCTGCGATCGAGAACGAAGACCTGATGCATCCGGGCGGAGAGCAGTTCGCCGATCGTGGTCGTGGTCTCGCCGACGCTGACCTGCAGGCGGGTCCTGACCTGATGCAGCGGGTTGCCGGCGTCGGCGAGCAGGCGATCGCCGCCGCCGTCGCTCGGGCCGGCGAGCTCGCCGAGGGCGATCAGCTGCGCGGTCGCCGTCGTGGCGGCCGGCGGGATCGCCGGCAACGCATCGGCCGTCGCGGAAGACAGATCGGAAGGATCCTGGCGGTCCATGGTCGGCAGTTCCTAGGTGGGGTCGGCCGAGACGAGTTCGACGCCGCGCTGGCCGTCGCGCCGTCCGAGCAGCGCCTGGCAGAGGTCGCGCCTTTCGCGCTCGCGTGTTCCTCCGACGCGCGCGTGCAGGGGCTCGTCGAGCCGGTGCCGCAGCGGCAGCACGTCGCCGGACCGCAGCGACTTGAGGCTGCCGAGGTCGATCTCGACCTCGTCGAGCTCGATGCGGAGCCGGACCGGATGTGCCGACACCGCTTCGGCCATCGACGCCAGGGCGGGCAGGGAGTCGCGAGTCGACGCGTGCGCGGGGACGTCGAGACCGAAGCGCGGGATCGCATCCTGGCCAGAGATGAACAGCGCCAGGCTCGCCGTCGGTTCGACCACGGTACGGAACCGCACGACGATCGCGCCCGACCATGGCCGCCATTCGGAAGCGGTCGGCAGTTCCGGTTCGGCGATCGTGCGCGTCGGGTGCGGTCGTGTCGCTTCAGTCGAGCCCTCCGTCCAGACCCGATCCATCGACTCCGAGAGATCGCGCCAGGCGCCAGCGGCAACTTCGCGGGCGAGCGTCTGGGAGCCCGCTTCGGCGGGAGGGCGCGACGCGCCGGCGAACAGCAGCGACTCGAGCGCGTCGACCGGCGGGACGCCGGAGAAGGCGAGCCAGAGTCGCGCATCCGCGGTGAATGGGCGCCAGTCGCAGACCCGCTCGGCCGATTCCAGCTCGGAGGCATTCTCGGCAAAGGGAGAGGCGGCCGCGAGGCCCCAACCGACGCACCACTCGCGCCAGGGTGCATCGAAGGCCGCCGCCGCGCCGGAGAGCGCGGCGTGCGACCACCAGCGCAAGGGCCGCTCGCTCATTTGCTCTTCATCGCGAACAGCTCCTGGAGCATGTCGTTCGCGGTCGAGACGATTTGCGAAGACGCCTGGTAGCCGCGTTGCATGATCACCAGGTCGCTGAATTCCTGCGACAGGTCGACGTTCGAGATCTCGACCGAGCCGGAGCGGACGGCGCCGAATGCGTCGCCCGGCGGGCCGACGTGCCAGGCGCTGGCGTCCACGGCCTCGAACGCGTTGTCTCCGGTCGAGGCGACCGCGTCGAGCGAATCGAATCGGGCCAGCGCGATGCGCGGACCTTTCACCGACTGGCCGTTGGAGTAGGTGAGCGAGAGCGCCCCGGTCGCATCGAAGCCGGCGTCGGTCAGCCCGCCGGCGGCGTAACCGTTCTGTTTGGCCATCGTCAGCGTCGAGAGGTCGCCCGACGCGAACGAGGTGACGTCGCCCGTGAAGTCGAACTCGAGCGCCTGTGCCGCCTGCCCGGCCGGCTTGTACGAGATCGAGAACTTGCCGTTCGCCGTGACCGGCTTGCCGTCGACGAAGACGACCGCGCCCGTGCCGACGACGGTGGCACCGTCCATCACCGAGACCTTCCAGCTTCCCGCCGCGGTCTCGCTGTCGTTGGTGAAGGTGAGGGTGAGCTCGTGGCTGCCTCCGGCGGCGTCGATCACCGTGATGCCGCTCACCAGCTGCTCGGTCGACGTGCTCGACAGGTTGCCGCTGAAGCTGATCGAACTCGTCGCCGCTGCCGCGTTGGTGCGCAGGCCCGCCAGGCCGATCTCCTGCAGCTTGCCGTCGGTCGACAGGCCCATCACCGTCGAGCCGTCGGATCGGTTGACCAGGACCCCGTCGCCGTTGAACTGGAACTGGCCGTCACGGGTGTATCGGGTCTGCCCGCTGGCGTTGCGCAGCACGAAAAGGCCCTGGCCGTCGACCGCGAGGTCGAGGGCGTTGCCCGTCTGGCGCAGTTCGCCGGGGCGGAAGTTGAGCGTTGTCGAGTACGTGTTCAGGCCGTAGCCGACCTGGTTGCGGCTGAAGCCTGAAGCGTTGCCCGAGTAGCTGCCGTTGGAATAGAACATGTCGGCGAACTGCAGCGCCGACCCCTTGAACCCGGGCGTGTTGAGGTTGGCCGTGTTGTTGGCGATGACGCGCAGGCCGCGCGAGTAGCCCATCAGGCCGCTCATGCCGATGAAGATCGAGTCGAGCATGTGTCTTCTCCCTTTGATCCGGTGGCGGTCGATGGGTCAGTGCACGGCGACGATCTGCCCGAGGCCGATGTCGGACAGGGTCGCGCCGAGCTGGGTGCGGATCGTGATCAGCGGCGTGTCGCCGCGCAACGACAGCGCGACCACGCTGCCGCTGGTCTCGCCGGAGGCCGTGCTGACGTCGACGGTGCGGCCGATGAGGCCGACCGACTGCAGCGAGGCCTGCGTTGACAGCAGCGCATCGATCTTGTTGTTCAGCTGCTGCGTCTGCTCCAGCGTCGTGAACTGCGCGATCTGGGCCATGAACTGCTGGTTGTCCATGGGCTTGAGGGGGTCCTGGTACGTCAGCTGGGTGAGCAGGATCCTCAGGAAATCCTGCAACCCGACGCCGTTGGCGTTCAGGTCGACACCGCTGCTGCCGCCGATTGCTCCGATGCTGGCCATTCAAGGCTCCTTGACGAGGTGGGAGATGGGACGCGGCGTGCCGTTGCAGACGACGCTGCGCAGGCGCAATCCGATCCGCGCGAGCTGGCGCGACAGTTGCTCGAGCACGGCGGGCAGTTTTGGCAGCGCCGCGGCATCCAGGCCGAGCCAGAGCGCGACCGAGGTCCCGTTCGTCTCGATGTGCATTCGGATCGGAGGCGTGGCCTCGAAGGCGCGGCCGACGATCTCGGCGACGGTCCCGCGTTCCGGCGCTGCGGCAGCCGGGCCCTGCACGGCCAGGGTCGCGACAGGTGCGGCGGCCAGACCGGCCTGGTTCGACGCACCCGGACGCCACGGGTCGATCGGCGTTGGTGCCGCGAGGTTCGTGCGCGCGAAGTCCACTTCGACCGGCTCGGGTCGTGAGCGGGAGGACGGCGTCGCGGTGAATGCGGAAGCGCAGGGAACCGAGGGCTCCGCCAATGCGGCGGGCGAGCGTCGATACGGTGCATCTGAGACATCGCCTGCCGGGCGGGAGGCCGCGTCGGCTGCCGGAGAGGAAGCCGGCCTTTCATCGCGCTCGGCTTTCGGCGAACGCCGGTCAGGATTGGACGCTTTCGTGGTGCCGAGGCCCGACACCGGCGATTTCACACAGGGTGCAACCTCGCCGACGCCTTCGATGTCGATGGCATGAACAACAGGCGTGGCGGCGCTC
>JBBSPY010000312.1:0-3988 GCA_038258415.1 Burkholderiales bacterium
CGATCGAGCTCCTGACGTCGCTCGGCGTCCGAGCGCCCGCTGTACCGCAAGCACGCTCGTCGATCGCTCGCCGATTGCGGCTCGACGTTGCCGCCCGCACAGGCCCTTTGAGCAACTTTGCCTTGGTGCATGGCTAGGCGCGGCCGGACCGCCATCGTCATCGGCGCCGGCCACAACGGCCTGGTGTGCGCGTTTGATCTGGCGCGCGCCGGGTTCGACGTTCGGGTCTTCGAGCGGCGCGGCGTGATCGGCGGAGCGGCCGTCACCGAGGCTTTCCATCCGGGGTTCCGCAACTCGGTGGCGAGCTACACCGTCAGCCTGCTCGACCCCGGCGTGATCGCCGACATGCGCCTGCACGAGCGCGGCCTGCGCATCCTGGAGCGGCCGATCTCCAACTTTCTGCCGCTCGACGACGGGCGCTACCTGGAGCTGGGCGGCGGGCTCGAACGCAGCCGTCGCGAGGTCGCGAAGTTCTCCGCCCGTGACGCCGAGCGGCTGCCGGCGTACCAGGCCGCGATCGAGGCCGTCGCCGATCGCCTGCGCGATCTCGCGCTGCAGACCCCGCCCGAGCTCGGCCGGCCGAGCCTTGCGAGCTGGCTGCGCGCGTGGCGCCAGGGCCGCGGCCTCGCCTCACTCGACCTGGCGGGACGGCGCGACCTGCTCGACCTCTTCGCGAAGAGCGCTCGCGAGCTGCTCGACGGCTGGTTCGAATCCGACCCGATCAAGGCGATGCTTGGCTTCGATTCCATCGTCGGCCACTGGGCGAGCCCCGACACGCCGGGATCGGCCTATGTGCTGCTGCACCACGCGTTCGGCGGCGTGAACGGAAAGAAGGGTGTCTGGGGTCACGCCGTCGGCGGCATGGGCGCGATCACGCAGGCCATGGGCGACGCCTGCCGCGATGCCGGCGTGTCGATCGAGACCGGCGTCGGCGTCGAGGCGCTGCTCCGCGACGGCGATTCACCCTCGACGGCACGGGCGCGCGGCGTTCGCCTCGCCGACGGGCGGGCCGTTGATGCCGACGTCGTGGCGTCGAACCTGAACCCGCGCCTGCTGTTCGAACGCCTCGTGCCGCCGCACGCGCTCGATCCGGCGTTTCGCGAGCGCATCGGCCGCTATCGCTGTGGCTCGGGCACGCTGCGCATGAACGTCGCGCTGTCGACGCTTCCACGCTTCGCCGCCAAACCGACCGACGCTGCGGACGAGCACCACGCCAGCGGCATCATCCTCGCGCCGAGCCTCGACTACATGGATCGCGCGTTCATCGATGCGCGCCGCTGCGGCTGGTCGCGCGAGCCGGTCGTCGAGATGCTGATCCCGAGCGTCGTCGACGACACGCTGGCGCCTCCCGGCGCGCACGTCGCGAGCCTGTTCTGCCAGCAGTTCGCCTATGAACTGCCAGACGGCAGGAGCTGGAGCGAAGCCGAGCGTGATCGCGCCGCCGACGCTGCGATCGCCGTCGTCGAGCGCCACGCACCGGGTTTTCGCGCCTCGATCATCGGTCGTTCGATCCTGTCGCCGCTCGACCTCGAGCGCACCTTCGGCCTGGTCGGCGGCGACATCATGCATGGCCGCATGTCGCTCGATCAGATGTGGGCGGCGCGTCCGATCCTCGGCCACGGCGACTACCGCGCGCCGATCCGCGGCCTCTACCTGTGCGGCGCCGGCTCCCATCCGGGTGGCGGCGTGACAGGCATGCCTGGCCGCAACGCCGCGCGCGAGGTCGTTCGCGACGCCGGCGGCCTGCGATCCCTGGCGCAGGCCCTGCGCGGGCGATGAACGGTCGGCGAGCGACGACGCATTCGTGACGTGTGACCGCTGGCGCAGTGGTGCCGTCGGTTCAAGTCGGCCGCACGGGGGCCGAAAATGACGCATCGGCGTGCATGGCGACCTCTGGCGTCGCCTTGCCCGCCAAACTCCGCGCCACCCCAGCACGACGTGACCCTCGAAACCACCGCCTCGCTCGACGCCGATTCGCTGCAGCGCCTGCGCGACCTCGACCCTTCGGGGAGCGGGCGACTGGTCGAGCGTGTGCTCGGCGCCTTCACCGCGTCGATCGAGCGGCTCGAGCCGCAGCTGGTCGCCGCCCGTGCCAAGGCCGACATGCGGACGATCTCGCACGTCGCGCATACCCTGAAGTCTTCGTCCGCGAGCGTCGGTGCGCTCGAGTTGTCGAAGCTTTGTGCCGAGATCGAGGAGGGCGTGCGCGCCGAGGCCTTCACCCGCCTCGAGGAGCCGCTCGACGCGATGCAGCGCGAGCTGCACGGCGTGCTTCGAGCGGTCCGGTCGTTGCGGAGCGCGACGTGACGCTCGGAGCGATCGACTCTGCCTCCGACGATCTGCCCGATCGCCCGAGGGTCCTGCTCGTCGACGACGACGAGGTCAACCTGCTGCTGACGTCGGTCGCGCTGCGCGACCAGGGCTTCGCCGTCACCGAGGCCTCGGGTGGCGCCGCCGCGATTCGCTCGCTGACCGAGTGGCTGCCCGACATCGTCGTGCTCGACGCCGTGATGCCCGGCCTCGACGGCTTCGAGACGTGCCGAGAGCTGCGCGTTCTGCCGGGATTCGAGTCGCTGCCGGTGCTCATGCTCACCGGCCTCGACGACGACGCGTCGATCACCCGTGCCTACGAGGCCGGCGCGACCGACTTCTTCGTGAAGTCGACGCAGTGGCGGCTGCTCTCCGGGCGGCTCCGCTACCTGCTGCGTGCGTCGCGCACCCGAGTCGAGCTCGAGCGCAGCAAGTCGCGGCTCGCCCGCGCCCAGGACCTGGCCCGCATGGGCAGCTTCGACTGGAAGAAGGGCCGGGGCGGTCCGGTGTTCTCGGTCGAGGGGCTGCGCGTGTTCGGCCTCTCGCCGGACCAGCCGCTGCGGTTCCGCAGCCTGCTGCGGATGATCCCGGAAGACGAGCGCAAGGGCTTCATCGAGCTCACCCACCGTGCCATCGAGCGCAGCACCGTGCTCGCCACCGATGTGCACGCGCGGCTCTTCGACGGCCGTCAGCGCATCGTCCACATCGAGGCCGAGCCCGAGTTCAACGAGCACGGCAACCTGACGGGCTACACGGGCATCGTCCAGGACGTGACCGATCGTCGCCTGGCCGAGGACCGGATCCGCCACCTCGCGAACTTCGACACCCTCACGGGGCTGCCGAATCGCCGCCAGCTCATCTGGCGCGCCGAGCGCGCGCTCGAGCATGGCCGCAGGCTCGGCCACCAGGTCGCGCTGCTGCTGATCGACCTCGACCGCTTCAAGGTCATCAACGACACGCTCGGCCACGGCGCCGGAGACGAGCTCCTGGTCGAGGTCTCGCGGCGGCTGCGCTCGTGCGTGCGCCATTCCGACCAGGTCCTCGAAAGCTCGATCGAGACGGTCGGCGTGCGCTCGCACCGCACGCTCGAGGCCGTCGGCCGGCTCGGCGGCGACGAGTTCGTCGCCCTGCTGCCGGAGGTGATCGACGAGCGCGACGCCGAGCGCGTTGCCGAGCGCATTCTCGAGGCGATGCGTCAGCCGATCCTGGTCGGGCTGCAGGAGTGCTTCGTCACCGCCAGCGTCGGCATCGCGCTGTTCCCGCGCGACGGCGCCACCGTCGCCGACCTGATGCGCAACTCCGACGTCGCCATGTACTCGGTGAAGTCGGCCGGCCGCAATTCGGCGATGGTGTTCAGGCCGAGCTTCGCCGGCCAGGGCCGCGAGAAGCTCGAGCTCGAGAGCGCGCTGCACAAGGCGATCGAGCGCGAGGAGCTGGTGCTGCACTACCAGCCCAAGGTCGACGTTCGCGGCGCCAGGATGGTCGGCGCCGAGGCCCTGATGCGCTGGCGCCGCCACGGCGCGCTCGTCGCGCCGAACGACTTCATCCCGCTCGCCGAGGAAACCGGCCTCATCACGCCGATCTCGGAGTGGGCGATCCGCGAGGCGGCGCGCCAGGCCCGTGTCTGGAAGGACAGCTTCGGCTTCGCCGACTCGATCGCCGTCAACCTGCCGAGCCG
>JBBSPY010000313.1:0-3967 GCA_038258415.1 Burkholderiales bacterium
ATGGATGAACTGTCGCGCCGCGACCCGGTGTCAGCTGCCCGCCGCCAACTCCCGCTCCAGCACCTTCGGGTTCTCGCGCCAGCGCTCGACCCACTCCTGCGCCACGTCGCCCGGATATACGTCTTCCGTGCCCTCCTTCAGCGCCCTGACGATCGCGCCCGCGAGCGCGGCAGGCGTGACCTTCGGCGGCGGCAGGTTCTGGTTCCACTCGTCGTCTATCGGGCCGGGGAAGACGTTGACGACGCGGATGCCAGCGGTACGCATCTCGGCACGCAGGCACTGCGCGAGGGAGTACGCGGCCGCCTTCGAGGCGGAGAACGTGCCGTGCGGCGGATAGTTCGAGAGCGCGTAGACCGAGAGCAGGTTGACCCACGCCGCGGCGTGCGTGGTGCCGTCGGCCGAGCGCGCCTTCAGCGCCGGGCCGAACTCCTGCGCGAGGCGCAGCAGGCCGAAGTAGTTGATGTCCATCTCGGCGCGCGCCGCGTCGGTGCCGCGGCGCGACGCGATGCCGAAGGCGCGGTGCACCTCCGCGTTGTTGACGACGATGTCGACCTTGCCGCCGATCTCGCCCGCGAGCTCGGCGACCGAACGGCCGTTGGTGAGGTCGAGCGGCACGAGCGAGACATGCGGCAGGTCGGTGATCTCATCCAGGCCGCCGAACTGCTTCCATGGTTCGGCGTGGCCGACCCAGACGATCTCGGCGCCGGCCTTCACGAAAGCCTTGACGATCGCCTGGCCGACCTCCGTCTTGCCGTCGGTGACCAGGATCTTGCGGAACTGCGGGTCGCTCGCCATCTCGCGCAGCATCTTGTCGTCGGCCATGTGTTCGCTCTCCTCGGGCGGGAATCCGATCAGCACCGCGGCGCCGGCGCGGTCGAGGCGCGCGCCGACGTGTACCTTCGTCGGCGGCGGCGCGACGTCGCCGTGCAGATGCACGATCACCGTCGGCCCCGCATCGAGCCGCACCAGGCCGAGCCGCCACGGCAACCGCTCACGGTAGAACGGGTCGTTGCTGTGGTGGAGCACGGTCTCGCTCAACAGCTCGCCTCGGCCGTCCTGCTCCGTCCATGTGAGCTCGGGAGACAGGCAACGATGGCAGGCATCGCGCGGTGGGTACTGCACCCCTGCGCAGCGCTCGCACACCTGCAGCTCGAAGCGACCCTCGGCAGCGGCCGCGGTCATGCCGAGCGCCGTGCGGCCGCGTGCGAACGGCGGCAGGTTCATCTGCCGGGTGCGCAGCACCGGGTTCTTCCGGCGCGGCTTCATCAGCGGCATGGTCATGTCGCTTCCTTCAGACTGGCCCGAGGCTGGATCAGCCGCCCATCGTCTTGCGGTAGAACGCCGTGCGCTCCTTCAGCGGCTTGAACATGGGCGGCAGGGTGCCCGGCGGCCTGCCGAGCTTGCGCTGGGTGTCGTCGTATTCGTCGACGACGACGTCCCAGCGCTTCTGCATGTTCTCCAGCTTGTGGATGCCGCTCCACACCTCCTTGCCGTCGTGCTGCGCGAAGCGATCGTCGGGCCCGAGCAAGTCGTTGAGGTCGCCGAACAGGCCCTGCTGGTCGCCCGAAAACGTCACGCACTGCTTCATCAGCTGGTCGGTCTTCTCGGTCAGCAGCTTCGGGTCGTTGTCCGGGTTCTTGCCGGCGTAGCCGAGCACCGCCTTGGCGAGCTGGTCGCGGCGCCATTCGAGGCGGCTCAGCATCTCGGACCGGACGTCCTGGTCGGTGAATGTCTTGCAGCTCCTGACCTTGGCCGCCACGTCGACAGCCAGCCGCTTCAGACGCTCGCACTCGGCGACGGCTTTCGGCGCGTCTTTGACCGCCAGGTCGTTGAGCGTGTCGGAGAGGGTGTCCGAGACCAGCGTGTCGTAGTCGTCCTGCAGGCCGGCGAGCTCCTGCGGGAACTCCGACGCCTGCCCGACCGCGCGGTCGTTGCCGACGCCGCGGACGTAGCGGTGGACCGTGTCCATGCGGGCGATGTCCTGTCCGAGGAACGTCGAAATTGCCAGCGACACGGCGGCAGGCTTTCCGCCGGCCGCCTTGATCGCCTTGCCGGCGGCCTCCCAGTCCTTGCGCTCGTCGGTGCCTACACGCTGGCCGTTCCACGCGTCGATGCTGCGGCACACGCTGGCACCGATGGCTTTCAGCTCCGCGCTCGAGAGCTTGAGTCGCACCTTGTCGGTGGAGTTCGTGTTCTTGCCGATGCCGACCGCGCGAGCGAGCGTCTTGCGCACGCCGCCACCGTAGTTGGAGGTGTCCTCGGTCGAGAGCGTGAGCGTGCTCTCGCCCTTCTCGTCGGTCTCGGCGACGGCGCGCTGCGTCTGCGAATCGCCGAGCCCCGCGAACGTCCCGCCCGCCCCCGACTCGGCGACCGTCTTTCGGCCGATGACCTTGCCCGCGCCGTCGCGGCGCACCTCGTCGTCGAGGCCCGAGTGGGCCTGGATGCCCATCTTGACGCTACCGATGCCGACGCCGACGTTGCTCGCCTCCGAGTCCGCCGTGCCTTCCATGCTGCCGGTGAGCGTCACGGCGTGCCGGTTCGCGCTGTAGAAGAGGGTGTAGGCGTCGCGCGTCTTGCAGGCTTCCATCCACTTCTGGATCGCGCCGCTCGGGTCCATCTTCGGGTCGAGCGTGAACGAGAAGCCGAAACGGGTCTCGTGGACGACCTTCTGGCCGACGCTCAGGTTCACGGCACCGATGTCGACCGAGGCGTTGGCTTCGCGCTCGCGGCCGCGCGCGCCCTTGGCCTCGACGTCGAGCTTGCCGTCGGCGCGACGCTTCGCGCTGAGTTCGTTGGAGCTCGTCCGCTTGTCGCTCGCGCCGACGCTGACCGCCCCCGCCGACGCTTGCGCGCCGGCCTTGTTCGACGAGCCCTCCTTCACCGTCACCGAATCGCCGGCCTGCTGGAGCGACGCCATCATGTCGGACAGTGAGCCGCCCGACGCCCACATCTTGCCGGCCAGGTCCCAGCCGTGGTTGACGCCGGCCGAGATCACCTGGAATTCGCGGCGCGCGTCGGCCACTTTGCCGCCCTTCTTCTGCGCCGCCTGCAGCGCCTTCGTGTAGTCGCCGAGCTGTGCCTCGGTCAGCAGGTGGGTGACGAGCATGTCCTTCGTCACGCTCTTCTCGACCGTGACCGATGCCGACTTCGACGAGCCCTTCTGCTTGCCCGCGCCCGCCGACACGCTGCCCGACGCGGCAAACGACACGGCAAGCGTCACGGGGTAGAGCGGCGGCGTGTCGGGAGTCGGCTTGCCGACCGTGAACGAGACATTGGCGTGCAGGCTGAGCTTCGCGCCGAACTGGCGGCCGCCCTTGCCGGTGACGGTCTTGCCGGCATCGACGCCGCCGTGCGCGCCGGCGCTGTCTCCCGTCAGCGATGCGCCTGCGTTGGCCGACGTGTCGTTCTTCGTGCTGAGACCCGTGGCGTCCGTCTTCGTGTTCGAGACACCGGCGGCAGCGCCGAGCTTGCCGTCGCCGCGCTCCACCGACGCGCTGCGCACGTTCGCGGACGACGACCCGTCGAGGTTCGTCTTCTGCACCACCTTCTCGACCGACGCGCCCTTCGGTCCGACCTTCTTCGTCGTCTTCTCCTCGATGCCGGCCTTGCGCCCGTCGGCGAGCTCGATCTCGCGCGAGCGCGTCGTCTCGCTGGTGCGCTCGCCCTTCAGCGACAGGTTCGTCTTCTTCCCGTCGGTCGCGCGGGCGGTGAGATCGGCGCTCTTCACCTCGACTTGGCGGTTTGTCTCCTGCGTGCGACCGTCGAGGCCGAACCGCTTCGCGTCGTGCTGCACCTCCTTGCTCGCGCGCCCTTTTTCATAGCCGGTCGTCGTCGTCTGGATGTCGTGGCTTCCGCCGCCGCCGAGCTTGGCGACGTCGATCTCGGTCTTCTTCGCCACGCTGCCCGCGGCGCGACGGCGCGCGAGCAGGGCGACCCTCTCCTCGCGCGCGGGCGCCGGGTGGTCGAG
>JBBSPY010000314.1:0-3964 GCA_038258415.1 Burkholderiales bacterium
AACATCGTCGAACGGAGCTTGCGGTTGGCGTAGACGAGCGTGAAGCTCGAGTCGGGTTCGGCGGCGAGGACCGTCTTGAGGATCGACAGGATCGGCGTGATCCCGCTGCCGCCGGCGATGCCGAGGTAGTGGCGCGGCTCGTCCGCATTCAACGGCACGAAGAAGCGGCCCTCGGGTGCCATGACCTGCAGCGAATCGCCTGGCCTGAGCTGCTCGCAGATCCATGTAGAGAAGCGCCCGCCCGGCACCTTCCGAACGCCGACACGGAGCTCGCCGTCGTCGACGCCGGCGCAGATCGAGTAGGAGCGACGCTCGTCGATGCCGGCGATCGTGTTGCGCAGAGTCAGATGCTGACCCTGCGTGAAGCGGAAGGCATCGGCCAGTTCGTCCGGGACGGCGAACGAGACGACGACGGCGTCGTCGGTCTCCGGCCGCACGCTCGCGACCGTCAGGGGATGGAAATGCAGGCTGCTCAAGCTAGATGGGCTTGAAGTGTTCGAAGGGCTCGCGGCAGGCGCGGCACCGCCAGAGCGCCTTGCACGCGGTCGAGCCGAATGCCGAGATGCGCTCGGTGTCGGTGCTGTCGCAACGCGGACAGGCGAGCGCCTCTACGGGGCGCCGCACGAGCCGGATCGGCACCGCGCCATCGGCCGACGCGACCGGCCCTGGCGGCGCGATGCCGTACTCGCGCAACGCGCGGCGTCCCTTCGCGCTCATCCAGTCGGTCGTCCATGCCGGCGCGCGCTGCAGCCGCATTCGCACCGGTCCGAGCCCTTCGGCCTCGATCGCTTCGACGATGCGCTGCTCGATCACCTCGGTGGCAGGGCAGCCGGAGTACGTCGGCGTGACGACGACCTCGATCGCGTCGCCCTGCTCGGTCACCTCGCGGACGATGCCGAGGTCGCACACGGAGACGACCGGCACCTCGGGGTCGAGCACGGTGTCGAGGACGGCCCAGGCGCGACCAACGCGGGTCGACGCCACCGCGGCATCGGCGATCGTCACCACGTGCCTCCGGGAAACGCACGCTGAAGGTGCTGCATCTCGGCGAGGATGAAGCCGAGGTGCTCGCTGTGCCGGCCCGTCCTGCCGGTGCTGCGGAAGGCCCGCTCCGCGGGCGCCACGAGACCTGCGTCGGCGAACACCGCGTCGATCTCGTTGCGCCAGTCGCTGGCGAGGTCGGTCCAGCGCGGACCGAGGTCGGCGGCTTCGACGGCCGCATCGACCGCGTCGCTCTCGAACAGTTCGGCCATGTAGGGCCAGAGATGGTCGAGCGCGGCCTTCATGCGAGATGCCGATTCGGCGGTGCCGTCGCCAAGGCGGACGACCCAGTCGGCGGCATGCTCCTGGTGATAGCGCGCCTCCTTCAGCGCCTTGCCGGCGATGCCGGCGAGTTCGGCGTCGCTCGAGCGCTCGAGCTTCGTCCACAGGAGCTTCAGGAAGGTCGACATCGCGAAGTTGCGAAGCACCGTCACCGCGAAATCGCCGCGCGGCAACTCGACGAGCGTGACGTTGCGAAAGTCGCGCTCCTCGCGCAGGAAGGCCAACTCGTCCTCGCTGTGCGCCTCGCCGCCACGCTCCGCCTCGAGCCGGCCAGCGCGCGTGAGCACGGCGCGCGCCTGGCCGACGAGGTCGAGCGCGATGTTCGACAGCGCGATGTCTTCCTCGAGCATCGGCGCGTGGCCGCTCCACTCGGCCAGCCGCTGCGCCATCACGAGGCAGCTGTCGCCGATGCGCAGCAGGTACTGGACACCGGGGTCGTCCGAAACGGCGATCGAGCCGCCGGTGCTCACTCGAGTCTGCCTCACATGTGGTCGAGCGCCTTCGGCAGCTCGTAGAACGTCGGGTGCCGGTAGACCTTGTCGGCCATCGGATCGAAGTACATCGCCTTGTCGCCGGGGTCGCTCGCGGTGATCTGGTCGGATCGCACCACCCACACGCTCGTCCCTTCCTGGCGGCGGGTGTAGACGTCGCGCGCGAGCTGGATCGCCATCTTCGCGTCGGCCGCGTGCAGGCTGCCGCAGTGCTTGTGGTCGAGCCCCGCCTTGCTGCGCACGAACACTTCGAACAGCGGCCATTCGCCCTTCTTCGCCGGCTTGCCGATCGGCTCGGCCGGCGGTCCGGGAATCGTGCCTGGCGTCACCGCCGGGCTCATGCCGCCTCCTTCATCGCGATGCGCTGCTGCTTCGCCGCATGCGCCAGCGCTGCGTCTCGTACCCACTCTCCGTCGTCCCATGCCCGCACCCGGGCGCCGAGCCGTTCGCGGTTGCACGGCCCCTCGCCACCCACCACCTGCCAGAACTCGCGCCAGTCGATCGCACCGAAGTCCCAGTGACCGGTGGCCTCGTTCCAGCTCAGGTCCGGGTCGGGCAGCGAGACGCCGAGGATCTTCGCCTGCTCGACGGTCGCGTCGACGAACTTCTGACGCAGGTCGTCGTTGGTGATGCGCTTGATGCCCCAGCGCATCGACTGCTCCGAATTCGGCGACTCGCTGTCGGGTGGCCCGAACATCATCAGGCTCGGCCACCACCAGCGGTCGACCGAGTCCTGCACCATCGCCTTCTGCGCGTCGGTGCCGTGCGTCATCATCGTCAGCAGCGACTCGAATCCCTGTCGCTGGTGGAACGACTCCTCGCGGCAGATGCGCACCATCGCCCGCGCATAGGGCGCATACGAGCAGCGGCACAGCGGCACCTGGTTCATGATCGCGGCGCCGTCGACAAGCCAGCCGATCGTGCCCATGTCGGCCCAGGAGAGCGTCGGGTAGTTGAAGATCGAGCTGTACTTGGCCTTGCCGGAATGAAGGGCGTCGTAGAGCTGGTCGCGCGAAGTTCCGAGCGTCTCGGCCGCAGCGTAGAGGTAGAGGCCGTGGCCCGCCTCGTCCTGCACCTTGGCGAGCAGGATCGCCTTGCGCTTGAGCGTCGGCGCGCGGGTGATCCAGTTGCCCTCGGGGAGCATGCCGACGACTTCGGAGTGCGCGTGCTGGCTGATCTGCCGCACCAGCGTCTTGCGATAGTTGTCCGGCATCCAGTCCTTGGCCTCGACGAACTCGCCGGCGTCGATGCGCTCGTCGAAGCGCGCCTGCAAGGCTGCTTCCTCGGCCGAGCGCGCCGCCTTCGGGGCATCGTCACGGTCCTTGCCCATGGTGTCCATCGCTTGCGTGTACATGGCGTGGCTTCCTATCGCTGGCGGTTGTCGATGACGCGCCGCGCCTTGCCCACGAGCGTGCGTTCGATGCTGTCGGGCAGGCCGACGTCGACCGTGGTCGTGACGCCGATCAGCGTCTTGATGCGAGCGGCGAGGTCCCGGGCGATGGCGGCGCGGTCGTCGGTGGCGCGGTCGGGGGCGACCTCGCACAGCACGCGCACGTCGTCGAGCTTGCCCTCGCGGCTGACGACGATCTGGTACTGGCCCGACAGCGCGCCGTGCTGTAGCACGAGTTCCTCGATCTGCGTCGGGAACAGGTTGACGCCGCGGATGATGAGCATGTCGTCGCTGCGACCGACGATTCTGCCCATGCGCCGCATCGCGCGCGCAGTGGGCGGCAGCAGGCGCGTGAGATCGCGGGTGCGGTAGCGAATGACCGGCATCGCCTCCCTGGTCAGCGTCGTGAAGACGAGTTCGCCCTCCTCGCCGTCGGGCAGCACCTCGCCGGTGTCGGGATCGATGATCTCGGGGAAGAAATGGTCTTCCCACACCACCGGCCCGTCCTGCGTCTCGACGCATTCGCTCGCCACGCCGGGCCCCATCACTTCGGACAGGCCGTAGATGTCGACGGCCTTGATGCCCGACGCCGCCTCGAGGTCGGCGCGCATGGCCTCGGTCCAGGGCTCGGCGCCGAAGATGCCGACCTTCAGGCTGGTCGAGCGCGGGTCGATGCCCTGCTTCGCGAACGCCTCGATCAGCACCTGCATGTACGAGGGCGTGACCATGATGATGTCGGGCTTCAAGTCGCAGATCATCT
>JBBSPY010000315.1:0-3956 GCA_038258415.1 Burkholderiales bacterium
CGGAACGTAGACGGCGATCAGCACGATCGTCATGGCGATGATCGGGCTGCCGAGCTCGCGCGCGGCGACGAACGCCGCCTGCATCGGCGTCTTGCCTTCCTCCCGCATGTGCCGATCTACGTTCTCGACGACGATGATCGCGTCGTCGACCACGAGGCCGATGGCCAGAACCAGCGCCAGCAACGTCAGCAGGTTGATCGAGTAGCCGAGCGCCAGCATGATGGCGAAGGTGCCGACCAGCGACAGCGGCATGGCGATCACCGGCACCGCGACGGCGCGCAGGCTGCCCAGGAACAGGAAGATCACGACGGTCACGATCAGCAGCGCCTCGACCAGCGTCTTGACGACCTCCGTGATCGACGTGTTGATGAACTCCGTCGAGTCGTAGACGATCTTGCCGGTGACGCCGCTCGGCAGCTCCGCCTGCAGGCCCGGGACGGCGTCGCGCACGCGCTTGGCGACGTCGAGGATGTTGGCCTCGGGGGCGACCTTGATGCCGATGAACACCGACCGCACGCCGCTGAAGGCGACGTTGAAGTCGTAGTTCTCCGAGCCGAGCGTGACGTTGGCGACGTCCTGCAGGCGCACGATCGCGTCGCCGCTGCGCTTGACGACGAGCTCCTTGAAGCCCTCGACGGTGTGCAGGTCGGTGCCGGCCGTGAGCGGCACCGTCACCATCTGGCCCTTCGATGCGCCGAGCGCGGCGAGGTAGTTGTTCGACGCCAGCGCGGCGCTCACGTCGGCGGCGGTGATGCCATGGGCGGCCAGCTTGTCTGCGTCGAGCCAGGCGCGCAGCGCGACCAGGCGGGCCCCGAGCAGCTCGGCGGTCTGCACGCCTTCGACCGAGTCGAGCTTCGGCTTGACGACGCGCGAGAGGTAGTCGGTCACGTTGTTGGTCGGCAGCGTGTCGCTGTAGAAGCCGAGGTACATCGCGGCGATGGTCGAGCCCGTGGCCACCGTGAGCACCGGCGCCTGCGCCTGCGCGGGAAGCTGGTTGCGCACCGAGTTGACCTGCGTGCTGATCTCGGTCAGCGCCCGGTTGGCGTCGTAGTTGAGGCGCAGCGTCGCCGTGATGACCGAGACGCCGCTCGAGCTCGACGACGACAAATAATCGATGCCCTGCGCCTGCGCGATCGCGCCCTCGAGCGGCTGGGTGATGAAGCCGGCGACGGTCTGCGCATCGGCGCCGTAGTAGGTCGTCGAGATCGTGACGACCGAGTTCTGCGTCTTCGGGAACTGGTTCACCGGCAGGCTCGACAGCGAACGCAAGCCCAGCACGACGATGAGCGCGCTGACGACCAGCGCCAGGACCGGGCGCTTGATGAAGATGTCGGTGAAGTTCATGCCGTCGCCTTCATTTTTCCTGCGGCGTCGGGTTCGGGTTGTTCGCCGGCTGGACGCTGTTGTTGACGACCACCGACGTGCCGTTCTTCAGCTTCACCTGGCCGCTCGTGACCACCGTCTGCCCCTCCTCGAGACCCTTGACGATCGCGACCTGGTCGCCGCGCGTCTCGCCCGTCGTGACGAACACCTGCTTGGCCGCGAGCCCGGAACCGGACGCCGCGCTGGCCGCAGGGGTTGGGGGAGACGCCGCGGCCGACGCGCCGCTGCCGGCGCCCGACGCGCCGCTCGCGGCTGCCATCGTGCTCGCCGGAACGACGAGGAATACCGTCGAGCCATACGGGTTGTAGGTGATCGAGGTCTGCGGCAGCGTCAGGTGGCGCTGCTTCTCGCCGACCTCGATGCTGGCGTTGGCGAACATGCCGGGAAGGAGGCGCCGCTGCGCGTTCGGCAGGGTGGCCTCGACCTGCACGTTGCGCGTGGTCGGGTCGACCTTCGGGCTGATCGCCGTGATGCGGCCGGGAAACGACACGCCCGGATAGCCGTCGGTCCGCACGGCGATCGTCTGGCCGACGGCGAGCGAACCGACCTGCTTTTGCGGCAGGTAGAAGTCGACGTAGATCGGATCCATCGTCTGCAGCGTGACGATCTTCTCGCCGGGGTTGAGGTACTGCCCGGGCTGCACGGTGGTGATGCCCAGCTTGCCGGCGAACGGCGCGCGGATCGTCTTCTTCGCGATCGCCGCCTGCTGCTGGGCGACCAGGGCGCGGCGACTCTTCAGGTCGGCGGTGTCGGCGTCGAGCTGCGCCTTGCTGATCGCATCCGCCTCGTACTGCGCCTTGTTGCGCGCCAGGACGTTGGCCGAGAGTTCGGCTGCGGCCTGCAGCGAGGCGAGCTGGGCGTTGTCGGTGTCGGCGTTGAGCTGAAGGAGCACCTGACCGGCCCTCACGTCCTGTCCCGACTTGAACTCGACGCTGCGCACCAGGCCGGCGACCTCGGTGGTGACGTCGACACCGCGCACGGCGACCACGCTGCCGACGGCCGAGAGGCGTGGCTGCCACTCGAGCGCCTCGACTCGGGTGGTCGTCACCGTCTGCGGCGCCGGCTTGGGCGCCGCCGCGATCAGCGAGCGGATGTGCAGCGCGAACCCGATCCCGAGAACGACGATCAGCAGCACGACGCAGCCGATCATGATCAGCATGCGCTTGGTGGTCTTCTTCATCGGGTCGCTTCCTCTTGTCTTTCGGCAGCCGGCCTCGATGCCGGATGCGAGATGTCGGCCAGCTCGGCGCGGTTCCACCAGCCGCCGCCCATCGCCTGGAACAGCGCGGCGGTGTCGGCGTAGCGCGTGGCCTGCGATTGCGCCAGCGTGACGCGCGTCTGCAGCCAGGTGCGCTGCGCGTCGAGCACGGCGAGGTTGCTCACCGCGCCGAGCCGGTACTGCCGCGTCACGAGATCGAAGGAGCGGCGGGCGAACGCTTCGGCGTCTGCCTGCGCCAGCACGGCGTCGGCGTCGCGCTGCAGCGCGGCGAGCGTGTTGGCGACGTTGAGGAAGGCGTTGAGCACCGTCTGCCGGTACTGCGCGTCGGCCTGGTCGTAGGCGGCGATCGCGGCGCGCTTTCTCGCCTGCAGCGCACCGCCGTTGAACAGGGGCTGCAGAAGGCCGGCGCCGAC
Source organism: Burkholderiales bacterium (assembly GCA_038258415.1). Taxonomy (GTDB): domain Bacteria; phylum Pseudomonadota; class Gammaproteobacteria; order Burkholderiales; family Burkholderiaceae_C; genus Schlegelella_A. Next base: position 3,016 of record JBBSPY010000315.1, read on the forward strand.
GCTCCAGGCGAAGGTGCCGCTCGAGAACAGCTTGTCGATGCTCAGCGCCTGCGATCCGGCGCTGCCAGAGAGGGTGATCTGCGGGTAGAGGTTCGCGGTGGCGACGCCGACCTGCGCGCTCGCCTGGTGCAGCACAGCCTCGGCAGCCTGGATGTCGGGCCTTCGGCGCACCAGCGAAGAGGGCAGCGACACCGGCAGGTCGACCGGCAGCACCAGCGATTCGAGCGAGAACTCGGGCAGCGTCGCGTCGTCGGGCAGGCCGCCGGCGTAGACCGCGAGCTGCTGGCGCGTCTGCGCGAGCGCCTTCTCGAGCGGCGGCAGCGTGGCGGCCGCCTGCGCCAGCACCGCCTGCTGCTGCAGCACGGTGCCGCGGGCGATCGCGCCAAGCTCGGCTTGCTTGCGCACCAGCGTCAGCGACGCCTGCACCGCGTCGATCACCTCGCCCGTCGCCTTCAGCTGCGCGCGCAGCGACGCCTCCTGGATCGCCGTCGTGACCAGGTTGGTGGTCAGCGTCAGGTAGGTCGCCTCGACCTGGTAGCCCTGGAAGTCGACGACCGCGCCCAGGCCTTCGAGCTCGCGGCGGATGCCGCCGAAGGCATCGACCGTGTAGGCGACGTTGACCGACGCGTTGTAGGTGCTGTAGATGTTGCTGCGGCCGGGCACGGCACCCTGCACCGCCGAGAGGCGCTGTCGCGTGGCGCCGAGCTGGCCGTTGAGGCTCGGCAGGAGACGCTGGCCGGCGTCGGCGTTGTAGTTCTCCTGCGCCTGGCGCAGCGCCGCCTGCGCCGAGGCGAGCGTCGGGCTGCGCGTCAGCGCCGTGCGTACCAGGCGGTCGAGCGGCTCGGAGCGAAACAGCTCCCACCACTGCGCCGGAATGTCGTCGCCGATCGCGAACCGCTGCGCCGCGCCGCCGACCCCGGGCGCGCTGGCGGTGCGCGCCG
>JBBSPY010000316.1:0-3939 GCA_038258415.1 Burkholderiales bacterium
ATCTCGCCGTTCATGCCCCAGGCGACCAGGATGTCGTCGAGCGCGTTGGCCATCGGCAGCGTGCGCGTCATCGACGACCCGTCGGCACCTTCGGCGAGCACGTAGCGGCCGCGCTTCGTGTCGGCACCGCACAGGTCGAGCAGCGTCGACAGCGCGACACCCGTGAACTCGCAGCACGACAGCATCCCGTGCGTGTACTGCACGCTCGGCAGGGCCGAGTTCGCCCATTCCATCGCACTGTTGGCGCCGCACTCGATGAAGTGGATGCGCGAGACCTGTGGCAGCCGCATCAGATCGTCCATGGTGAAGACGCGGGGCTCCTTCACCATCCCGTGCAGCATCAGGCGATGCTTCGTCGGGTCGATGTCCCACCAGCCCTGGTGGTGGCGTTCGAAGTGCAGGCCGTTGGGCGTGATGATGCCGAACAGCGACTGCAGCGGACAGAACGACACCGAGGCCTGCGGCACCTGCGTGAGGCCCGGGCTCTGGCGACGCTGGACGTTGCGCTCCCACTTCGACGGCGACCCGTAGCCGCTGCTGGCCACCGGCAGGCCGAGGCCCCTGGAGTGCGCGGGTAGCTCGAGGATGTTCGGGTCGCCGTTGCCAATGCCCGCCGTCGCGGCGCCCGCGGTTCCGGCACCGAGCGCCAGTGCCGTTCCCATGAACCGGCGGCGGGCCTTGCGTGCCCGCTCGATCGCGTCGGGCGGCAGATGGTTCTCGGGCGCCTTGCGGATGCGCCCCGATGCGCGATGGTCCTGCACGCTCATCCTAGGCGGGGGTGAGCTCCCGGATCAGGCCGTGAACGCTGCGCTTCAGGCGAGGCTTCTCGTCGAGCTCCGCCGAGACACGGACGCAGACGGCCCGGCAGACGTCGGTGAGCGTCGAGTCGGCCACGCCGTAGTACACCTGCGCGCCTTCGCGGCGGCGCCGCAGCGCCCCCATGCGGAACATCAGGTTGAGGTGGCGGGAGGCGTTGCTCTGGGTGAGCCCGGTCTCGGCCACGATCTGGCTCACGGTACGTTCCTGCCGGCACACGCAGTGCAGGATGCGCAGCCGCGCCGGCTCGGCGAGCACGAGGAAGTAGCTGGCCACCGACTCGAACACGTCGTTCATGCCGTCGTCGGGCGGTTGCCTCGTGCTGCGATGCGTGCGTTCGGCCATGGGTCGGAATGTATGAGCATCTGCTCATATGCTGTATCCGTGTTTGCCCCCACGGTGGACGCGCGCCGTTCGCCGCCGTCTAATCCGGGAATGCCCGAAGCCGCGCCGTTGCCGAGCCGCCTCGAAGCCCGCCCCGGCGGCGTCGTCGTCGTCCTGTTCTCGCAGGCAAACTGCGAGTTCTGCGCCGAGATGCGGGAGCACTACCTGCGCCCCCTTCTGGCCGAACGCCGCCCGGGCATCACCGTTGCCGAGTCGCGGATCGACGCCGACCTGCCGCTGCGCGACTGGAGCGGCCGCGAGACGACGCAGCGGCGCTTCGCCGCCGTGGAAGACGTTCGCTTCGCCCCGACCGTCCTGTTCTTCGACGCGTCGGGGCGTTCGCTCGCGAAGCCGATCGTCGGCCTCTCGCGCGACTACTTCGGCGTCTACCTCGAGCAGCGCATCGCCACGGCGCTCGCTGCGGCCCGCGCCGCCGCCGGCCGGGTCTGAGCGGCGAGTCCGTCTTTCTCCGACAATCGCCGCTTCTCCGAGCGCCGGAGCTGTTCCTTCTCCGTTCGCCTCGTCATCCAGGAGACCCGCATGCAGCCGAATTCACGCCGCCTCTTCACCCTCGGCGCAGGCCTCGCCGCCACCACCGCTGTGCTGACACGCGCCCAAGCCGCCGAGCCCGCTCCGCCCGAGCGCAACAAGGTGGTGTTCCAGGTCAGCGATCGCGACCCCGGCAAGTGGAACCTCACGCTGAACAACGTGCGCAACTTCCAGACCGCGCTGCCCGACGACGTGAGCGACATCGAGGTCGTGGTCTACGGTCCGGCGATCAGCATGCTCAAGGGCGACTCGCCGGTCGCGCAGCACATCGCCGACGCGCTCAAGAACGGCGTCAAGGTCGTGGCCTGCGAGAACACCATGCACGCGATGAAGCTCGTCTACGCCGACATGCTGCCCGACATCGGCTACGTTCCCGCTGGGGTCGTCGAGCTCGTGCGCAAGCAGCAGCAGGGCTACGCCTACATCCGGCCCTGACGCCTTGACCGAAGCGGATCTCCAGCACACGACCCGGCTCGTCCTCGCGGCCGCCTTCGCGATCGGGCTCGCTTTCGGGGCCATCGGCCAGCGCACGCGGTTCTGCACGATGGGCGCGATCACCGACATGGCCCTGATGGGCGACGCCGCGCGGATGCGGATGTGGCTCGTTGCCGCCGGCACGGCGATCGTCGGCTTCAACCTCATCGCGGCGTTCGGCCTCGTGCGCGCCGCCGACAGCATCTACGCCGCGCCGCGGCTGTTGTGGCTGTCGGCCATCGTCGGCGGGCTGCTGTTCGGCTTCGGCATGGTGCTCGCGTCGGGCTGCACGAGCAAGAACCTGATGCGCGCCGGTTCCGGCAACCTCAAGTCGGTCGTCGTGCTTCTCGTCGTCGCCTTCGCCGGCTTCGCGACGCTCAAGGGCGCCACCGCGATCGTGCGCGTGGAGTGGCTCGACAGCGTCCACGTGGAGCTGGCCGGCGGCCAAGACCTGCCGCACGTCTTCGCGCGCCTCACCGGTGTCGGCGCGACCACGCTCGCCGGCGTGCTCGGTCTCGCGCTCGGCGGTGCGCTGCTGGTGGCCGGAATCGCGCCGCGAGACACGCGCACGGCCGACCTTTTGCTCGGCGGCCTCGGCATCGGCGGTTGCGTCGTGGCCGCCTGGTGGGTGTCGGGCGTGCTCGGCTTCGTGGCCGAGAACCCGTTGACGCTGGAGCCGACCTTCGTGGCCACGAACTCGCACCGCATGGAGGCGCTCAGCTTCGTCTCGGCGGTGAGCTACGCGTCGGACTACGTGCTCTTCCTGAGCGACACGTCGAAGGCGCTCACGGTGGGCATCGTGTCGACCGTCGGCGTGGCGCTCGGCGCCGGCGCCTACGCGCTGGCCACGCGCAGCTTCCACGTCGAGGGCTTCGCCGACGCGGCCGACCTCGGCCGGCACATCGTCGGCGGGGCGATGATGGGGGTCGGCGGCGTGACGGCACTCGGCTGCACCATCGGCCAGGGCATTTCGGGACTGTCGACGCTCAGCATCGGCAGCCTGCTCGCGGTGGCGTCGATCGTGGTCGGCGCCCTGGGCGCGTTGCGCTACCAGACCTGGCGGATGGACCGGCCCACGCCGGCGAGGCGGACCGTGGCGGCCTGAAGGGGCGCGGGCGCTTGGATCAGGGGCGGCTGGCGGAGAGGGTGTCCGCCGAAGCGTAGACCTGGTGGCCTCAGGCACGGCTGGGCAACGGCGTCCATCATCGCGCCCCCGTTCCGGAACTCGTACACGCAAGCCGGGGCGGAGGCGAAGGCTCGGCGGCATATGCCGAAGTCGTCGATCAGCGTCACCAGCATTTCGTTGACCAGCTCAAGTTGCCGGCTCGCCTTGTCGGAGGCGTCGCCGCCGACATCGTCAAGGATGACCGCGAGCTGCCGTGTGATGACATCGGACAGGAACTCGGCGGCGCCGCCGCTCTTGAGCGCCAACACATCCGAGCTGGCCGGGTCGACAGCGTCGAGTGATCGGGCCAGTCTCTCGGTCAGCAACAGGTCATAGAGGCCGTCGGGCAGCGTCATCGGCGTCCTTGGCGTCAGCTGATTGATCGCTTTCCACGGCATGCCGGGTAGCCGGTGCAGCCCCAGAACTCGCCGCCTACGTTCGCCCCTCGTTTTGCAGTACGCCGAACCATGGGCTTGGAGCACATCGGGCAGCTAGACGCCTGCGCTGGCGCCACGCTGAATGGCGCGGCAAGGGCAGCAGCAGGTTCTGCG
>JBBSPY010000317.1:0-3930 GCA_038258415.1 Burkholderiales bacterium
ACACCGCCGGCACCTTCGCGTTCAAGCGAGAGAACGAGGACCCGACCCGCATGTTCGCCGGCGAGGGCGACGCGTTCAAGACCAATCGCCGCTTCAAGCTCCTCTCCGAAGGCATGCCCGCGAAGCGCCTCTCCACGGCGTTCGATTCCGTCACGCTCTACGGCCACGATCCGGCGCTGCGCCCCGACATCTACGGCAAGGTCGGCAACTCGGGCGTCTCGATCGCGACGCTGGCCGACATGAAGGTGCTTTACGGCGGCTTCGACCTGACCGACCCTGCGACCTCGGTGTCGATGACGATCAACGGCCCGGCGCCGACGATCCTGGCGATGTTCATGAACACCGCCATCGACCAGAACCTCGACAGGTTCGAGGCCGACAACGGGCGCGAGCCGACCGACGACGAGGCGCAGAAGATCCGCGCCTGGGCGCTGGCCAACGTGCGCGGCACCGTGCAGGCCGACATCCTCAAGGAGGACCAGGGCCAGAACACCTGCATCTTCTCGACCGAGTTCTCGCTCAAGGTGATGGGCGACATCGCCGAATGGTTTGTCGCGCACGACGTCAAGAACTTCTACTCGGTCTCGATCTCGGGCTATCACATCGCCGAGGCCGGCGCCAACCCGATCAGCCAGCTCGCCTTCACGCTCTCCAACGGCTTCACCTTCGTCGAGGCGTATCTGGCGCGCGGCATGAAGATCGACGACTTCGCGCCCAACCTGTCGTTCTTCTTCTCCAACGGCATGGATCCGGAGTACACGGTGATGGGCCGCGTGGCGCGGCGCATCTGGGCGGTGGCCATGCGCGAGCGATACGGCGCCAACGAACGCTCGCAAAAGCTCAAGTACCACGTGCAGACGAGCGGGCGCAGCCTGCACGCGCAGGAGGTGCAGTTCAACGACATCCGCACCACGCTGCAGGCACTGATCGCCATCTACGACAACTGCAACTCGCTGCACACCAACGCCTTCGACGAGGCGATCACGACGCCGACCGAGGACAGCGTTCGCCGGGCGATGGCGATCCAGCTCGTCATCAACCGCGAGTGGGGCCTCGCGAAGAACGAGAACCCGAACCAGGGCGCTTTCATCATCGACGAGATGACCGAGCTGGTCGAAGAGGCGGTGCTCGCGGAGTTCGAACGCATCGCCGAACGCGGCGGCGTGCTCGGCGCGATGGAGACGGGCTACCAGCGCGGCAAGATCCAGGAAGAGTCGATGCACTACGAGATGCTCAAACACACCGGGGAGTACCCGATCGTCGGCGTCAACACCTTCCGCAACCCGAAGGGCGACGAGGCGCCCGGGCACGTCGAACTGCAGCGTTCGACCGAGGCCGAAAAGCAGGGTCAGCTCACGCGCCTCGCCGACTTCCATGCCGACCACGCGGGCGAAGCGCCGGCGATGCTCGAGCAACTGAAGACGACCGTGATCGACAACGGCAACGTATTCGCCGTGCTGATGGACGCGGTGCGTGTCTGCTCGCTAGGCCAGATCACCGACGCGCTGTTCGAGGTCGGCGGGCAGTACCGCAGGAGCATGTAGCCAGTCTGCCCCGCTCACACGTCGCCGACGTGCTCGACCAACGCGCGCAGGTGCGCGAGCTCGGCGCCTTGCGCGGTGAGCTTGGCCCGCAGCCGATCGACTTCGGCGTTCTGCTTGACGAGTCGCTGCTCGGTCTTGGCGCGGATCGCCTCGAGCCGTTTCGCTTCGGCCTTCGCTTCCTCGTAGCCCGACTCGGCCGGTGCCAGCTCGGCAACCCGCGCCTCGAGGCGCGCCACGTCCTCGGCCTTCGACGCGATGTGCCGAGCGAACTGGGCCTCTCGTCGCTTGGCCGTGCGCAGCTTCAGGCGCAGCAGCACGTGCATGACCAGCACGCTCACCAGCGTGATGGATGTGATGAGCAGGAGCCCCCACAGGATGTGGATGATCGCCCTCGTCTCGACGGCGTAGATGGCGATCTCGGTTGCGTTCACTCACATCTCCCGGCGTTTCCTCGGCACCGGATATCTTCGGACGCGCCCCGGTCGCGACACGGCGGCGGGCGTGAACGCTGACGCGGTTTGCAGCTCTTCGTTTCACCGGCCCCGCGCCCGGCCCGTCGGAAGCGTCCGACACACCGCACCGAGGCGACCCGACACCTTCGCTGCTGCGCGACCTATCCGCGCGGCCGGCCGCCACGTCCATGATGGTTCCACGCCATTGGACGTTCGGTACCCCGAACCGGGCGCAACCAGGAGTCCACCACCATGCTTCACTATGCCGTCGTCTTCTTCGTCATCGCCCTGATCGCCGCGCTGTTCGGCTTCGGTGGCATCGCAGCCGGCGCCGCCGGCATCGCCAAGATCCTGTTCGTGGTCTTCGTCATCCTGGCCATCGCAGCGTTCCTCTTCGGTCGCAATCGAGGCGCCTAGTCGATGAGCGGCCGCCCGGCGCGGCCGTTTAACCTCAGCCCCTCCGACCCCCCCCAGGGCGGGTCGAGGGGCTTTCTCACACGCGAGTGGCGTAGCCTCCCAAGGCGGCGAGCGTGGCCATCGCCGCGCCAGGAGCACGCTCCTTCGCGCCGCTGATGAAAAAGACGTAGACGTCCCGCGGCTTCATCGCTGCAGTCGCAGCAGCGGCATGCGGCAGTTCGGCGAGATCGCCGCCGGTTGCCCACCGCGTTGCCGCATCCGACCAGAACGCGATCCGCTCAGCTGGGTAGCCGGTCGGCTCATCGGCCAACGTCTTCATCAGTCGCGCGTAGACGAAGTCCGCGCTTAGGTCGGCGAACGATGGGTGATCGTCGGAGTCGGCGAACACGCATGCGACGCGATGCGCCCGGGCGAGCTCGACGAACGCCTCGCAGACGAACGACGGGTGCCGAACCTCGACTGCATGGCGCAGGGCCCTGCCGCCGAGCTCGCGCGGCAACAGGCGCAGAAAGGCGCCGAAGTCCGCGGCATCAAACACCTTGGTCGTCGCGAACTGCCAGACGATCGGACCGAGCTTGTCGCCGAGCTCGATCAAGCCGCTGGACATGAACCGTTGCAGCGATTCGCCCGCCTCGGCGAGCACGCGCCGGTTGGTGACGTACCTCGAGCCTTTCACGGCGAACACGAAGCGCTCGGGCGTGTTGTCGCGCCACTTCGCGAAGCTCGCGGCCGACTGCAGGCGGTAGTAGGTCGCGTTGATCTCGATCGCCGTGAGGCGCTCGGCGGCGTACGCCAACTCTTTGGCGTGCGGCAGCCCGGCGGGATAGAAGTTGTCGCGCCATGGCGGGAAGGTCCAGCCGCCGATGCCGATGTGAATGCGCGATGGAGTGGATGTCATGGCTCGGTCACCTCGGTCGGCGACGATAACGCCGTGACCGCTCGTCGCCGCTTGACGCCACGCGTGACGGATTGGCCTCCGCCGGAAAACTGCGCGCGCCCGACTGTCGGTTCGTTCCTACCGCGCCCACCCCGGTCGGCCGATAGTGAGGTCACGGCAGGCCATCGACAGTTCCGACACCCCTTCCAAGCATCGGCGAGAACGACATGAGCAACGATTCCGATTGGGTCGACGACGTGAAGCGCTGGTATTTCTCCGGGGGAGCAGCGGCAGCCGCCAGAGCCCTTCGGGTCCACGACAGCGACGGCACCGAAGCGACGGAATTCGCGGTCGGCTACGAAGCGGCGCATCCCGCGCTGGTCGCCGGACCGTGGGCCGATCCGCCACCGAGCGGATTCGACCACTCCGCCTAGCGACCTCGTGCTCCACGTTGAGCGACCCACCGCCACACACCGCGCCGTGCGCACGGCGCCTCCGTAGCGGGCGATCGTCAACCCCTGGAGGTCGATCTCGGGCTCGCGACCGGACACCACGTCGGCAATCAGCCGCGCCGTACCCGCCGCCATCGTCCAGCCGAGCGTGCCGTGGCCGGTGGCGAGGAAGAGCCCGCCGATCGGCG
>JBBSPY010000318.1:0-3925 GCA_038258415.1 Burkholderiales bacterium
CCGAGATCGCCTATCCGTTGCGCGACCGCAAGCTCGGCCACCTCGAAGCGACCCGGCCGGACGCGATCGTCTCGGCCAACATCGGCTGCATCCAGCACCTGCAAAGCGGCACCGGGATACCGGTTCGGCACTGGATCGAGGTCGTCGACGAGGCGATGGCCGCAGCGCGCTGACGCCAGCGCGCCACTGCGGATTTCGCGCCGCGCAGCGCAACCCGAATCGACGCCGCGACGCGGCCGACAGGAGGCGTGAGGCGTTCCGGCGTTTCGGCCTCTCAGCCGCTCGCCAGCAGCCAGCCGCCGACGGCTGAGAGCCCCACCACGCCCACAGGCGGCCATCGCCCCCATTGCAGCAGCGCGAATGCCGTGGCAACGAGGACGACATCAGCCGGCGTTCGCAAGGCGGCCACGGCCAGCGGATCGATCAGCGCGGCGGCCAGCAGCCCGACAACCGCGGCGTTGACGCCGGCAAGGGCACGTCGTGCGATCGGGCTGCGTCGCAGCCCGTCCCAGAACGGCAACGCCGCGAAGACGAGCAGCGCCGCCGGAAGGAAGATCGCGACCAGCATCGCCGCGGCCCAGGCGATGCCGCCGAGGCCAGCCCCCGACGGCGATGGCATCACCGCCCCGAGGTAGGCGGCAAACGTGAAAAGTGGCCCCGGTACGGCCTGCGCCGCACCGTAGCCGGCAAGGAAGGTCTCCACCGGCACCCAGCCCGAGCCGACCACGCCGGCCTCGAGCCAGGGCAGGACGACGTGCCCGCCACCGAAGACGAGTGCGCCGGCGCGGTAGAAGGTCGCGACCTGGCGAATCGCGTCGCTGCCGGTCGCGCCGGCGAGGGTCGGGAGGCCGACGAGCAGGACGGCGAACACGGCGAGCCACACGAGGCCGGTGCGCCGACGGATGCCGTTCGATGCCGTCGCTGTCTCGACAGGCTCGTTGCCGTTCGGCGTGACGGCGCTCAGGTGGAGGAAGCGCACGCCGAACGCGGCGCCCACCGCAAGGACGCCGACCGAGGCCGGCGTCGCCCAGCGTCCTGCCACCGCCAGCATCGTGATCGCCGCGCCGACCGCGATGCCGGCCCTGAGGCGGTCCGGACACAGCGTTCGCCCCATCCCGACCACGGCGACGGCGACGACGGCCACCGCGGCGGCGACGAGACCGTGGGCGGCTGGCGCCAATTCCGCGCCCCAACGCGCGTAGCCACCAGCGAACGCGACCAGCAGCAACGCCGACGGCAGCGTGAACCCCAACCAGGCGGCAAGCGCCCCCAGCCATCCAGCGCGCGACCAGCCGATCGCCATGCCGACCTGGCTGCTCGCCGGGCCTGGCAGAAGCTGGCACAGGGCGACGAGGTCGGCGTAGGCCGCGTCGCCGAACCAGCGTCGTCGCTCGACGAACTCGGTGTGAAAGTAGCCGAGGTGGGCGACCGGGCCTCCGAACGAGGTGAGTCCCAGCTTGAGAAAGACGAGGAAGACCTCGCCGGCAAGACGCATCGGCGCCACGTCAGATGCAACGCCCGCCGTCGACCTCCATTGCCACGCCGGTGATCATCGACGCCTCGTCGCTGCACAGGAAGCATGCGGCGTTGCCCATGTCTTCGGGCGTCGAGAAGCGGCCGATCGGGATCGACGCAAGGAACTTCGCGCGGACCGCCGGCGTGTCTTCGCCCATGAAGGTCGCGAGCATCGGCGTCTCGCCCGCCACCGGGTTCAGCGCGACGACGCGGATGCCGAATGGCGCCAGCTCGACGGCCATCGAGCGCGTCGCCGTGATGACCCAGCCCTTGCTCGCGTTGTACCAGGCCAGTCGCGGCCGCGGGCTCACGCCGGCGGTGCTCGCCATGTTCAGGATGACGCCACCCTTCTGCGCCTTGAAGCGAGGCACGACTTCCTTCGCGGCAAGGTAGATCGCCTTGACGTTGACGGCGAGGATGCGGTCGAAGGTGTCCTCGTCGAGCGCTTCGAGCGGCTGCGGCAGGTGACCCATTCCGGCGTTGTTGACGAGAATGTCGAGGCCGCCGAAGCGCGCGTGCGCGGCGTCGGCCATCGCCTTGACGTCGCCGGCGAGGGTGACGTCGGCGCGCACCGCGAGCGCGTGGTCGCCGAGCGACGCGGCGACGGCCTTCGCCTTCGCTTCGTCGAGGTCGGCGACGACGACTCTCGCGCCTTCGGCCACGAACTTGCGGGCGATGCCCTCGCCGAACCCCGACGCGGCGCCGGTGACGATGGCAATCTTGCCTTCGAGTCGCATGCTGTCTGCTCCTTCAACCGTGGTGGATGGCGATGGTCTTCAGTGTCGAGAAGCCGTACAGCGCCTCGAAACCCTTCTCGCGCCCGTGCCCCGAGTGCTTCACGCCGCCGAACGGGAGCTCGACGCCGCCGCCGGCGCCGTAGTTGTTGACGAACACCTGGCCGCACCTGAGCGCGCGTGCGACGCGCAGCTGGCGACCGCCGTCGCGCGTCCACACGCCGGCCACGAGGCCGAACTTCGTGCCGTTGGCGATGCGCACCGCTTCCGCTTCCCCGTCGAACGCGATGAGCGCCTGCACCGGACCGAAGATCTCCTCCTGCGCGATGGCGTGGTCGGCCGGCACGTCGTCGACCAGGACCGGCGCGACGTAGTGACCGCCGCGCGGCGCGCCGTCGACGATGCGACCTTCGCCGGCGAAGGCGAGGCCGCCCGAGCGCGCGAGGTCGAGGTAGCGTGTCACGACGTTCTTCTGCCGCGCCGAGACGAGCGGCCCGACGTCGAGGTCGTCGGCGGCGCGGCCGACGCGCAGCTGCCGGTAGCGCTCCGCCATCCGGTCGCGAACTTCGGCGTAGACCGCCTTGTCGACGAGGATGCGCGACGCAGCCGAGCATGTCTGCCCCGCGTTCTGGATGCCGGCGTTGATCAGGTGCGGCAGCGCCGCGTCCAGGTCAGCATCGGCGAACACGAGTTGCGGGCTCTTGCCGCCGAGCTCGAGCGTGACCGGCACGGCGTTCTGCGCGGCCGCGGCCTGCACCAGCGCGCCGGTCGCGACCGAACCGGTGAACGACACGTGGTCGATGCCGGGGTGCGCGGCCAGCGCGGCGCCCGCTTCTTCGCCGAGGCCCGGGACGACGTTGAGCGCGCCCGGCGGCAGCCCCGCCTCGGCGCAGATGCGCGCGAACGCGAGCACCGTGAGGCACGCTTCCTCGGCCGGCTTCAGCACGCATGCGTTGCCCATCGCCAGCGCCGCGCCGACGCTGCGGCCGACGATCTGCATCGGGTAGTTCCACGGCACGATGTGGCCGGTGACGCCATGCGGCTCGCGCAGCGTCAGCGCGGTGTAGCCGGCGGCGAACGGCAGCGTCTCGCCGTGCACCTTGTCGCAGGCGCCGGCGTAAAACTCGAAGTAGCGGGCGAGCGCGATGGCATCGGCGCGTGCCTGCTTGCGCGGCTTGCCGACGTCGTGCACCTCGAGCTCGGCGAGCAGGTCGACGTTGTCGAGAACCCTTTTCGCGATCGCCGCCATCACGCGGCCGCGGTCGACGGCGGCCAGCGCGCCCCAACGCGGGCCGCCACCCACGGCGCCGACGCCGTCGACCGCATCGCGCGCGGCGGCGACCGCGGCCTCGATGTCGTCGGCACCGCCACGGGCGATGCGTGCGAGCACAGTGCCGTCCGACGGATCGTCGAGCGCGAGCGTCTTGCCCGAGCGCGGTGCAGTCCACTCGCCGGCGATGAACACGCGGTCCGTGGCGAACGGGATGAGGATGGTCATGGGGCGGCTCCGGTGCGCGCGAAGTCCGCCATCATCGCGCTTCGCATCGACCAGGGCTCCGTCATCCGCTCGTTCCTCCTCAGGCGCTTTGCCAGCCTCGTGGCCACGCTGCTGGTCGCCTCGGTGGTCGTCTTCTGCGTGCTCGACGTGCTGCCGGGCAGCGCCGCCGAGGTGATGC
>JBBSPY010000319.1:0-3909 GCA_038258415.1 Burkholderiales bacterium
GGCGAGACGGCAGCCTCGGACGAGTTCCAGGAGCACGGGATGCAGCGCCGCCTCGGCAGCGCGGCGTTCGCGTTCGTCGGCGCATGCGCGCTGCTGTTCTCGGCCTACCAGCTCACGGTCGCGGCCTTCGCGCCGCTGTCGAGCCTGATCATGCGATCGTTGCATGTCGGCTTCCTGCTGCTGCTGATCTTCCTGCTCTACCCGCTGGTCAAGCGCGGCCGCCAGGCAACACGGATTCCGGCGTTCGACTGGGCACTGGCGTTCGGCGGCTTCGCGCTCGGCTTCTACCAGTGGTTCTTCGAGGCCGATCTGATCCAGCGCGCCGGCGACCCGACCATGACCGACATCGTCGTCGGCACCGCGATCGTCGTGCTCGTCTTCGAGGCGGCCCGGCGCGTGCTCGGCATCGCCTTGCCGATCGTCTGCGCGATCTTCCTGCTCTACGGCCTGTTCGGTCAGTACCTGCCGGGCGAGCTCGCGCACCGGCCGTACGCGTACTCGCAGATCGTCGACCAGCTCGCCTTCGGCACCGAGGGCATCTTCGGCATCCCGACGCTGGTCTCGGCGACCTACATCTTCCTGTTCATCCTGTTCGGCGCCTTCCTCGAACACGCCGGGATGATCAAGCTGTTCAACGACCTCGCGCTCGGCCTCGTCGGCCACACCACCGGCGGGCCGGCGAAGGTCGCGGTGATCTCGTCGGGCCTGATGGGGACGATCTCGGGATCCGGCGTGGCCAACGTGCTCACCGTCGGCCAGTTCACGATTCCGCTGATGAAGCGATTCGGCTACTCGCCGGTCTTCGCCGGCGCCGTGGAAGCCACGTCGAGCATGGGCGGGCAGATCATGCCGCCGGTGATGGGCGCCGTCGCGTTCATCATGGCCGAGACGCTCAACGTGCCGTACGCCGACATCGTCAAGGCGGCCGTCATCCCGGCGTTCCTTTACTACCTCACCGCCTTCCTCATGGTCCACCTCGAGGCGGGCCGCAAGAACCTGACGGGCATGCCAAAGGATCAGTGCCCGAACCCCTGGAAGGCGCTCGCCGAGCACTGGCACCTCGTGCTGCCGCTGGCCGCGCTCGTCTACATGCTGTTCCACGGCTTCACGCCGATGTTCGCCGGCATGGTCGGGCTGGCGCTGACCGCGATCCTCGTGCTCGGCACGGCGCTGGCCGCGCGGGTCTCGCAGACGGCGTTTCGCTACGCCTTCTGGCTCGCCGTCGGCATCGGCGCCTCCTCGTTCCTGCAGTGGGGCATCCAGCCGATCCTGCTGCTGATCGGGGTGCTGGTCGCCGCGTGCTTCTTCATCAAGGGCGGCCGCAAGACACTGCTGTCGCTGCGCGCGAGCCTCGTCGACGGTGCCAAGCAGGCGCTCGGCGTCGGCATCGCCTGCGCGGTGGTCGGCGTGATCATCGGCGTGCTCACGCTGACGGGCGCGGCGTCGAGCTTCGCCGGCTTCATCCTCGCCGTCGGCGAGACCAGCCTGTTCCTGTCGCTGGTGCTGACGATGCTCGTCTGCCTGATCCTCGGCATGGGCATCCCGACGATCCCGAACTACATCATCACCAGCTCGATCGCGGCGCCAGCGCTGCTCAAGCTCGGCGTGCCGCTGATCGTCAGCCACATGTTCGTCTTCTACTTCGGGATCATGGCCGACCTGACGCCACCGGTGGCGCTGGCCGCGTTCGCCGCGGCGTCGATCTCGAAAGCGTCGCCGATGAAGACCGGCATCAAGGCGACGCAGATCGCGATCGCCGGTTTCGCGGTGCCTTACATCGCCATCTACGACCCATCGCTGATGCTGCAGGGCAACTGGACGTGGATCAGCGTCGCCTACGTCGCGTTCAAGGCGATCCTCGCGGTGGTGATGTGGGGCGCCGCGGTGATCGGCTACCTGCGCGGCCCGATGGGCACCGTGCCGCGGGTGGCCGCGGTCGTCGCCGCGGGGCTCTTGGTGGCGGCCGTGCCGATCACCGACGAGCTCGGCTTCGGCCTGGCCGCGATCGTGATCGCGTGGAACGTGTGGTCGGGGCGCAAAGCTCTGGCGCCTGCACCCGCCGCCTGAGCCGACGGTGTGTTGACGGCCCGCTGATGCCCGTCTGCGTCGCTGCTGGCGGGCTGGTGGTGGCGCTCGCCCTCGACACCTTCACCCTCGCCTGGACGCACTCGATCGAGAAGATCCTCTGGGAAGAGGACTACCGCGTCGAGGGCCGTTCGCTCGTGCTCATCGAGGCGCGCGTGCGCGGCAGCGGCGCCGGGATGGAAGCTCCGGCCGGAAGCCGTTTCGAGCATGGCGTGTGGCACTACGACCCGCATTTGCCGCCCCTTCCCGAGCTGCGCCTGACGCACTCGATCTACACCGCCGGCTACCGCCTCTGCCATGGCGGCTCGTGCCAACCGCTGGCTGAGCTCGCCCCGCGCGCCGGCAACGGCGATGTCATCGAACTGCGGCCGTGTGAACCCTGATATCTCGACGGAGCAGAATCGACGATCGATCACTGTTGAGCACGCACGCACCGAACCCATGGACCAACGCCTCTATCCCAACACCCAGCTCTACATCGCCGGCGAGTGGATGAACGCCCGCTCGGGCCGCACCATCCCCGTCGTCAACCCCGCCAGCGGCGACACGATCGGCACCCTCGCCTTCGCCGAGCAGGCCGATCTCGACCACGCGCTCGACGCCGCCGACACGGGCTTTCGCACCTGGAAGAAGATCAGCGCCTACGAGCGCTCGAAGATGATGCGCAAGGCTGCCGACCTGCTGCGCGAGCGGGTCGACTTGATCGCCCGCCTCATGACGATGGAGCAGGGCAAGACCCTGGCCGAGGCGAAGGGCGAGATCCTCAACGGCGCCGACACCATCGACTGGTTCGCCGAGGAGGCGCGCCGCGCCTACGGTCGCGTGATCCCGGCGCGCGGCGAAGGCATCTACCAGCTCGTCGTCAAGGAGCCCGTCGGGCCGGTGGCGGCGTTCACGCCGTGGAACTTCCCGATCAACCAGATCGTGCGCAAGCTGTCGGCGGCGCTCGCGGCCGGCTGCTCGATCATCGTCAAGGCGCCCGAGGAAACGCCGGCGTCGCCGGCCGAGCTGGTTCGCGCCTTCGCCGACGCCGGCGTGCCCCCCGGGACGATCGGCCTCGTCTACGGCGACCCGGCCACGATCTCGTCGTACCTGATCCCCCATCCGGTCATCCGCAAGATCTCGTTCACCGGCTCGACGGTCGTCGGCAAGCAGCTCGCGGCGATGGCAGGCGCGCACATGAAGCGCGCGACGATGGAGCTCGGTGGCCACGCACCGGTGATCGTGTTCGACGATGCCGACGCTGCGGTGGCAGCCAAGGTCATGGCGGCGAGCAAGTTTCGCAACGCCGGGCAGGTGTGCATCTCGCCGACGCGATTTCTCGTGCAGGAGGGCATCTACGACAGCTTCGTCGAGCATTTTGTCGCCAACACGAAGAAGCTCAAGGTCGGCGACGGGCTGGAAAGCGGCATCAACATGGGCGCGCTCGCCAACCCGCGCCGCAATGCGGCGATGGACGCCAACGTCGAAGACGCGACAAAGCACGGCGGCAAGGTGAAGACGGGTGGTCATCGCATCGGCGACAAGGGCAACTTCTACGAGCCGACGGTCGTCACCGAACTGCCGAACGACGCGAAGGCGATGAACGAGGAGCCGTTCGGGCCCATGGCGATCATCAACCCGTTCAAGTCGTTCGACGACGCGGTGACCGAAGCCAACCGCCTGCCCTTCGGCCTCGCCGCCTACGCGTGGACGAAATCGGCGAAGACGGCGAACGCGATCGCCAACGCCGTCGAGACGGGGATGATCTCGATCAACCACGTCGGCCTCGGCATCCCGGAGGTGCCGTTCGGCGGCGTGAAGGACTCGGGCTACGGCTCCGAA
>JBBSPY010000320.1:0-3879 GCA_038258415.1 Burkholderiales bacterium
GCTTGTCGCCGATCGGGACTACGTCGCCGCGCGCGGCGTGCTCGACGGCGTGGAACAGTTCGACGCCGCCTTCTTCGGCATCCCGCCGGGCGAAGCCGATCTCCTCGACCCGCAGCAGCGCATCCTGCTCGAGTTGTCCTGGGACTGCCTGGAACGCGCCGGCCACCCGCCCGACCGCGAGATCGAGGCGCAGCGCACGGTCGGCGTGTTCGCCGGCATGTACAACGCGACGTACTGGCAGCGTCACCTCGCCACGCGGCCCGACATCGTCGCTGCGGCTGGCGAGTTCCAGGTGATGCTCGGCAACGAGAAGGACTACGTCGCCACCCGCGTGGCCCACCGGCTCGATCTGACGGGTCCGGCGATCAGCGTCCACACGGCGTGTTCGACATCGCTGGTCGCCATTGCGCAGGCCATGACGAGCCTGCGCAGCGGCCAGTGCGATCTCGCGCTGGCGGGCGGTGCGGCCGTCACGTGCCCGCCGAGGAGCGGCTACCGCCATGAGCCGGGCGGCATGCTGTCGCCCGACGGGCGCACGCGGCCGTTCTCGGCCGACGCGGCCGGCACGGTGTTCAGCGACGGCGCCGGCGTCGTGCTGCTGCGCCGACTGTCCGATGCGCTGGCCGACGGGGACACCGTACACGCGGTGCTTCGCAGCGTCGCCGTCAACAACGACGGGCGCGACAAGGCCAGCTTCACCGCGCCCAGCGTCGCCGGCCAGGCGGCGGTGATCCGGGCGGCGCTGGATGCGGCGGGCGTCGATGCGCGCGACATCTCCTACGTCGAAGCGCACGGCACGGCGACGCCCCTGGGTGACCCGGTCGAGGTCGAGGCGCTCACGCGGGCGTACCGGCGAGACACGGCCGACACCGGGTACTGCGGCATCGGCTCGGTCAAGGGCAACATCGGACACACGGTCGTCGCAGCCGGTGTGGCCGGCGTGATCAAGACGACGCTGGCGCTTCGTCACCAGATGCTGCCGCCGTCGCTGCACGCCGATGTCACCAATCCGGTGATCGAATTCGAAGCGGGACCGTTTCGCGTCATCGACACGGCGCGACCCTGGCCCCGCGGCGACACGCCGCGCCGGGCCGGCGTGAGCGCGTTCGGCGTGGGCGGCACGAACGCGCATGCCGTGCTGGAAGAGGCGCCGCCACTTCGAGTCGCGCCCGCTTCGGTGGGGCCGCACCTGCTGCTCCTGTCGGCGAAGACCGCGAGCGCGCTGCGTGCGGCGCGCGAGCGCCTGGCCGATCACCTCGCCGCCCATCCGGACGACGACCTCGGCGACGTGGCGCACACCCTGCAAAGGGGCAGGAGCCGCTTCCCGTTCCGTGCTCACGTCGTCGCCACGACGCATGCCGATGCCGTGGCCCGCCTGCGTGCGATCGACGGCCCGGATGCCGCCCAGGCCTCCCGAGGGGTGCCGCGCGACCTATCGAATGGCATCGTCTTCGCGTTCCCGGGGCAGGGCGCACAGGTCGCCGGCATGGGCCGCGATCTGCACGCGGCGGTGCCGGCGTTCCGCGAAGCGCTCGACGCTGCGCTTGCCGCCATGGCCGACGAAGCACCCGCCGATCTGCGCGCACGGCTGTTCGACGGCGACGCCGCCGCCCTCGCCGACACCGCGGTGACGCAGCCGGCACTCTTCGCCGTGTGCTATGCGCTGGCGCGCATGTGGCAGTCGGCCGGCCTCGTGCCCGCAGCGCTCGTGGGCCACAGCGTCGGCGAGTTCGTGGCGGCGGTGCTGGCGGGCGTGATGTCGCTGGCCGACGCGGCTCGCCTCGTGGCGCTGCGCGGGCGGCTGATGCAGGCCTTGCCCGGCGGATCGATGCTGGCGGTGCGCATGTCGCCGCTGCAGCTCGCGTCGCGGCTCCCGGCCGATGTGTCGATCGCCGCCGAGAACGCGCCGATGGCGTCGGTCGTCGCCGGGCCGGTGGCGTCCATTGCCGCGCTGAAGACCGAGCTGGACGCGCAGGGTGAGGCGACGCGCCTGCTCGCGACGTCGCACGCCTTCCACTCGGAGATGATGGAGGCGGCGGTCGCGCCGTTCGAAGCCGCGGTGCGCGCGGTCGCGCTGCATCCGCCGCACACGCGCATCGTCTCGACGCTCACCGGCTGCCTGCTCAGCGAGGCCGAGGCGACCGACCCCGCCTACTGGTCGCACCACCTGCGCACGACGGTCCGCTTCCAGGCGGCGCTGGAGTCGATCGCCGCGCTCGTTGATGAGCCCGTGCTCCTCGAATGCGGACCCCGCGCGACGTTGACCGGGCTCGTTTTCCAGCAGTCCGTCGAGGTCGTCCGGGCGATGTCGGCGGTTGCGAGCCTGGCCGACAACGGCGCCGCCCCGGAACGCGAGAACGTGCTGTCCGCGGCAGGTCGCCTCTGGTCGCTCGGCGTGGACATCGACACGGCGTCGTTCTTCGAGGCAACAGTCGATGGAATGCCGCGTCGCCGCATTGTCCTGCCCACCTATCCGTTCGAACGCAGGCGCCACTGGATCGATGCGCCACCGGCCTCCGGGGCACCTCCGGTCGTCGTCATGGCTCGGGTCGTCGCAATGGGCGTCGAGTCGGCGCCCGCGGCTGTCCACGCGTCACCGTCGGCCGCGCGTGGCGAGCGGCTGGTTCGCGAGCTGCGGACGCTGCTCGAGACCGTGTCCGGTGTCGAAATGGCGCAGGTGCCGGTCGGCGCGGCTTTCGTCGAGCTCGGCCTCGACTCGCTGGCGCTGACGCAGGTCGCGTTGCAGGTGCGGCGCACGTTCAAGGTCGAGGTGACGTTCCGCCAGCTGATGGAGTCGCTGCGCTCGCTCGACGCGCTGGCCGCGCACCTCGACGATCGCCTGCCGACCGAAACCGCATCGGCGGCTGTCGTGGCACCGCCCGCTCCTGCCGACGCCGGGATGGCCGCGAGCCTCGGCGCGATCCAGCTGCAGATGGCCGCGATCGCGCAGCAGCTGGCGTCGCTCGGCGCGCAGCAGCCGGCACCGCAGCGCGTCGCCGAACCCGGCGCGGTCGCCCCGCAGACCGTGCCTGCCGCGACCGACGCACCGCCCCCGATCACCTACGACGTCAAGACCGCGTTCGGTGCGATCGCGCGCATTCACGGCGCGGGTGCGGAGCCGATCACGCCGCGCCAGCGCGCGCGCCTCGACGCGCTGATTCGCCGCTACGTCGAGCGCACGGCGAGGTCGAAGGCGTACACCACCGAGCACCGCGCGCATCTCGCCGACCCCCGTGTCGTCAACGGCTTCCGCCCGCTGTTCAAGGAGATCACCTACCAGATCGTGGTCGAGCGCTCGAAGGGTGCTCGACTGTGGGACATCGACGGCAACGCCTACGTCGACGCGCTGAACGGCTTCGGCATGAACCTGTTCGGCTGGCAGCCCGACTTCGTGCTCGCCGCCGTCCGCGCGCAACTCGACAGCGGCTACGACATCGGCCCTCAGCACCCGCTGGCGGGCCCGGTGGCGCGGCTGGTGTGCGAGCTCACCGGCTTCGACCGCGCGGCTCTCTGCAACACCGGCTCCGAGGCGGTGATGGGCTGCGTCCGCATCGCCCGCACCGTGACGGGCCGAAGCCGCATCGTGATCTTTTCGGGCGCGTACCACGGCATCTTCGACGAGGTCATCGTCCGCGCCACGAAGTCGATGCGCGCCTTCCCGGCCGCGCCTGGGATCATGCCGAGCGCCGCCGACAACGTCGTCGTGCTCGAGTACGGCGCGCCGGAATCGTTGCGCTGGATCGAAGCCAACGCCGACGACCTCGCCGCCGTGCTGGTCGAGCCGGTGCAGAGTCGCCGCCCCGACCTGCAGCCGGTCGCGTTCCTCGGCGAGCTGCGCGACATCACGTCGCGCACCGGCACGCTGCTGGTGTTCGACGA
>JBBSPY010000321.1:0-3865 GCA_038258415.1 Burkholderiales bacterium
CATTACCTTCTTGATGTCAGCCCAGTCCTGATCGAAAAAGATGCCGCGCTGCAGGTCCACCTTGTTGTGGGTTTCGCGACAGACATTGTAATAGCCCTGCACCGTGAGCGGATCGCCCTCGAGTTTGCCCACGGCGGTGCCGCAGTGCAGGTGGTCGACACCCGCGAGCCTGATCCACTTGGCGATGACGCGGAACGAGATGCCGTGGTTCTTCTGCCGCGTATAGGTGCCGTGCCCGGCGCGGTGCATGTGCAGGATCATGTCGTTCTGGCGGCACCATTCCGAGATCGACTGGATCGCAGTCCAGCCGATGATGAGATCCACCATGACGATGACGGAGCCAAGCTCCTTGGCGAATTCGGCGCGGCGGTACATCTCTTCCATCGTGCCGGCGGTGATGTTGAGATAATGGCCCTTGATCTCGCCGGTGGCGGCGCTCGCGCGGTTCACGGCCTCCATGACGTAGAGGAAGCGGTCGCGCCAGTGCATGAAGGGCTGCGAGTTGATGTTCTCGTCGTCCTTCATGAAGTCGAGTCCGCCCCGGAGGCCCTCGTACACCACGCGGCCGTAGTTGCGGCCCGAGAGACCGAGCTTGGGCTTGGTGGTGGCGCCGAGCAGCGGGCGGCCGAACTTGTCGAGCCGCTCGCGCTCCGCGACGATGCCGGTGGCCGGGCCCTGGAACGTCTTGAGATACGCGACCGGAATGCGCATGTCCTCCAGGCGCAGCGCCTTCACGGCCTTGAAGCCGAACACGTTGCCGATGATCGAGGCGGTGAGATTGGCGATCGAGCCGCCCTCGAACAGGTCGAGGTCGTAGGCGATCCAGGCGAAGAACTGGGCCTCGGTCTTCGTGCCCGCGCCGGTGTTGGGCACCGGGTCGACCCGATAGGCCTTGGCGCGGTAGAGCTCGCAGGCCGTGAGCCGGTCGGTCCACACCACCGTCCACGTCGCGGTCGACGATTCGCCGGCCACGGCCGCCGCGCATTCCTCGGCATCGACACCCTCTTGCGGCGTGATGCGGAACAGCGCGATCACGTCGGTGTCGAGCGGCTCGTAGTCGGGCTGCCAGTAGCCCATCTGCTTGTACTTGAGCACGCCGGCGGCGTAGCGCTTCTTCGCGTCGGTGACGACGGCGTCTTCCACGGGCTTGTTCACGGGGCGCGGCTCCTGGGCTTCGACAACAGGCGACCGACTCTAGAAACGACCCAATCCAAAGTAAATTCAAACTTCGTATCAGTTCGATTCAGGAAAGATGAATGAAAACCGAGATCAGGCCCGGTGCCGCATCGCGGGTCACCTTGCGCCAGCTGCGCGTGTTCACCGAAGTCGCCAGGCGACAGAGCTTCGTGCGCGCGGCCGAGGCGCTGCACCTGACGCCGCCGGCGGTGACGATGCAGGTCAAGGAACTCGAGGCCGCGGTCGGCCTGCCGCTGCTCGACCGGCGCGGCCGCCAGGTGGCGCTCACCACCACCGGCGAGTACTTCGTCGTCTACGCGCGCCGCATGCTGGCAACGCTGAAAGAAGCGGAAGACGCTATGGCGCGCCTGCGCAAGGTGGAGACCGGCGCGCTGCACGTCGGCCTCGTCAGCACCGCGAAATACTTCGTGCCGCACCTGCTGGCGCGCTGGTGCGCCGACCGGCCCGGTGTCGACGTGAAGCTGCAGGTCGCGGGCAACCGCGAGCAGCTGGTGCGCTGGCTGCACGAAGGCGAGATCGACCTGGCGGTGATGGGGCGGCCGCCGCGCGAGTTGCAGACGCGCAGCGAGGCGTTCGCCGCCCATCCGTTCGTCATCGTCGCGCCGCCGGGGCATCCGCTCGCGCGCCGGAACCAGGTACCACTCTCGGCGCTCGACAAGGAACCGTTCATCGTCCGCGAGCACGGTTCGGGCACGCGCCGGGCGATGGAGGACACGTTCTCCGCGCACGGCTTCGTGCCCAGGATCTCGATGGATATGTCGAGCAACGAGACGATCAAGCAGGCGGTGAGCGCCGGGCTCGGAGTCGGCTTCCTGTCTCTGCACACCGTCGGTCTGGAGCTCGCGAACGGATTGGTGGCGCGGCTCGACGTGGTCGGAACGCCGGTGATGAAGACGTGGAACATCGTGCACCTGCTGGCCAAGGTGCTGTCGCCGGCAGCGGAGGCGTTTCGCTGCGCGGTGCTGGAGGACGGCGAGGCGTGGCTGCGGGCGCACGACGAGCCGCTGCTGAAGTCGCTTCCGCGCGGTCTCTCCCTCCCCAGGCGTTCACGGGGATAGGGAGAAGAAGGCGTCGATGGCGGCGCAGACCCGGTCCGGCGATTCCTCGTGTGCGAGGTGGCCGAGCCCCGACAGGCGCTCGACACGGCCAAGCCGAACGCGCGCGGCCACGCGGTCCGCCTGCGAGGGCGACACGGTGCCGTCGCGGCTGCCGGCCACGAGCAGCAGCGGCACGTCGAGACGCGGCAGGTCGCGCCAGAGCGCATCGAGGTCCCAGCTCGCCATCATCGCCAACGCGCCAGCCACGTGCGCGGGGCTGCGCACGAGGCGTTCGTAGAGCGCGGCGCTTTGCGCATCGATCGTCGACCCGGTCGAATCGAGCACGCGCTTGACGGCGCGCGGATCCTTCGCGCGCGACGCCGCGATGCGCGCCGCGAGCGACGTCGACGCGAGGAACTTCGCCATCGGCGAGAAGACGCGGAAGGGGCCCGTGAACGGCACGAACGCGCCGTTGAGGCTGACGATGCCGAGCGGCGACACGAGCCTGTCGATCGCCATGCGCGAGAGGATCGCGGCGCCCGCCGAATGGCCGACGCCGCGCTCGGCGCGCACCGACAGCGCACCGAGCAGGGCGGCGAGCGATCGCGCCATCCCCGGCAATGACATGCCGTCGCCACCGGGCTTCGGGGAAAAGCCGTGACCGGGCAGGTCGGGCGCCACGACGGTGTGCCTGGCCGAGAGCCGCGGCAGCACGTCGCGCCACGAATGCGTCGATGCGCCGGTGCCGTGCAGCAGCAGCAGGCCCGGCCCGCTGCCGGCGACCTGCACGTGCCAGCGCACGCCGCCGGCCTCGACGAAGCGGCTGGCGGTGCGGTTCGGCCAATCGGCGCCGTCGCGTGACCAGTCGAGCCGCTCGCTCATGCCCGTGTCATCGGCCAGCGGACGCCGCGCGCGTGGCCGCCTGCACGACCGACGAGACCGTGCGCGCGTCGGCATGCGGCAGCGGCAGGTAGCGTGCGCCAAGCGCGGCTGCGAGCGCGCGCGCCCCCGCGCTCGGCTGCGGCGAGGTGTCGACAAACAGCACGGTCGCGTTCACGTCGATCCAGGCGCGCGCGGCGGCGAGCGCGTCGGCTTCGGCGCGCGGCCGGCCGGGCGAACCGTCGCGCGCGACGTTGGCGCGACCGTCGCTGAGCACGACCACCAGCGGCGTGTCGCCGCGCCGACGGACCGCGAGCGCGAGGTCGCGGGCCGCATCGAGCGCGGTCGCGAGCGGCGTGCCGCCGCCCCCGGGCAACTCGGCAAGCGCGCGTTTGGCCCGCGCCAGCGAGCGCGTCGGCGGCAACAGCAACTCGGCCGACGCGCCGCGAAAGCCGAGCACGGCGACGCTGTCGCGCCGCACGTAGCAATCGGCCAGCAGCAGCTCGACCGCGCCCTGTGCCTCGCCGAGCCGATGCAGCGCCGCGGAACCGGACGCGTCGACGGCGAAGATCGTCGTCGTGCGCGTGCGCTCGGCGTAGCGGCCGATGCGCACGTCGGTGGCGCGCACGATCACGCGCAGGCCCGCCTCCGCGCGCGGCGATGCGCACGCTTCGCGGCGACGCAGCCGCTGCCAGGGCGCCGCCGCCCGCACGGTCGCGATCAGGTCGAGCCGGCCGCGCCGCGCGTCCCCG
>JBBSPY010000322.1:0-3863 GCA_038258415.1 Burkholderiales bacterium
CGTGACGCGATAGGTCACGAACGACGCGGCGTAGGCCAGCGCGAACAGGTACACCGCCATGATGATCGGGTAGCGCCACGAGTTGGTTTCGCGCTTCACCACCACCAGCGTCGACAGGCATTGCGGCGCGAACACGTACCAAGCGAGCAGCGAGAACGCGGTGGCGAGCGACCAGCCGGCGGCGATGACAGGCGAGAGCGCGTCGGCGACCGCGTCGCCCGCGGCCGACATCGCGTAGACGGTGCCGAGTGCGCCCACCGCGACTTCGCGCGCCGCCAGGCCCGGGACCAGGGCGATCGAGATCTGCCAGTTGAAGCCGATCGGCGAGAAGATGTGCTCGAGGCCGCGACCGAGCATGCCGGCGAAGCTGTACTGGATCGCCGGACCCGTGGCACCCGCCGGCGGCGCCGGGTAGCTCGACAGGAACCACAGCACCACCATCAGCGAGAAGATGATGCCGCCGACACGGCGCAGGAAGATCGTCGTTCGCTCCCACAGGCCGAGCGCGAGGTTGCGCAGGTTCGGCGCGCGGTACGGCGGCAGCTCGAGCATCAGCGGCTGGTAGCGCTGTCGCATCCACAACCGCTTGAAGAGCCACGCCACCGCCATCGCCGAGCCGACGCCGGCGACATAGAGCGCGAACAGCGTCAGCCCGCGCAGGTTGAACGGGCCGACGTGGCGCTCGGGAACGAAGGCGCCGATGAGCAGCGCGTAGACGGGCAGGCGGGCCGAGCAGGTCATCAGCGGCGCGATCATGATCGTCGCCAGGCGGTCCTTCCAGTTGGCGATGGTCCGCGTTGCCATGATTCCGGGAACGGCGCACGCGAAGCTCGACAGCAGCGGGATGAAGGCACGGCCCGACAGGCCGACCTTGCCCATGAGGTTGTCGAGCAGGAACGCCGCGCGCGGCAGGTAGCCGGAGTCCTCGAGCAGGAGGATGAAGAAGAACAGGATCAGGATCTGCGGCAGGAAGACGAGCACGCTGCCGGTCCCGGCGATCACGCCGTCGACCAGCAGACTGCGCAGCGGCCCGTCGGTCATGTGCGCCTTGACCCATTCGCCGATGGCGGCGACGGCGTCCTTGATCGCGTCCATCGGCAGGTTCGCCCAGGAGAACACGGCCTGGAACATCAGGAACAGCAGCACGGCGAGGAGCACGAGCCCCCACACCGGGTGCATGACGACGGCGTCGATGCGGTGGCGAAAGCGCTCGATCTTCGCCGCGCCGGGAGCGACGAGGGCGATGATGCGGCGCACTTCGAGCTGCAGTTCCGCCGACGACGGGGCGTCGCCGGCCTCGCCGAAGCGTCTTCCGGATGAACCGGGCTCGGCGAGGGAGTCCGCTGCCGGCTGCTCGTCGAGTCGGCTGCCGAGCGCCGCGAGCAGCGCCGCGTGGCCGTCGGATTTCACCGCCACCGTCTCGACGACCGGGCAGCCGAGTTCGGCGGCGAGTCGCGGCACGTCGATCGCGAGGCCTTCGGCGCGCGCGACGTCGGCCATGTTGAGCGCCACCACCATCGGACGGCCGAGCGCCTTCAGCTCGAGCACCAGGCGCAGGTTCATGCGCAGGTTGGTCGCATCGACGACGGCGACGATCGTGTCGGGCGCCGCCTCGCCGTGCCGCCTGCCCTCGATCACCTCCAGCGTGATCTGCTCGTCGGGCGTTGCGGGCGTGAGGCTGTAGGCGCCGGGCAGATCGACGACGGACACATTGCGCCCGTCGGCCAGCCGTGTCGTGCCGACCTTGCGCTCGACGGTGACGCCGGCGTAGTTGGCCACCTTCTGGCGCGCGCCGGTGAGCAGGTTGAACAGCGCCGTCTTGCCGCAGTTCGGGTTGCCCACGAGGGCGATCGTCGCCAGCGGCGCCTCGTGCGCGTGGTTCAGCGCCGACATCGCCTCAGGCCTCCGCGCCGACCGCACCGGCCGTGCGAGCGGGCTGCACGTCGGTCACCTCGATGCACTGCGCTTCGAGCAGCCGCAGCGCGAACATCGTCTCGCCGATCAGCACCGCGAGGGGCTCGCGACCGCCCGGCCCGCGCCGCAGGAGCTGCACCGGCTCGCCGGGCAGGAAGCCGAGCTCGCCGAGGCGCCGCAGCGCCACCGCGTCGATCTCCGGCGAACCGGCCGACACCCGCGACACGGTCGCGCGCGAGCCGGCGGCGAGTGCCGACAGGAGCTGGGTGGTCTGCAGGGTCTGTGACACGCTGGCGGCGCGCAAACGGATCGGTGATCGAACGGCGGCTTGTGAATGGGAACAATTATCAATCATAATTCGCCGAAAGCGCCCAAACCATGAACAGCGACCCGACCGTCATCGTCCACCTCAACGCCCAGCTCAAGAACGAGATCACGGCGACGAGCCAGTATTTCCTGCACTACCGGATGCTCAAGCACTGGGGTCTGGACAAGCTGGCGAAGACCGAATACGACGAGTCGATCGGCGAGATGAAGCACGCCGACCAGCTCATGGAGCGCATCTTCATGCTCGACGGCCTGCCCAACCTGCAGGACCTCGGCAAGTTGCTGATCGGCGAGACGGTGCCCGAACTGCTCGACTGCGACCTGCAGTCCGAGCGCGGCGCGCAGGCGACGATCAAGGACGGCATCGCCCACTGCGAGACGGTGCGCGACTACGTTTCCCGCGACATCCTGCGCCGCATCCTCGACGACACCGAGGAGCACATCGACTGGCTCGAGACGCAGATCGAGCTGATCGGCAAGATCGGCCTTCCGAACTACCTGCAGTCGCAGATGGGCGAGCACGAGGGAGGCGGCTGAATGATCGTGTGCGTGTGCAGGCGCGTGAGCGACCACGACATCCGGCGTGCCGCCAGTGAAGGCGCGGTGACGCTCGAATGCCTGCAATTCGAGCTCGGCGTGGCAACGCAGTGCGGGCGCTGCGCCGACTGTGCCGAGCGGGTGTTGTGCGAAGCGCGCCGTCCCGGCAGCGCCGCGAACCAGCCGAGCCACGCCGTCATTCCCATCGCCGCGCGGGCGGCCTGAGTCGCCCGGTGCAGTGGGTGCCCTCGCGCAGGGTGCTTCCTACAATCCGCGCATGATCGACATCACGCTCCTGCGCAAGGACCTCGACAGCGTCGTCGCCGGGCTCGAGGCGCGCAAGTCGCCGCAGCCGTTTCTCGACGTCGCGGTCTTCGAGCGCCTGGAGGGCGAGCGGAAGACGTTGCAGGCCTTCACCGAGGAGCTGCAGGCGCGCCGCAATGCGCTGTCGAAGAAGATCGGTCAGCTCAAGGGCAAGGGCGAGCTCGCCGACAAGGAGCTGTCGGAGGTCGCCGGCATCGGCGATGACCTGCGCACGAGCTCCGAGCGCCTCGAGTCGATCCAGTCGGAGCTGCATCGGCAGCTGATGTCGCTGCCCAACCTGCCCGAGCCGGGCGTGCCGGTCGGGCCCGACGAAGAAGCCAACGTCGAGGTGCGCCGCTGGGGCGAGCCGCGGGTGTTCGACTTTCCCGCGAAGGACCACGTCGACCTCGGCATTCCGCTCGGCATGGATTTCGACACCGGCGCGAAGCTGTCGGGATCGCGTTTCACGTTCCTGCGCGGGCCGATGGCGCGGCTGCACCGCGCGCTCGCCCAGTTCATGCTCGAGGTGCAGACCGAGCAGCACGGCTACACCGAGTGCTGGACGCCGTACATCGTCGACCGCAAGGCGCTCGAAGGGACCGGCCAGCTGCCGAAGTTCAAGGAGGACATGTTCTGGGTGCTGCGCGGCGGCAACGACGACCCCGGCGCCGAGCAGTACCTCATCTCCACCTCCGAGATCTCCCTCACCAATTCCGTTCGCGAGCAGGTGCTGGCCGAGCGCGACCTGCCGATCAGGCTCACCGCGCACACCCCGTGTTTCC
>JBBSPY010000323.1:0-3854 GCA_038258415.1 Burkholderiales bacterium
CTCCAGCTCGTTGACGACGCGACCGGCGATCGAGATCTCGCCGCCGGTGATCTCCTCGAGCCCGGCCACCATGCGCAGCAGCGTCGACTTGCCGCAGCCCGACGGCCCGACGATGACGACGAACTCGCCTTCGGCGATCTCCGCGCTGACGCCGTGGATGACGGGGTTCGCCTTCGGCCCGATGCCGTAGCGCTTGACGATGTTGCGAAGCGAGATGGCGCCCATTATTTTTCAGTGTCGACCAGACCCTTGATGAACCACTTCTGCATCAGCATCACGATCAGCGCGGGCGGGATCATCGCCAGTATGGCGGTGGCCATCACGAGGTTCCACTGCTGCGCCGAGTCGCCGCCGCTGATCATCCGCTTGATGCCGATCACCACCGGGTACATGTCCTCGCTCGTGGTCACCAGGAGCGGCCACAGGTACTGGTTCCAGCCGTAGATGAACTGGATCACGAAGAGCGCGGCGACCGAGGTCGCCGACAGCGGCACCAGGATGTCCTTGAAGAAGCGCATCGGTCCGGCGCCGTCGACCCGCGCGGCCTCGACGAGCTCGTCGGGCACGGTGAGGAAGAACTGGCGGAAGAGGAAGGTCGCGGTGGCCGACGCGATGAGCGGGATCGTCAGACCCGCATAGGTGTTGAGCATGCCGAGGTCGGAGACGACCTTGTAGGTCGGAAAGATCCGCACCTCCACCGGCAGCATGAGCGTGACGAACACGGCCCAGAAGAAGAACATGCGGAACGGAAAGCGGAAGTAGACGATCGCGAACGCAGAGAGCAGCGAAATGGCGATCTTGCCGATGGCGATGACCAGCGCCGTCACGAGGCTCACCCACATCATGTGCCCGACCGGCGCGCCCGAGCCCGGGCCCTTCTCCGAGCCGGTGAGCGCGGCGGTGTAGTTGTGGATGAACTGGTCGCCCGGCAGCAGCGGCATCGGTGCCTGGACGATGGCCTCGGCGGTGTGGGTGGAGGCGACGAAGGTCAGGTAGACCGGGAAGGCGACGATCGCGACGCCGACGAGGAGGACGGCGTGCGTCAGAAAGGTGAGGAAGGGGCGACGCTCGACCATGATCAGTAGTTGACTCGCTTCTCGACGAACCGGAACTGGACGACCGTCAGCGCGATCACGATCACCATCAGCACGACCGATTGCGCCGCCGATCCGCCGAGGTCGAGCGCCTTGAAGCCGTCGTAGTAGACCTTGTAGACGAGGATCGAGGTGTCCTGCCCCGGGCCGCCTTCGGTGGCGGCGTCGATGATGCCGAAGGTGTTGAAGAACGCGTAGACGACGTTGATGACGAGCAGGAAGAACGTCGTCGGCGAGAGCAGCGGGAAGATGATGGTCCAGAAGCGCCGCCACGGCCGGGCACCGTCGATCGCCGCCGCCTCGATCAGCGACTTCGGAATCGACTGCAGGCCGGCCAGGAAGAAGAGGAAGTTGTAGGAAATCTGGTTCCAGACGGCGGCCATGATGATCAGCAGCATGGCCTGGTCACCGTCGAGCACATGGTTCCAGGTGATGCCGGCATGGCGCAGCGCATACGAGATGACGCCGATGCTCGGCGCGAACATGAACAGCCAGATCACGCCGGCGACGGCCGGCGCCACCGCGTAGGGCCAGATGAGCAGCGTCTTGTAGCCGAGCGCGCCCTTGATGACCCGGTCGGCAAACACCGCGAGCACGAGCGACAGCGTGATGCCGAGCACGGCCACGCTGATCGAGAAGACGGCGGTGGTCTTGAACGAGGCGAGGTAGCTCTCGTCGCTGAAAAGCCGCTCGAAGTTGGCGAAGCCGACCCACTCGGTGCTGATCCCGAAGGCGTCCTGCTGCTGGAACGACTGCAGGACGGCCTGCGCAGCCGGCCAGAAGAAGAACACGCCGATGACCACCAGTTGCGGTGCGAGCAGCACCCATGGCAGCCACGGCGAACGGAAGGTGACGCGTTTCTCAGCAGCCAAGACGAGCGCTCATGATGTCTTGCTCCTCCCCTCTTGGAGGGGAGGCCGGGAGGGGAGCAGCCCTGTCAGCCGACGCGGAGCAAAGCGCCGCGACAGGCGAACAAGGGCTTCAGCCCTTGTTCGCCTTCTGGAACGCCGCGAGCTGCTCGTTGCCGCGCTTGACGGCCGCGTCGAGGGCTTGCTTGGCCGACTGCTTGCCGGCCCAGACCTGCTCGAGCTCCTCGTCGATGATGGTGCGGATCTGCAGGAAGTTGCCCAGCCGGATGCCGCGTGACTTGTCGGTCGTCTTGCGGATCATTTGGTTGACCGCGACTTCGGAGCCCGGATTCTGCTTGTAGTAACCGCTGTCCTCGGTCAACTTGAACGCCGCGGTCGTGATCGGCAGGTAGCCGGTGCGCTTGTGGCTCGCCGACTGCACCTCGGGGCTCGAGAGATAGTTGAAGAAGGCCGCGACGGCCTTGTAGTGGTCGGCCGGCTTGCCGGACATCACCCAGAGGCTGGCGCCGCCGATGACGGTGTTCTGCGGCGCGCCTGGGACGTCGGGGTAGTAGGGCAGGGTGGCGACGCCGAAGTCGAACTTGGCGCCGGACTTGAGCGCGCCGAGCAGGCCCGCGGAAGCCGTCGTCATCGCGCATTCGCCCGAGAGGAACGCCGCGTCGGGCTTGTTGTTGCGACCCTTGTAGACGAACAGGCCCTGCTTGGCCATGTTCTCCATGTCCTGGATGTGCCGGACCTGGAGGGGGCCGTTGAAGGCGAGCCGCGTGTCCATGCCGCCGAAGCCGTTCTTCTTGGTCGCGAACTCGACGTTGTGCCAGGCCGAGAAGCTTTCGAGCTGCGTCCAGCTGACCCAGCTCGTCGTCAGCGGGCAGGTCTGGCCGCTGGCCTTGAGCTTGGCGGCGGCGAGCGTCACCTCGGGCCAGGTCGTCGGCGGCTTGCTGGGGTCCAGACCGGCCGCCTTGAACGCGTCCTTGTTGTAGTAGAAGACCGTTGTCGAGCTGTTGAACGGCAGGCTCAGGATCTGGCCGTTGGGGGCCGTGTAGTAGCCGGTCACGGCCGAGATGTAGGCGGATTGGTCGAACTTGAGGCCCGAGTCCTTCATCACCTTGCCGACCGGCACGATGGCGCCCTTGCTCGACATCATGGTCGCGGTGCCGACTTCGAAGACCTGCAGGATGTCGGGCTGGTTGCCGGCTCGGAATGCGGCGATGCCGGAGGTCAGTGTCTCGGGGTAGCTGCCCTTGAAGGTCGGCGTGACCTTGTATTCCTTCTGGCTCTCGTTGAAGCCCTTGGCGAGGTCGTTGACCCATTGGCCGAGCTGGCCGCCCATCGCGTGCCACCACTGGATCTCGGTCTCCGCCATGGCGGGGGCGGAAGCAAACACGGCGAGGGCGAGGGCGATCGATCGTAGTTTCATGTGGATTCGTGTGGGAAGAAGTCGGAGGGAAAGGGACGAACGCGCGGCGATGCTGCCACGCGTTCGTGACAGCCGCGTTTCTGTCACGGACCGGGGGGTCGTCGCAAGCGGGATAACCCGTCGGTCGCCTGTCCGGGACCCGGAACCCGCGCCGATTGCTGCACTGCGGGAGAATCGACATCAGCCATGAACGCCCCGCAGCCGCTCTCCGAGCTCGCCACCGCTGCCGAACCCGCGGTCGGCCTGGCGCGGCTGCGCGAGATTCCTTACAACTACACCTCGTTCTCCGACCGCGAGATCGTCATGCGGCTCCTCGGCGTGCGTGCCTGGGACCTGCTCGACCTCCTGCGTGGCGAACGTCGCACCGGGCGTTCGGCGCGCATGCTCTACGAGGTGCTCGGCGACATCTGGGTGGTGCAGCGCAACCCCTACCTGCAGGACGACCTGCTCGACAACCCGCGCCGCCGCGGCCAG
>JBBSPY010000324.1:0-3854 GCA_038258415.1 Burkholderiales bacterium
CCGCCGGCGGGGAATCCCACCAGGATGCGCAGTGGCGGGCGATCGGCCTGGGCGTGCGACGGTGTGGCCATCGCCGCGAAGACGAGAGCGAAAACGGCTGCGAGAGCGCGCATGGTCATGTTCGTCCGGACAAGGAAAAGGCGCGCAAGCATGGCATGCCTGCGCGCCCTTCGGCAACGGACGCGGGAGCGTCAGTTGTGGTACGCCGTCTCGCCGTGGGCGGTGATGTCGAGTCCTTCGCGCTCGTCTTCCTCGCTGACGCGCAGGCCGATCGTCATGTCGACGATCTTGAATGCGATCGCCGCGACGACGCCGGACCATACGATCGTCACCAGCACGGCCTTGAGCTGGATCCAGACCTGGGCCAGGATGTCGTTCGAGCCGACCGTGGCGCCCACCCAATCGGTGACGAGGCCCGGACCGCCGAGCGCCTGGTTGTTGAAGACGCCGGTCAACAGCGCGCCGACGATGCCGCCGACGCCATGAACACCAAACACGTCAAGCGAGTCGTCGGCGCCGAGCATCTTCTTCAGCCCGTTGACGCCCCAGAGGCAGGCGAAGCCGGCGACGAAACCGATCACGATCGCGCCCATCAGGCCGACGTTGCCGCACGCCGGTGTGATCGCCACCAGGCCGGCAACGGCGCCCGACGCCGCACCGAGCATCGACGCCTTGCCCTTGAGCGTCGCCTCGCCGATGGACCAGGCCAGCACGGCGGCGGCGGTCGCCGAGAACGTGTTGATGAAGGCCAGCACCGCCGAGTTGCCCGCCTCCAGCGCCGAGCCGGCGTTGAAGCCGAACCAGCCGACCCACAGCAGCGCGGCGCCGACCATGGTGAGCGTCAACGAGTGCGGCGTGAAGGCCTCGCGGCCGTAGCCCAGGCGCTTGCCGACCATGAAGGCGCCGACCAGGCCGGCGACGGCGGCGTTGATGTGCACCACCGTGCCGCCGGCGAAGTCGAGCGCACCCCACTGCCAGAGCAGGCCGGCCTTGGCGTTGTTGGCGTCGACCACGTTGGCCGCCGTGTAGGCGTCGGGGCCCGGCCAGAACCAGACCATGTGCGCCATCGGGCAATAGGCGAACGTGAACCAGATGACCATGAACGCGAGCACGGCGGCAAACTTCATGCGCTCGGCGAAGGCGCCGACGATGAGGCAGCAGGTGATCGCCGCGAACGTGGCCTGGAAAGCGAGGAACAGCAGTTCGGGGATGACGACACCCTTGCTGAACGTCGCCCCCATGGCGAATGCGCCGGTCTTCGGGTCGAACATGTCCTTCATGAAGAGGCGATCGAAGCCGCCGAAGAACGGGCTCAGGAAACCGCTGCCCTCGGAGAAGGCGAAGCTGTAGCCATAGATGCACCACAGGATGACGATCATCGAGAAGGTGACCGTGACCTGCATCAGCACCGACAGCATGTTCTTGCTGCGGACGAGGCCGCCGTAGAACAGCGCCAGGGCGGGGATCGACATCATGATGACGAGCGCCGTGCACACGAGCATCCAGGCGACGTCGCCCTTGTTGGGCGTGGGTGCCGCGGCCGCCGGGGCCGACGCGGCCTCGACCGCCACCGCCGACCCGCCGGCGTTGCCGGCGGCCGGCGCCGACTCCATGACCGCGGAGGCAGCCATCATCGGCGCCGCCGTGGCGTCGGAGGCGGCCTGCGCGAAGGCGGCGGGGCCGAACGTCAGCGCGGCGAACGCGGTGACGAGGACAAGCAGAAGTTTTTTCATGTTGGAGGTCTGCGGCTGCGTCAAAGGGCGTCCTTGCCGGTCTCGCCGGTGCGGATGCGGATCACCTGTTCGAGGGCGGAGACGAAAATCTTGCCGTCACCGATCTTGCCGGTGCGCGCCGCGCCTTCGATGGCCTCGATGACGCGTTCGACGATGGCGTCGTCGACGGCCGCCTCGATCTTCACCTTGGGCAGGAAGTCGACGACGTACTCGGCGCCGCGGTAGAGCTCGGTGTGGCCCTTCTGCCGTCCGAAACCCTTGACTTCCGTCACCGTCACGCCCTGCACGCCGATGGTGCTCAGCGCCTCTCGCACTTCGTCGAGCTTGAATGGCTTGACGATCGCAGTCACCATTTTCATGGTTGCTCTCCCTCTGGAATGTGATGACGGCCGGCAGCCGATGCGCCGGCCCCGGGCTTACATCGACTTGCTGATCGTGAAGATCGCGCGCGCCTTGTTGATGTCGCCGTAGAAGCTCTTCTTGCTTGCGCCGACCACCGCACCGGCGACCGAGAAGCCGGAACCCAGGTCGTAGGTGACGCCGACCTTGTAGTCGTAGAAGTTCGGCACGCCCAGGCCGTCGGCGTCGCGCAGGTCGCTCGCGTAGCGGGTGTAGCCGCCGTGCGCGTTGAGCGTCAGCTTGTCGATCAGCGGGTAGTTGGCGTTGAGCTCGAAGTAGAGGGTGCCGCGGCCCTTGGGGCGCGGATCGGCGCCGCCGGCTTCCTGCGCCTCGCCGATGCCGAAGTAGTCCTTCGAGACGGTGACCGACGTCTTGAACGTCAGCCAGTCATACGACAGGGCGCCGTAGAGCTCGGTCGTGTTGAAGTTGAGGGTGCGGTTCTGCTGCGGGTAGTAGTACAGCAGGATGCCGACGTCGTAGCCGAAGTCCTTGGCGATCTCGCCCTTGTAGCCGCCATAGAAATCCATCTCGAGGGCAGCGTCGGAGAAGCTGACGTTCGAGTTCCAGTTGCCGAGGTAGAAGCCGTTGCTCGACCAGTCGAAGCCGCCCTGCAGTGCAGGCGAGAAGAACTTGGTGTTGCCCTGGTCCTGGCCGCGGAACTTGTACTTCGTCGTCAGGTTGATGTTGGCCGTGAACGACGACGACTCGGGAGCGGCGGCGGCAGCCTCCGGGCCCGATGCCGCCGGCGGAGTCGCCTGAGCGGACGCAGCCTGGGCGGCGACCGCCAGCATGGAGGCGACGAAGCACGAGCGAATGAGCGAATGATCCTGCACTGGAGAGCTCCCGGTTCGGTGTTGGTGTTGGGAGGTCTTTTCGCAGGATGTGTGCCAGCGCCCGATGTCGCCGGACGCCCCACCGTGGCGCAGATGGTGTTCGATGCTCGACACGATGTCGGTTCGGGCGGCACCACCCCAAGGCGGTGCACCCCTTCCAGGTGCACCGTCGCGGGCGTCGCGGTGGCCCCGAGTGCTCCCGAGAATCGTCGGCATGGCCCTGGCCCTCGTTCACAGTCGTGCCCTGCGCGGGCTCGAAGCGCCCGAAGTGACGGTCGAGGTCCACCTCGCCAACGGCCTTCCGAGCTTCACGCTGGTGGGCCTCGCCGACACCGAGGTCAAGGAGTCGAGGGAGCGCGTGCGCGCGGCTCTGCAGACGAGCGGGCTCGAGTTTCCTCACAACAAGCGTGTCACCGTGAGCCTCGCTCCGGCCGACCTGCCGAAGGCGTCGGCGAGGTTCGACCTGCCGATCGCGATCGGCATCCTCGCCGCGGCCGGGCACATCGACGCGAGGCGACTCGACGCGTTCGAGTTCGCCGGCGAACTCTCGCTCGGCGGCGAGTTGCGCGCGGTGCCCGGCGCGCTGGCGATCGGCCTGGCGACGGCGCGGCGAAGCGGCAGCGGCGCAGCCGGTCGCACGCTCGTCCTGCCTTCAGCGAGTGCCGAGGAAGTCGCGCTGGTCGGCGGCTTGTCGGTGCGCGGGGCCCGTCATCTGCTCGACGTGGTGCGGGCACTGCTGCCGGGCGACGCCGCCGACGATGCGGGCCTCGTCGAACCGCCGCCGGCGCTGGATGCGGCGCCGTTTCGCGCGTATCCCGACCTGCGCGACGTGCGCGGCCAGGCCGCCGCTCGTCGCGCGCTAGAAGTCGCCGCCGCGGGAGAGCATGCG
>JBBSPY010000325.1:0-3848 GCA_038258415.1 Burkholderiales bacterium
CGCATCGAGCCAGCGCCAGCTCGCGCCGAGCTTCTGGTCGAAGCCTTCGGGCAGGATGTTCAGCGACGCCGCCGCGTCCGCCCCGACCACCGCACTCAGGGCGGTTTGCGACGCACCGAGCACCCCGTCGGGCGAGCCGAAAGCGGCGAGGAGCTTGCGCGCCGAGGCGCGGCCGATGCGGGGCGTCTCGACGAGCCGCAGCCAGGCAGCGAGCTCGTCGCGGTCGGTCACGGTCTGGAGGGGCGGCGCGCGGGGCGCGCCGGTGTCACGGCTGGCTGAAGCGGTCGCCGGGCGAGACCGGGTCCTTCACCGAAAGGATCAGCGCGTACGACATGCGGTCGAAGACGCGGAACACGAACAGCAGGCCATGTCGTTCGTCGGGGAGCTTGATCCGGGTGCGGCCGCCGTCGGTGGTGTCGACCACCGACTTGCCGTCTCGGAAGAGGGCGAGGACGTGGCCGCGCTCCATGCCGTCGGCGGCGCCCTTGTTGATCGAGACGATCTGGTTCTGTCCGCCGGTCAGCGCGTCGCCATAGATCGAGACGATGCGGCCGGAGACAGGCCCGGCTGGCGGGTGCGGCGCATAGTTCGTGTACTCACGCACCGGAATCGGGGCGAGCCGGTCGCCGATGCCGGCTTCCTGGCGCACGCTGGTGATCGTGAACGTCGCCGGGACGATCTCGGCCTTGCCGTCGGCACCGGTCCGCGTTTCGCCCTGCACCGTGTACTCCGATGCGCCGACGTAGACCGCCTCGTAGCCCAGGATCTCCTGGGTGATCGGGTCCTTCAGCGCCTTGGGCTGGCGAAAGATCCGGTACTCGCGCTCGGGCCCGAGCTCGCCGCGAACATAGGCCGTATCGCCGCGGCCGAGCACCACGCGGCCTTCCTGCGTGGCCACGATGCGCGGTGCCACCGCGAGCGCGTTGCTGTCGAAGATCACCGCCTCGTTGAGGAAGGGCTCGATCAGGTTGAACGGTATCGACGCGATGCCGGCGAGTGAGATGTCGGTCGAGCGCACCCGCGGCGACAGGCGTGCGTCCTCGGTGCCGACCGGCTGACCCATGCGCAGGCGGGCGCGGCCGTTCGACTTGTCGAGGAACAGCATCTGACCCGGGAAGATCAGGTGCGGGTTCTTCACCTGGTCGAGGTTCATGCCCCACAGCTCGGGCCAGCGCCACGGGCTCTTCAGGTAGAGACCCGAGATGCCCCACAGCGTGTCGCGCGGCTTGACGGTGTAGATGTCGGGCGCGTCGGCCTTGATCTCGCTGAGCGGAACACCCGCCTCGGCGGCGCGTTGCGCAGTGGCGCGCTGCCCGGCCGTGATCGGGAAGTTGGGCGCCGCAACGGCGACCGATGCCGCGCCGACGGCAAGCCCGAAGGCGATGGACGAGGCGGTCAGGGTTCGAATGGTCATGGAGTCCGTTTGCCCCACCGGCCCGCGGCCATCACGGTTCGGCGAAAATCCTCGACTGGTTCAGCAGATTCTGCCCATAAAGCCTTGTCCCGGCAACGAATTCGGCCTCGCGTTCGCAACCGTGCGTGAGACGTTTCACGCCCTCGAGCGCCGCGTGCACATGAACGTGTCCACGATCGAACGAATCTCACGGATCGTCACATCTCAACCCAACCTATGGCCCGGCTCGACATCCTCTGCTACCCCGACCCGCGTTTGCACACCGTCGCCGCCGCCGTGGGGGACGTCGATGCGCGCATCCGCAGCCTCGTCGACGACATGCTCGAGACCATGTACGCCGCCGAGGGTGTCGGCCTTGCGGCGACCCAGGTCGACGTGCACGAGCGGGTGATCGTCATCGACACGTCCGACGCCCGGGACACGCCGATCGTCCTCCTCAACCCCGAACTGGTGACCCGGAGCGACGAGCTCGTCTTCGGCGACGAAGGGTGCCTCTCGGTGCCCGACGTGTACGACCGCGTGCAGCGCCACGCGACCGTCCGCGTGCGCGCCCGCGACCGCGACGGCACGCTGCGCGAGTTCGACGCCGACGGCCTGCTCGCCGTCTGCGTGCAGCACGAGATGGACCACCTGCTCGGCAAGGTGTTCGTCGAGTACCTGAGCCCGCTCAAGCGTTCGCGCATCCGGACGCGGATGCAGAAGAAGATGCGCGACGAGCGCTAGGCCAGGCGTCACGAGGTCCGCTTCGATGCGCATTGCTTTCGCCGGCACCCCGGCGTTCGCCCGTGTGGCACTCGAACGCTTGCACGACGCCGGCTTCGATGTCGCGGCCGTGCTCTCCCAGCCCGACCGCGCCGCCGGGCGTGGGTTGAAGACGCTGCCGTCGCCGGTCAAGGCGTTCGCGCTGGCCCAGGGCCTCGACGTGCTGCAGCCGCGCGGGCTGCGCCTCGAAGGCAAGTGGGCAGGCGACGCGGCGGCGACCGAAGCCAGGCTTCGCGCGCTGGCGCCAGAGGCGATCGTCGTCGCCGCCTACGGGCTCATCCTGCCGCCGTGGCTGCTGGCGCTGCCGGCGTCCGGCTGCCTCAACATCCATGCGTCGCTGCTTCCCCGATGGCGCGGCGCCGCACCGGTGCAACGGGCGATCGAGGCCGGCGACGTGGAAACCGGCGTGACGCTGATGCAGATGGATGCCGGCCTCGACACCGGTGCGATGCTGCTCGCACGGTCGACGCCGATCACCGGCGACGACACCGCCGCCACGTTGACCGACCGGCTGGCCGACATCGGCGCCGATCTGTGCGTCGAGGGCCTGCAGGCGATCGCCTCCGGACGCGCTCCCGTGCCTCGCCTGCAGCCGGACCGTGGCGCCACCTACGCCACGAAGATCACCAAGTCCGAGGCCGCGATCGACTGGCGCGAGCCGGCGGCCGTGATCGAGCGCCGGCTGCGCGCGTTCGACCCGTTCCCCGGCGCGCGCAGCGTGCTCGACGGCGAAGTGCTGACCTTGTGGCGAGCCCGGGTCGAAGCGCTGCCGCGCGGCGAACCGGGAACGGTGGTGGCGGTCGCGGCAGGCGCGGTCGTCGTCGCCTGCGGCGAGGGCGGCATCGCCGTGACGGAGCTGCAGCGTCCGGGCGGCCGGCGGCTTCCGGTCGCGGCCTTCCTCGCCGGCCGTCCGGTGGCCGTCGGTGCGCGATTCGACCTCGCGGCCATTTGAACTCCACGCCAACACACCCATCTATTCCCGACGCCGCTGCGGCGTTGCACCACCACCGGAGCCCAGATGTTCAATCTGATGAAGACCGCCGTCCTGATGGCGGCGATCACCGCCCTCTTCATGGCCATCGGCTCGTTCGTCGGTGGCCGGCAGGGGATGATGCTCGCGCTGGTCGTCGCGCTCGGCCTCAACTTCTTCAGCTACTGGTTTTCCGACAAGCTGGTGCTGAAGATGTACAAGGCCCGCCAGGTCGACGCGACCTCGGCGCCGCAGTTCTACCGGATGGTCGAGGAGCTGTCGGCCAAGGCCGGCCTGCCGATGCCCAAGGTCTACCTCATCAACGAGGCGGCGCCCAACGCCTTCGCCACCGGTCGCAACCCCGAGCATGCCGCCGTCGCCGCCACGACCGGCATCCTGCGCGTGCTGTCCGACCGCGAGATGCGAGGCGTGATGGCGCACGAGCTCACCCACGTCGCCCACCGCGACATTCTCATCTCGACGATCTCGGCGACGATGGCCGGCGCGATCTCGATGCTCGCCAACTTCGCGATGTTCTTCGGCGGCCGTGACAGCGAAGGTCGGACCTCCAACCCGATCGCCGGCCTCGCCGTCGCGTTCCTCGCGCCGATCGCCGCGAGCCTGATCCAGATGGCGATCAGCCGTGCCCGCGAGTTCGAGGCCGACCGCGGCGGCGCCGAGATCTCCGGCGACCCGGAGGCG
>JBBSPY010000326.1:0-3846 GCA_038258415.1 Burkholderiales bacterium
CAGGCCGACCGCATCACCGCCGAGGTGCACCGGCTGCTGCACAAGACCTTCATCACGCCGATCGACCGGGAGCAGATCTTCTCGCTCATCAACGCGATGGACGATGTCCTCGACCTCCTGCAGGACGCGAGCGAGACCCTGCACCTGTACGACGTCCAGTCGCTCAACGAGGACGTGCTGCGCCTCGGTGACCTGTCGTCGAAATGCTGCGAGCGGGTGCAGCACGCCGTCTCGCTCCTGCCGAAGATCAGCCAGCCGGAGGTGGCCGAGGCTGCGCTCAAGACCTGCGAGGAGATCGACCTGCTCGAGTCGGACGCGGACCGCGTCATGCGCTCCGCGATGTCGCGCCTGTTCCGGGAGGAGCCCGACGTGCGCGAGGTGCTCAAGCTCAAGACGGTCTATGAGCTGCTCGAGGCGATCACCGACCGCTGCGAGGACGTGGCGAACCTGATCGAAGGCGTGGTGCTCGAGAACTCCTGAGCCGGCTGGCCGATGAGCGCAGCGGAGATCTCGTTCGGCGTCGTCGCGCTGCTCGTCGCGATGGGCATCGCGTTCGACTTCATGAACGGCTTCCACGACGCCGCGAACTCGATCGCCACCGTCGTCTCCACCGGCGTGTTGAAGCCGCAGCAGGCGGTGCTGTTCGCGGCCTTCTTCAACATCGTCGCGATCTTCGTGTTCCACCTGAGCGTCGCGGCGACGATCGGCAAGGGCATCGTGCAACCTGGCATGGTCGACCACCACGTCGTCTTCGGCGCGCTCGTTGGCGCCATCTTCTGGAACGGCGTGACGTGGTGGTGGGGCATCCCGTCGAGCTCGTCGCACGCGCTCATCGGCGGCATCGTCGGCGCGACGATTGCGAAGGGCGGAGTGGGCTCGCTCGTGTTCGCGGGCATCGGCAAGACGGTGCTCTTCATCTTCGTCTCGCCCGTGCTCGGCTTCCTGCTCGGCGCGTTGCTCATGGTGCTGGTGGCGAACCTGTTCCGTCACGCGTCGCCGCTGCGCGTCGACAATCTGTTCCGACGCCTCCAGCTCGTGTCGGCCGGCCTCTACAGCCTCGGCCACGGTGGCAACGACGCGCAGAAGACGATCGGCATCATCTGGATGCTGCTGATTGCATCCGGCTATGCGAGCGCGAGCGCCGACAGCCCGCCGGCCTGGGTGATCTGGTGCTGCTATCTGGCGATCGGCCTCGGGACGATGTTCGGCGGCTGGCGCATCGTCAAGACGATGGGTCAGCGCATCACCAAGCTCAAGCCGGTGGGCGGCTTCTGCGCCGAGACGGGTGGCGCGATCACGCTCTTCCTGGCCACCGCACTCGGCATTCCGGTATCGACGACGCACACGATCACCGGCGCGATCGTCGGCGTGGGTTCGGTGCGTCGCGCCGCCACGGTGCGATGGGGTGTCGCCGGCAACATCGTCTGGGCCTGGATCTTCACGATCCCGGCGACGGCGATCGTCGCGGCGCTGTTCTACGGCGTGAGTCTGCTGCTCTTCGATTGATCAGCAGCACCCCGATTCAGGTTGGCGGACTTCAACCCGCCGCCGACCACTCGAAGTAGCGCTGCGCCACGAAGGCGATCGTCGCCATCAGCACCGTCGCGCCGAACGCCAGCGCGAGGACCACGCCGAGCACCGTCGTCCAGCCCGAGCGGCCGTCGGAGGCGGTGCCGAAGCGGGCGTGCCAGCGCGCCTCGGATGCGAGCCCGTAGACGATCGCGGCGAGCATGGTGAGTGCGACGGTCGCGCCGAGCAGGGGAACCAGGAGGCTGCCGAGGCGGTCGTCGGTGCCGAGCGTGCGCAGGCGCCAGAAGCCCCAGGCGCCGACCAGCGTGGGCAGGGGCAGCAGCCAGCCGATGCGGTCGTCCGGGCCGAACAGGTAGAAGCGGTGTGCGCCGAGGGAGCCGAACAGGAGCGCGAGCCAGGTCGCGATCGTCTTCGACGGCGACCCCGACGTGCCGGTGGCTGTGCTCATGCGCGCCCCGACGCGCCGCCGAGGCCGACGGTGGTGATGGCCACGAGATCGGCTTCGGCGCTCGGGCGGATTGGGAAGGCGGACATGAAGGTCTCGCCAGTTTATAATGCGCGGTTTTTCCCCGATCGGCCGGTGGCGTCGGGGCGCACCCACTTCAAGGAATCAGCAGCCATGGTCGTCATCCGGCTCGCACGCGGCGGCGCGAAGAAGCGTCCGTTCTTCAACATCGTCGTCGCCGATTCACGGCTGCGCCGCGACGGCCGCTTCATCGAGCGCGTCGGCTTCTACAACCCGGTCGCTGCCGGTGGCGAGCAGCCGCTGCGCGTCGCCTTCGACCGAGTCGATCACTGGACGCAGCACGGCGCGCAGATGTCGGCGACCGTCAAGCGCCTCGTCGAGCAGGCCAAGACGGCGACGGCCACCTGACAGCGGCCCGCAGGCTCGTTTCGGGGCCTGCCGCGGAGCACGAAGTCGAGGTGGACGCCGAAACGTTGCCCGACGACGCCGTGGAGGTGGGGCGCATCGGCGAGCCGTGGGGTGTGAAGGGCTGGTTTCGCGTCCACCCTTATTCGGCGTCGGCCGACGCGCTGCGCGCCAATCAGCGGTGGCATCTCGCCCCGCTCGAAGGCGTCGTTGGCGCCGTTCGTCCCCGAGCGGAAGTGCTCGCGGTCCGCGAACTCCGAACCCATGGCGATGGCCTCGTCGCGTCAGCCCGCGACGTCGACGATCGCAACGCCGCGGCGGCCCTGCGCGGCCAGGGTCTCCTCGTCGCCCGGTCCTCGTTCCCGAAGCCGGCGGCCGACGAGTACTACTGGGCCGACCTGATCGGCCTCGACGTCGTGAACCGCGAGGGCGACGCCCTCGGCCGCATCGAGGGCCTGCTCGACAACGGGCCTCAGTCGGTGCTGCGCGTGGTCGCGGGCGACGACGAGCGGCTGATCCCCTTCGTGTCGGCGCACGTCGACACGGTCGATCTCGGCGCGCGCGTGGTCCGGGTCGACTGGGGCCTGGACTACTGAGGTTTCGAGAGCCCGAAGCCGTGCGAATCGACGTCGTCACGCTGTTCCCCGAGCTGTTCGGGCCGCACCTGTCGCACGGGGTGACGCGGCGTGCATTCGGTGCCGGTGGCGCGATCGAGGTCAGGCTCTGGCAGTTGCGCGACTTCGGCGACGGGCCGCATGCGCGCGTCGACGACCGGCCATACGGCGGCGGGCCCGGCATGGTGATGCTGGTCGAGCCGCTGGAGCGCGCGCTCGCCGCGGTTCGCGCCGAGCGGCCCGATGCGGGCGAGGGGGCTGCGGTGCTGCACTTCTCGCCTTCGGGCGAGCGGCTCGGGCAGCGCCGGGTGGAGTCGCTGGCCTCGACAACGGGCGGGCTGTTCCTGGTCTGCGCTCGCTACGAAGGCATCGACCAGCGTTTCATCGACCGCCACGTCGACCTCGAACTCTCGCTCGGCGACTACGTGCTTTCAGGCGGTGAGATCCCGGCGCTCGCCCTGCTCGACGCCATGGCGCGGCTGCAATCCGGCGTGCTCGGCGATGCCCGCTCGCACGAGGACGAAAGCTTTTCGCGCGGACTGGTCGAAGGACCGCACTACAGCCGGCCGGAGGTCGCCGGCGAGGGTGACGGTGCGAGCGTACCCCCCGTGCTCCTCTCCGGGCATCACGGCTCGATCGCGCGCTGGCGGCGCGAGCAGGCGGTCGGCACGACCGCCGACCGCCGACCCGACCTGCTGGCCGGCGCAGAGGCCGACGGACGGCTGGACGCGGCCGATGCCGCCTACCTGGCATCACGGCGAACCGGGCCCCTATAATCGAGGGTTTTTCGATCCTCTGCGGCGCCCAGCGACGGGCCGGGCGGCCACCGCC
>JBBSPY010000327.1:0-3830 GCA_038258415.1 Burkholderiales bacterium
CGGTGCGCGATCGCGATCACCGTCTTGCCTTCCATCAGCCGGTACAGGCTCTCCTGGATCGCCGACTCGACCTCCGAGTCGAGCGCGCTCGTCGCCTCGTCGAGCAGCAGGATGGGCGCGTCCTTCAACATCACGCGGGCGATGGCGATGCGCTGGCGCTGACCGCCCGAGAGCTTGACGCCGCGCTCCCCGACGTGCGCGTCGTAGCCGCGGCGGCCCCTGGCGTCGGCGAGCTCGGCGATAAAGCCTTCGGCC
The DNA here is from genome assembly GCA_038258415.1 of Burkholderiales bacterium. Classification (GTDB taxonomy): domain Bacteria; phylum Pseudomonadota; class Gammaproteobacteria; order Burkholderiales; family Burkholderiaceae_C; genus Schlegelella_A. Next base: position 256 of record JBBSPY010000327.1, read on the forward strand.
TCGGCGCGCCGTGATGCGGCGACCATCTCGTCGTCCGACGCATCGGGCCGACCGTAGAGGATGTTGTCGCGCACCGAACGGTGCAGCAGCGAGGTGTCCTGCGTGACCATGCCGACCTGTCGGCGCAGCGACTCCTGCGTGACCGAGCGGACGTCCTGCCCGTCGATCAGGATCCGCCCTTCGTCGACGTCCCAGAAGCGGAGCAGCAGGTTGACGACCGTGCTCTTGCCCGCGCCGGACCGGCCGACCAGTCCGATCTTCTCGCCCGGACGGACGGTGAGGGACAGCCGCTCGAGGACGCGGCGCGGAGCCGGCGCGGGCGACGCAGAGTGCGGGTAGGCGAAGCCGACCGCGTCGAACCGGACTTCGCCGGCGCTCACCGCGAGCGGCCGGGCGCCCGGCCCATCGACGACGTCATGCGGCCGAGACAGCGTCGTGATGCCGTCGTGCACGGTGCCGATCTGCTCGAACAGCGACGCCATCTCCCACATCACCCAGTGCGAGATGCCGTTGAGCCGCAGCGCCATCGCCGTGGCCGCGGCGACCGCGCCGACGCCCACCTGGCCCTGCATCCACAGCGCCAGCGCGAGGCCGGCGGTGGCGGCGACGAGCAGCACGCTCAGGATCTGGTTGACGATCTCGAAGCCACCGATCAGCCGCATCTGCCCGTGCGCGGTGACCATGAACTCCTGCATGGCGCTTTTCGCATAGCTCGCCTCCCGGCCGGCGTGCGAGAAGAGCTTGACGGTCGAGATGTTGGCGTAGGCGTCGGTCACGCGGCCCGTCATCAGCGAGCGCGCGTCGGCCTGCGCCTGGCCGATCTTCGCCAGCCTCGGAACGAACCAGACGAGCGCGCACGCGTAGAGAGCCATCCAGGCCCCGAACGGCGCCATCAGCCAGACGTCGAACGCGCCGGCGACGCCGATCATCGTGCCGACGTAGATGACGACGAAGACGACGATGTCGCCGAGGATCATCCACACCTCTCGGACCGCGAGCGACGTCTGCATGACCTTGGTGGCAACCCGGCCAGCGAACTCGTCGGCATAGAAGCTCATGCTCTGGCCGAGCATGTGGCGGTGGAAGTTCCAGCGCAGCAGCATCGGCAGGTTCGCGGCCAGCGTCTGGTGCTTGATGAGCGTCTGCAGCGCGACGACGACCGGGCTCGCCAGCAGGATCGCGGCGAGCGCGATCAGTGCGCCGCGCCGCTCTGTCCACAGCATCGAAGGCTGAACCTGCGCCAGCCAGTCGACGATGCGGCCGAGCATCGCGAAGAGCAGCGCCTCGAATGCACCCGTGATCGCCGTGCACAGCGTCATCCAGGCGAGCCACGGCCGCGTGCCGCGGGTGCAGTCCCAGACGAAGGCGAAGAAGGTCGTCGGCGGCGGCGCCGGTTCGGCCGCCGGATAAGGGTCGACCCGGCTCTCGAACCAGCGAAAGACCGACCTCACCGCCACGCGCGACGGCGCACCGTCACTTGACGAGTCGGCTCAGGCGCTCGGCGTCGAACGACTCGGTGGTCTGTGCGCCGTCAGGCACACAGTCGCCGCTGGGCAGCTCGCGCGATCGCGCCGACAGCTTCTCGATCGCCTGCCAGAGCAGTGCGACCTGGTGCTCGTGGCCAGAGGCGTGGTCGATCAGGCCCTTCATCGCCTGCGACACGGGATCGTCGCCCTGCGTCACGCCATAGGCCGAAAAGCCCATCTTCGCCGCGCTCGCCTCGCGCGCCGCGTCGGCCTTGGCTTCGATGATGCGGGCCGGGTTGCCGACTGCGGTCGCGCCCGGCGGGACCGGCTTGACCACCACCGCGCCGGAGCCGACCCGCGCGTCGTCACCCACCGTGAAGCCGCCGATCACCTGCGAGTTGGCGCCGACGATGACGTTGCGGCCGAGCGTCGGATGCCGTTTGGCGCCGCGCGTGAGCGAGGTGCCGCCGAGCGTCACGCCCTGGTAGATCGTGCAGCCGTCGCCGACCTCGGCGGTTTCGCCGATGACCACGCCCATGCCGTGGTCGATGAACACGTGGCGGCCCAGCTTCGCCCCCGGGTGGATCTCGATGCCGGTGAGAAAGCGCGCCACGTGCGAGACGTAGCGGCCGAGCCAGAACCAGCGCGCCCGCCAGCACCACGCGGCCCACCGGTGCATGACGACCGCGTGCAGGCCGGGGTAGCAGGTGAGCACCTCGAACGTCGAGCGCGCGGCGGGGTCACGCTCGCGGATGCAGGCGATGTCTTCGCGGAGCCGATCGAACATCGCGTGAGTTTATCGAGAGCGCCCGATCACCGCTCGCGCGATGCCGCGAAGGATGTGAACCTCCTCGACGGTCAGTGCGGCGCGGTTGGCGAGGCGGTGCAGCCGAGCACCCAGCTTGCGTGGCGCGGCCGGGTCGAGGAAGCCGATCGATTCGAGGGCGTCGTTCCAGTGTGCGACGAGACCCGCCACCGCCACGGCATCGGCCAGGTCCTGCTCGTTCGTCGCGCGCCTTGCCGCGGGTGGCGGCGCCGCGAAGCCGCCCACCGCCTGGCGCCACTCGTAGGCGACGAGCTGGATCGCCTGCGCCAGGTTCAGCGACCCGTAAGCCGGGTCGGTCGGGATCGTGAGGCAGGCGTGGCAGGTGTAGACGTCGTCGTTCGACAGGCCGAAGCGCTCCGAGCCGAAGACGAAGGCGACGCGGTGCGGTCCGCTGGCGAGCGGGCCGAAGGCGTCGCGCGGGGCGTGGTTGGGAGGCCCGAAGTCGCGCGGCGTCATCGCCGTGGCGCCGGCCCAGGTGATGCCGTCGAGCGCCTCGGCCAGCGTGTCGACGACGCGTGCGTTCTCCAGCACGTCGAGCGCGCCGCTGGCCAACGCGATCGCCTCGGCCTTGCGGGCCACGTTGCGGTGTCGCGGCGCCACCAGCACCAGATCGTCGAAGCCCATCACCTTCAGCGCCCGCGCCGCCGAACCGACGTTGCCGGCGTGGCTGGTGCCGACGAGGACGAAGCGCGGGCCGCTGCGCGGAAGAGGAGAAGACATGCTCTCGTAAAATTCTCGGTGATCGCGGGCCCGTCGGCGCCGTGCTGTTCCAGGCACCCCATGTCGCAAGCGCTCCATCCCATGCTCAACATCGCCATCAAGGCGGCTCGCGTCGCCGGGACGATCATCAACCGCGCCGCGCTCGACGTCGAGCGGCTGCAGGTCGGCGTCAAGGGACCGAACGACTTCGTCACCGAAGTCGACCGTGCCTCGGAAGCGGCGATCATCGAGACGCTGCTCGGCGCCTACCCGGGGCACGGCATCCTCGCCGAGGAGTCGGGCTCGGCGCACGGCGCGAAGGACAGCGAGTTCGTCTGGATCATCGATCCGCTCGATGGCACCACCAACTTCATCCATGGTCTTCCGACCTACGCCGTCTCGATCGCGCTCGCGTTCCGCGACCAGGTGCAGCAGGCGGTCGTCTACGACCCGGCGCGCAACGACCTGTTCTACGCGTCGCGCGGGCGCGGCGCGTTCCTCAACGATCGCCGCTTGCGCGTCTCGAAGCGAAACCGCATGGCCGAGTCGCTGATCGGCACCGGCTTTCCTTTCCGGCAGGGCGA
>JBBSPY010000328.1:0-3817 GCA_038258415.1 Burkholderiales bacterium
AACCGGCATGGCGGCGGTCGTCGTCGACGGCGAGCCGGGGAGCACCGCGTCGCGTGCGCCCTGCAGTGCGCTGCCCACGCTGCCGCAGCCGGCCAGCGCGGCCACCGTCGCGGAGATAGCCAGCGACCGCATTGCGTCAACGGATCGCATCGACCACCCCTTCGGCGATTTCGCTCTTTCCGTAGCGCACCGGGCGAAGCTCACGCAGCGCGACGAAGCTGTTCTTCACCCACTGGTCGTACACGCCCTTCGACGAGCGCCCGGCGTTGACCTCGTGCAGCGCGATCGCCTTCTCCTCGAACGGATAGGCCTGCTCCTCGAGCAGGACGTCGTATTGCTCGCGCTCGACCTTCGTGAGCTTCCTCGGCCGCTCGGAGGCCATCAGCGCCTTTCCGAAGTCGCCGTAGACGGTTGCCGTGCGGTAGGTGGCTGCGGTCGTCACGTCGGCCACGCCGTACTCGGCGGCGACGGCGTAGGCCTTGAGCGCCTCTTCCATCCGCGCCTTTTTCAAGCGCAGGCTCGCCTGCAGCGGCTCGACGAGCGCGACCCGTCGGAACTGCTCTGCCACCGGCTCGGCGACGGCAAGCGCGGCGGTGGCGCCGAGCCAGCGCGTGCGGTCGGTGCGGCTCGCTCCGCCGCTCTGGTCGGCCGCGAGGATCTCTCTCATGAGCGCCGCCTCGCGCGTGGCGTTGCCATCGTCCTTCGCCATCTTCGCGAGCCGGAACCGCGCTTCTTCCGCCGGCTCGAGCGGCTGCGGATTGCGCTGCAGGTAGCGCTCGTACGCGCGCGCCGCCGGCTGTCGCGACGCGCCCTTCTCGTAGAGCTCGGCGGCCTGCCACTGCGCGTCGCGGGCGAGCGCCGGGTCGGGGCTCGCGGCGGCGATGCGCTCGTATTCCGACGCCGCGTTCGCCCACTGCTTCTGCTCCAGGTAGGCGACGGCGAGCTTGCCTGCCACCTCGCCCTGCAGCGGGTGGCTCGGGTAGCGCTTGCGGAAGTCCTCGAGCGTCGCGGTGGCGCTGCCCCAGTCCTTCAGCGCGATCAGCGACGCGGCGGCGTCGTACTGCGCCGTCGCGACGATCTTCGACTGCGGCGCGACCGTGGCGACGCGCGTGAACGCGGCCACCGCGTCTTTCGACTTGCCGGCGCTGCGCGCCTGCTCGCCCTGCTTGTAGACGGCTGCGGCCTGGCGCTCGACGAGGTCGCCGCGGCCGGCGTCGCGCTCGGCCGTCAGGCGCAGCGCCTCGGCGTAGGCCTTCTCGGAGCGGTCGAAGGCGTTGGCCTCGAAAGCGGTGTGGGCGAGCACCGTCCACGCGACCTTGCGGTCGGCGTCGGCGGCCGGCGGCTGCAGGTCGACGACGCGCTGCGCGATCGTGGCGGCGCGCGCGCCGTCGCCGAGGGCGTAGAGCGTGTCGGCGGCGTTGGCGAGGACCGGGCCGCGGCGCGGATCGGCGGGGAAGGCGTCGGCGAAGCGGACGGCGCTCGCCACACCGGAACGCTGCAGCGCCGGCCTGCCTGGCGCGGCGGCGCGCTTGCCTTGCTCGGCCCACGCGAGCAGCGCCGCGTAGCCGGCGTCGGCGGCCTTCGGGTGGGCGGGATAGCCGTAGGCCGTCTTCTCGTACTCGGTGCTCGCGTCGGCGTAGCGGCCGTCGTCGAACAGCAGCTCGGCGAGCAGGAAGTGGTTCGCAGGCGCACCCGCGTCGGTCGGGAACGAGGCGATCAGCTCGCGGTACCAGCGGATGGCCTGCTCGGTCTCGGCCTTCTGCACGGCGCTGTCGCCCTTCGCCTTGGCCTGCTGTGCGGTCGCGTGCGCGTGTCGCGCGAGCTCGGTGAGGTGGGTGCGCACGAGCGGCTGCGCCTTCTTCCAGCCGTCGGCGTTGGCCTGGCGGAAGGCGCTGTCCTTGCCGTAGCGCGCGACGTATTCCGTCTTCGCGGCGAGCGCCTGCGCCGAGAAGCCGGTCTTCTCGTAGATCTCGATCACCCGCGCCTGCAGCACCGGCGCCTGGGCGTCGAGCGGGTTCAGGCGGGCGTAGGCGCCGAACGTGTCGGCGGCGTCCTTGGCGCGCTCCTGGCGGATGTAGAGCTCGCCGAGCTGCTCGTAGACGCGGAAGGCGTAGCCGGTGCGCAGCGGCCGGTCGATGTAGGTCGGGATCGAGTCGGCGCCCTTGAGGTTCTCGAGGCTGATGCTGACGACGCGGAAGGTGTCCTCGACGAGCTCCCGGTCGGCGCGCGAAAGGCCCTTGAGCGTGTCGAGCCCGCCGTCGCCCGAGCGGCCGCCGACCTTGAGGTCGAGCACGCCGAAGAACGAGGCGAGGGCTTCGTCGAGGCGGCCCTGCTTGTAGCGCGACCAGCCCTGCATGTAGAGCGCGCGGTCGTGAAACGGGCTCTTTGCGCCGACGCCTCCCATGACGACCGAGAACGCCTGCTCCGCATCGCCGTAGCGGCGCGCTGTGAACAGCAGCTCGCCGCGGCGGAACTGCGCCTCTCCCGCATACGCCGTCTTCGGGTGCTGCGCGATCAGCCGGTCGAGCGTGGCGAGCGCCCGGTCGGGATCGCCGCCCTGCTCGTGGGCGCGCGCGAGCTGGTAGAGCACGCGGTCGTTGCCGGGGTCGTTCGGGAAGGCGGCCAGGTAGGCCTGATAGCGGGCGATCGCGGTCTTGAAGTCCGGAGCGTCGGCGTTCGGGGCGGCGGCGGCGCGGCTTTCGGCGCGCTCCATCTCGAGGTCGCCGATTCGGCGCATCGCCTCACCGCGCTGCTTCGCCGCGGGCGCGATCGCGAGGAAGCGCTGATAGGCCTCGATCGCCTGTTCCTCGCTCGCCTTCGGCAGCGCGCCGTCGGCCTGCACGGGACCGGTGCGGCCGGCAAGTGTGCGCAGCGTCGGTTCGTTGTCGGGCGAGCCGCGGCGGAACATGCCGCACGCCGACAGCGTGCACGCGGCCGCGAGCACGACGACGATGCGAGCGCGCTCAGCGCTTCGCAGGGCCATCGTTGGCTGCCTTGGCGTAGGCGCGGTCGTAGAGCTGGGCAACGGCGAAGCGGGCCTGCGTCTCGTACGAGGCGAGCCGCTCCTGGTGGCGGGTGAGCTCGGCGACGGCGATCTCCTGCGCCGCCACCTTCTGCTCGCGGCCGAGCGCAGCGACGCGCGGCATCAGCAGCAGCAGCCGCGGGTCGAGCGCGGCGATGCGCTTGTCGAAGGCGTCGAAGCGCGCCGGCTCGGTCTTCTGCGCCTCGGCGAGGTCGGCGTCGCGGCGCGCCGCGTCGGCGAGGCCGGCGTCGAGGCCGACGAGTTCCTTCTTCGCCGCCCAGGCGCGGTCGAGCGCGCTTTGCGACAGGCGCCAGTCGAGGACGCCGGAGGCCAGGCGCAGTCGCTCGCGGGCGCGGGCGACTTCGGCCTTCGATTCGGCATCGATCGACGCGTCGGCGGCGAGGCCGTCGATGAGCTTTCTCGCGCCTTCGATGCGGATACGCAGCGCGGTCTCGTTCGCGTCGGCAAACGCAGCGCCGTCGCCTGCCTGCTCGCCGGCCGCGATCTCGCCCACGACGGCGTCGCGGCGGGTGCGCAGTGCGTCGAGCCGCGCCTGCCACGGCCGGCCTTGCACCGGTGGCAGCTTGTCGGCGTAGGCCTTGCGTCGCGTCGCGAGCATGTCGCCGTAGGTGCCGAGCTTGTCGTGCCATTCGGCGAGGTTCTTCTGCAGGAAGCGCAGGTCGCGCCAGTTCTTCAGCGCCTCCTGGAACTCGTGCTGCGCGAGCACCTGGGCGAGGTGGCGCGCGTGGGGCATCTGCGCCGGCAGCTCGCGGATCGACCAGAACCAGCCCATCT
>JBBSPY010000329.1:0-3798 GCA_038258415.1 Burkholderiales bacterium
AGGTCGAGCGCGAGCAATACGACGTCCTGCTCGAGGAGCAGGCCTATCCGTTCGAGGAGAAGGCGATCGCGCTGCACGAGGTCAACGCGAAGCGCGCCACGCAGGGCGTGTACGACGCCTGGGTGAAGAACAGCTTCGCGGCGCTGCGCGAACTGCGGCCCGTGCGCTACGGCAAGAGCGAAGTCGCCGAGGGAGTGGTCGATGCGATCCGCTGACGCGATCCGCACGCTCGCCGTCGGTGTGTTCGCGTTCGCGCTGGCCGGCTGCGGCAGCGTCGGCGGCATGTTGCAGGGCGCACGCGACGCGGTGCTGCCTGGCTCGTCGTCGCCGACCGCAGGCGCGGCTCCGGTGCGACCGGCTCCCGAAGCGCCAGTGGCGCCGGCGGTGAAGGCCGCCTACGACGACGCCGGCCGCGCCCTGAAGGCTGGCCGCACCGCCGACGCCGAGCGCGCCTTCCGGGCCATCGCGCAGGCCCATCCCGACCTTGGCGGGCCGCGCGCCAACCTCGGCGTGATCCAGCGCAACGCCGGTCACCTGCCGGAAGCGGCCGCCGAGTTCGAGCTGGCGACGAAGCTCAACCCGAAGCAGCCGATCTACTGGAACCAGCTCGGCGTCACGTACCGCCAGCAGGGCCGCTTCGGGCAGGCGCGGTCGGCATACGAGCGCGCCATCGCGCTCGACAGCGGCTACGCGGCGCCGGTGCTCAACCTCGGCATCCTGCACGACCTCTACCTCGGCGACGGCGCCCGCGCCCTCGACCTCTACGCGCGCTACCTCGCGCTCGCCGGCAACGACACGACGGTCGCGAAATGGGTCGCCGACCTCAAGAACCGCAAGCCCGCGCCGATCACGGTCGGCCTGCTCCGGGAGAAGACCGAATGACAAGCACGCGCACCTTTCGCATCGCCCTCGCAGGGCCACTCCTGCTCGTCGTCGCGGCGACCGCCGTCGCGCAGGACAAGGCCGAGCTCGACCGCACGCCGATCATCGGCAATCGCGAGCTGCCCAAGGTGCTCTACATCGTGCCGTGGAAGAAGCCGATCCCCGGCGACCTCTCCGGCAAGCCGCCGATCAGCGTGCTCGACGAGGCGCTCGCGCCGGTCGACCGCGACGTGTTCCGCCGCGAGGTGCGCTACGACGCGCAAGCGGCGAAATCAGCCGCGGCGGCGAAGCCGCCTCCTCCTGCCCCGACCAAGTAACGCCTCACCCTTCCCTCACCGGAGATCACCCCATGGACGCCTACAGCACCGTCGTCAAGTTCTTCCAGGACTGCGGCCTCTTCATCTATCCGAGCGCGCTCATCATGGCGCTCGGCGTGACGATCGCGATCGAGCGCTTCGTCTTCCTCAACAAGGCACGCAGCGAGAACCGCAAGCTCTGGGCGAAGGTGCAGCCGATGCTGCAGAGTGGCCAGTTCAAGGACGTGCAGACCGTCACCGCGAAGTCCGACGCCGCCGTCGGCAAGATCGTCCACTACGGCCTCAACCGCATGCAGCACCCGGGCCGGCGCGAGGACTTCGACGCGGCGATGGAAGAAGGGATGATGGAGATCGTGCCGCGCCTCGAGAAGCGCACGCACTACATCGCCACCTTCGCCAACGTCATCACCCTGGTCGGCCTGCTCGGCACGATCATCGGCCTGATCAAGGGCTTCACCGCGGTGTCGCAGGTCAACCCGGCCGAAAAGGCGGAGATGCTGTCGGCGTCGATCTCGATCGCGATGAACAACACCGCGTTCGCGCTGATGGTGGCGATTCCCTTCCTGCTCATCCACGCCTTCCTGCAGGCGAAGACGAGCGAGATCGTCGACGGGCTGGAGGCCGCCAAGATCAGCTTCCTCAACCTCGCCGCGCGCGTCCGCCCCGACACCGCGGCGCCGGCCCGCTGAACCCGAACGGAGCGAGGCGATGCGAGTCCGCCGCCTGAAGAAGACGCCGGCGCACCTCGAGATCACGGCGTTCATCAACCTGATCGTCGTGCTGGTGCCGTTCCTGCTGTCGGTCGCCGTGTTCACGCGCATGGCGGTGATCGACCTGCAGCTGCCGGCGAAGACGAGCGAGGCGATCACGAAGCTCGACCCCGACAAGCCGCTCAAGCTCGAGGTCGTGGTTCGCAGCGACGCGCTCGAGGTGCAGGACAAGCACGGCGGCCTGATCGAGCGGATCCCGAACCTCGCGACCGGCCCCGACACGAAGGCGCTCGCCGTCGTCGTGCAGGCCGTGAAGGCGAAGTTCCCGCAGCACGACGACGCGACCGTGCTCGCCGAGAACACCACGCCCTACGAGACGCTGGTGCGGGTGATGGACGCGGTGCGCTCGGGCCACCAGGTGCAGGGCGCGAAGGCGGTGCGAGTCGACTACTTCCCGCGCATCTCGATCGGCGACGCGCCCATCGTCAAGGTCGCGGCGGTCACCACCACATCGGCGAGGAAGCCATGAAGCAGACGCCGCTGCAGCGCCGCGCCGAGCGCCGGAACCGGCACGGCAACATGGTCGACATGAACCTCGTCTCGCTGATCGACGTGTTCACCATCCTCATCTTCTTCCTGCTGTCGAACGTCGGCGGCGTCGAGACGCTGGCCAGCCCGAAGTCGGTCAAGCTCCCGGAGTCGCTCTCCGACGTGCAGCCGCGCGAAACGGTGACGGTGATCGTCAACACCACCGACATCGTGGTTGACGGACGCAATGTGGCCTCGGTCGCCGCCGTGCTCGGCGCCGAAAGCGACCTCATCGCGCCGCTGAAGGCCGAGCTCGAGCTGCAGGGCAAGCGCCAGGTGATCCGGCCGGAGAACGAGGCGCAGAGCCGTCGCCTCACGATCATGGGCGACAAGGACATCCCGTATCGCCTGCTGCGCAAGATCATGGTCACCGGCGCCGACGCCGGCTATGCCGACGTGTCGTTCGCGGTGCGGCAGAGGTTCGAGCCATGAGCGGAGCGGGAATGGCGATGACCATGGCGACGCCTGGGGTCTCGTTCCGAGCGCCGGTGCTGCCGTGGTCGGTGGCGGCCGACGACGAGGAGCGCTTCAGGCGCGTCGCGACCGTCGTGCTTGTTACGGCAGCGGTCGTCTTCGTCGCGCTGCCATGGCTGCCGGTCTTCAAGGCCGACCGGAGCGACCCGCAGGCGATTCCGCTGCCGATGGCGCGGCTCGTGATCGAGCAGGCGCAAACGCCCCCTCCTCCGCCGCCGGCGCCGATCAAGGCCGAGGCCGCGCGACCGACCGAGAAGATACCGACCGTCGCCACGCCGGTCAGGCCGAACCCGAACCGGCCCGAGCCGCCGAAGGCGATGGCCCGCCTTCCGGCCGGCCCGCCCAAGGTGGCGCTCAACCGCGAAGCGCCGGTTCCCGAGGCGCGCGTTCCGGTTCCCGACAAGCCGCCGGGCGAGGTCGACGCGGCGCGGCGCAAGGCCGCGGGCATCGGCCTCCTGGCGATGAAGGACGACCTGCAGGAGCTGCACGGCGCGCCGATCGCGGTGCAGCTGCGCAACGACATCAGGCAGGGCCCGGGCGTCGGCAGCAGCACCGGTGTCGGCGTCGGCGCCGGCAACGAAGCCGGCGTGCCCACGCGGGCGCTGATCACGTCGAACGCAACCGGCGGCTCGGGCGGCATCAACACCGCGAGCTACAGCAAGAACACCGGCGGCGGCGGCCTCGCGGGCCGCTCGACGACGATGGTCGAAGGCGTGATCGGCGGTGGCGGCGGCGGTGGAGCCGGCGGCGGCGGCGCGCGCGGCCTGGGCGACGGCACGGGCAGCGGCGTCGGCGGCGTCGGCGGCGCCGGCGGCCGCGGCGGCTCG
>JBBSPY010000330.1:0-3787 GCA_038258415.1 Burkholderiales bacterium
CTGCGCCTCGCCGTAGCCGGTGAGCTCGCAATAGCGCGGATTGGCCTGGATCACGCGTCCCGTGGGGTCGGTGTAGACGACGCCGATCGGCAGGTTGTCCAGGATGCTGCGGAAGCGCTCCTCGCTCGTGCGCAGGGCCGCCTCGGCGACCTGCCGGTCGGTGACCTCGGCGCGCAGGGCGGCGGTCCGATCGCGCACGGCGCTCTCGATCCGTCGCGTCCGGCCGGTCGTGATGAGGAGCGACGCGCCGAGCATCGCCGCCGACAGCAGTCCGGCGATCGAGAACACCCAGCCGCCGACGTCCTCGGCGTCGGGCACCGCGTCGGCGGCGGCGGTGACGCGGATGTCCCACTGCCGCCCGGCGAAGGCGAGCGGTCGCGCGTCGACGAAGCCGGTGGCGATCGTCTCGCAGCCCGGCGGGCCGGCGAGCCGCTGGCGCGACGCGAGGTGCAGAGAGTCGACGACGCACATGCCAAGGTACGCCGGTACCTTGGCGGCGACGATCCGGAGCTGCTCGGCGAGCGACAGCGACACGAAGACGACGCCGCGCACGTCGGCGGCGCGGTCGGCGGCGCTGTTCTCGGCGTTGGCGTGCACGACCTGGTAGATGGCAACGCCGAGCGGCGCATCGTTGGCGTTCGAATCGGAGAGGGCGAAGCCGCGCGTCGCCGCCGGCCGGCCGGTCGTCGTTGCGGCGTCGATCGCATCGCGGGCGCCGGCGATGTCGCCGATGTCGACGCCGATCGCCGCCGCAAAACCCGTTGCCGGTTCGATCCGTCGCACGACGACCGGGTCGGGTTTCGACGCCGTTGCGGCGCCGTGCGGGCCGAACGCGCGCACCGCCGCCGGACCGGCACCGCGCTGTTCGACGACACGGAAATCGGCCGTGCCTTCGGCGCGGATTCGGGCCTCGTACTCGGGCACGTCTTCCCGGCGGACCCGCTCGGCCCAGCCCATCGCCCGGATCGAACCGCCGCCGAGCCAGTTCTCGGTCGCCACGCGCAGGTCGTGCCGGCTCATTTGCCGTGAAACGTTGGCCACCCCGTACAGCGCCTCCAGCGCGCGCAGCGGCTCCTGCAACTGGGTCAGCATGACGAGCGACGCACGCGAGGCGTCGCGGTCGAACCGGTCGCGGATGCGGTCGGCGTTCCAGCGGCCGATCTGGACGATGCCCAAGGCGAGGCAGAGGGTGACGAGGCCGAGCGTGACGCCGACCGGGACCCGTCGCGCGCGCCATTCGGCGCTCGGCCGGCCGATGATCGTCAGCGCGATCGGCGTCGCAATCAGGATGCCGGCGAGGTCGCCCGACCACCAGGTTCCCCAGGAGATCGCGGCGCCGGAGGGGGGGATGGCGCCGGCGGCCAGGAGGGCCACGGTCGCGAGCGTCGCCGACACGACGCTGCTGGCCGCGCAGCAGGCGAAGAACCGGCCGATGTCGACCGGCGACGACAGTGCCAGCGGCTGCCGCACGAACCGGCGCACCAGTGCCTCACCCGCCCACGCCTGCAGCGCCGCGGCCCCGGCGATCGCCACCGGGAGCAGCCAGGCCTCGAGCGCGACCGCACCGCGCGCCGCGGTCAGTGCCGCGTTGACGCAGGCGGCGCCGATCGCGACGGCGAGCAGCATCCACCGGCCGTAGACGATGACGCTGGCCAGCGCGACGCCGGCCGCCGGGTACAGGGGCGACGCGTAGCCCGGCGGGATGGCCAGAGCCAGGCCGCAAGCGCCGGCCAGCAGGTAGGCCATCCAGGTGAGCGCCAGCGCGCGCAGCAATGCAGGCCCGCGCAGGGGCCCCGCCGGCGGCGACGCGGAGGGCGGGAAACCGGACTCGACCGTCGGCGCTGCCATGCCGTCGAATCCTCGCTCCCGGAGAGCCTAGACGTTGAACAGGAAATTGAGCACGTCGCCGTCCTTGACGACGTACTCCTTGCCCTCGGCGCGCATCCGGCCCGCCTCCTTGGCGCCATGCTCGCCGCGGTGGGTGACGTAGTCGGCGAAGGCGATCGTCTGGGCGCGGATGAAACCTCGCTCGAAGTCGGTGTGGATGACGCCGGCGGCCTGCGGCGCCGTGTCGCCGATGTGGATGGTCCAGGCGCGGACTTCCTTCTCTCCGGCGGTGAAGTAGGTCTGCAGGCCGAGCAGCGAGAAGGCGGCGCGGATCAGCCGCGCGAGGCCCGATTCGGTCTGGCCCATCTCGGCGAGGAAGAGCGCCTTGTCGGCGTCGTCCATGTCGGCGAGCTCGGCCTCGGTCTTCGCGCAGATCGCGACGACCGGCGCGTGCTGTTTCTCCGCGTAGTCGCGCAGGCGGTCGAGGTAGGCGTTGTTCTCGAAGCCGGTCTCGGAGACGTTGGCCACGAACATCGCCGGCTTGGCGGTGATGAGGCACAGCGGCTTCAGCACCGCGAGCTCTTCCTTCGAGAACGCGATGCCGCGCACCGGCCGCACCTCGTTGAGCGACGCGTTGCATTTCTCGAGCACCTCGACCAGGCGCTTCGCGTCCTTGTCGCCCCCCGACTTCGCGACCTTGGCGGAACGCGCCAGGGTCTTCTCCACGGTCGCCAGGTCGGCGAGGCACAGCTCGGTCTGGATGACCTCGATGTCGGCCACCGGGTCGACCTTGCCGGCAACGTGGATCACGTTCTCGTCGTCGAAGCAGCGGACGACGTTGACGATCGCGTCGGTCTCGCGGATGTGGGCGAGGAACTGGTTGCCTAGGCCTTCGCCCTTCGACGCACCGGCGACGAGCCCGGCGATGTCGACGAACTCGACGATCGCCGGCACCACCCGTTCCGGCTTGGCGATGTCGGCCAGCTCGGCGAGCCTCGAATCGGGGAGCTCGACGATGCCGACGTTGGGCTCGATCGTGCAGAACGGATAGTTCTCGGCGGCGATGCCCGCCTTGGTGAGCGCATTGAAGAGGGTCGACTTGCCGACGTTCGGCAGGCCCACGATGCCGCAGGTCAGGCTCATTCAGAGGTCGCGAGTAGGGGTCTGGCCGCCAGGGAGCGGGCGATTCTAGGGGCCGTGCCTACACTCCCGCAGCCGCTCGTACAGGCGGCATCTTTTCCGCTATCTGACAGGAGGATCGACGGTGCCCTCGACGCTCGCACAACGAATACATCCGGTCTCGAAAGACCTGGGCGGCGGCTTCAAGGTCCGCCGGTCGCTCCCGGCGCCCGAGCTGCCCTCGATCGGCCCGTATGTCTTCTTCGACCATTTCGGTCCCATCGAGGTGGTTCCCGGCGAGAACCACGACGTCAGGCCGCACCCGCACATCGGGCTGTCGACGTTGACGTGGCTGTTTGAGGGCGCGATCGTGCACCGCGACTCGACCGGTGTCGTCCAGCGCATCGAGCCGGGTGCCGTGAACTGGATGACCGCCGGCCGCGGCATCGTCCATTCCGAGCGCAGCCCGAAGGACCTCGCGTCGAAGCCGTACGCGTTGCACGGCCTGCAGCTGTGGGTCGCACTGCCCGAAGGCGACGAGGACCGCATGCCGTCGTTCCAGCATGCCGCCGCCGACGCCATTCCCGAGATCCGGCTCGACGCGGCCACGGTGCGCGTGTTCGTCGGCAGCGCGTTCGGCGTCGAGTCGCCGGTCGAGGCGCGCTCGCCGACGCTCGGTGCGATCCTCGACTTCGATGTCGCCAGCGGCCGGTCGGTGCGCCTGCCGACGGTCGCGCCCGAGCGCGCCCTCTACGCCGTCGACCATCCGTTCGAGGTCGACGGCGAGATGGTCGACGAGTTCACGCTCGTCACGATCGCCGAGGGCACCGAGCCCGAGATC
>JBBSPY010000331.1:0-3762 GCA_038258415.1 Burkholderiales bacterium
CGCCTCCGACGGGTGTCCGCTACGGTGATGTGCGTGGCGCCGCGCTCGGTGCGGGCGCTGCGCTCAACGGCGCGATTCCGTTCCCGGTCGACAACGCCTGGAACCTCGACGTCCGGGCCCTGCCGGCCGATCCGAATTCGGATGCGCTCATCGCCAGCATCGGCCTTGCCACCGGGCTGCACGCCGACTTCGGGTCCGGCAACTACAACGGCGCGCCGATCGGCATTCCCTACGTCGTGGTCGGGGCCGGGCAGGCGCGCGTGCCGATCGTGTTCGATGCCTACGGTGGCGAAAGCGATCCTGGGCCTTATCCGGTGCCCGGAAGCGCACCCGTCGAAGGCGGCTCCCAAACGTCGACGAGCGGGGACCGGCACGTTCTCGTCATCGACCGCGACGCCAACCGGCTCTACGAGCTGTTCGGGGCTCGCAAGAACGGCGACGGCTCCTGGACGGCGGAGAGCGGCGCGGTCTTCCATCTCGACAGCAACGCCGTGCGGCCGACGGCGCAACCCGGCTGGACCAGTGCCGACGCTGCCGGCCTGCCGATCTTCCCCGGCCTCGCCCGCTACGATGAGGCGTCGCTCGGCCCGGGTGGCGTGCGACACGCATTGCGCTTCACGGTGCAACGCTCGCGCCGCGCCTACGTGGCGCCGGCCACGCACTGGGCGTCTTCCGCCACGAGCGTGAACCTGCCGCCGATGGGCATGCGGGTGCGGCTCAGGGCGTCTTACGTGATTCCAGCGGGCTTCAGCGCCGAGACCCGCGCCCTGCTCACGGCGATGCAGGTGCACGGGATGATCGTCGCCGACAACGGCTCGAACTGGTTCGTCAGCGGTGCGCCCGACCCGCGCTGGGACAACGATGCCCTCGCGAGCGAACTGCGACAGGTCAGAGGCGGTGATTTCGAGGTCGTGGCGATGACGGGTGTCGTGAGCGGTTAGTTTGTGGAATGCGCTGGCAGGCGCCTATCGCGGTCATCGACGAATCCGATCCCGGTCGAGCTTGAAAACGAATGCTGCGCTGCACAATTGCGGACTCGTTTCCAAGCTCCAGAGGCCCGACCCGCATGACCAGCAAACCGTTCCCCGACCGCACCGGACAGACCGTCCCCGAGGTCACCTTCCGCATCCGCCGCGACAACGAGTGGGCGACCGTCACCACCGACGACCTGTTCGCCGGCAAGAACGTCATCGTCTTCTCCCTGCCCGGTGCCTTCACGCCGACCTGTTCGTCGACGCACCTGCCGCGCTACAACGAACTCGCGCCGGCGTTTCGCAAGGCCGGCATCGACACCATCGTCTGCGTGTCCGTCAACGACCCATTCGTGATGGAGGAGTGGGGCAAGGACCAGGAAGCGGAGAACGTCGTTCTGCTGCCCGACGGCAATGGCGCCTTCACCGAGGCGATGGGCCTGCTGGTCGACAAGAGCGCGCTCAACTTCGGCAAGCGCTCGTGGCGCTATTCGATGCTCGTTCGCGACCGGAAGATCGAGAAGATGTTCCTCGAGCCGCAGAAGGAAGGCGACCCATTCGAAGTGTCGGACGCCGACACGATGCTCGACTACCTGGCGCCGAACGCGAGCCGTCCGGACCAAGTGGCGATCCTCACGCGAGAAGGCTGTCCCTTCTGCGCGTCGGCCAAGCGCATGCTGAGCGCCGCCGGCTACGACTATGCCGAGGTGCCGCTGCCGCACACCGTGCGCAGCAGGGTTGTCGGGGCGATCGCCAGGGCACAGACCGTACCGCAGGTGTTCGTCAACGGCGAGCTGATCGGCGGTTCGGAGCAACTCGAGCGCTGGCTCAAGAAGGCGGCGTGAGCGAGGCCGCCGCTGCGCGGGCCTGTGCCGCGGCGGCAGCCAGGGTCGCATCGGCGCCGTCCCAGTCCACACGGGCCGGCGCAGTTGCCAGCGCGCTGAAATTGCGCGTCATCGACTGTCGGTAGATCGGGTCGTAATGCGAGATCAGCAGGTCGCGCACGACGTCGTCGAAGCGGCCGTCGCGGGCCGCGTCCTGCCAGCCGGCGACGGTCTCGCCGCCGCGCAGCGCGCGCAGCGCGTCGAGCCGCACGCAGAACGCATCGACGTCGCGAATGAAGAAGGCGTACTCGCGCATGAGGGTGGCGACACGCGCTTCGATCGTCACCTCCAGCCACACACAGGGCGACGCCCGCATCCGCTCCACGAGTGACGGCGGCACGCGGAGGTCGCCCACCTTGCGGCTCTCGCTCTCGACGAAGACCGGCCGCGTCGCGTCGAACCGGCGCAGCGTGTTCCAGATCGCGGTGTCGAACGCCTTCTGCGACGGTTGCCGCTCGCCGGGCACGAGCCCGAGCACCGACCCGCGGTGGTTGGCCAGCGCCTCGAGGTCGAGCACCTGTTCGCCGCGCTCGGCGAGCGCGCGCAGCAGCAGGCTCTTGCCCGAGCCCGTGGTCCCGCAGACGACGACCAGCGACAACGCCGCCGGCAGCACCTCCAGCGCGGCAACGACGGCGCGCCTGAACTGCCGGTAGCCGCCATCGAGCAGGTCGACGCGAAAGCCGATCTGCCCGAGCACCAGCGCCAGTGCCTGGCTGCGCTGCCCGCCGCGCCAGCAGTAGACCAGCGGCGCCCAGTCCTTCGGCAGGCCCAGCGCATGACGCTCCACGTGCGCGGCGATGTTCCGTGCGACCAGGATCGCGCCATGCTTGCGGGCTTCGAACGGCGAGGCGTGCCGGTGCTCGGTGCCGACCCGGGCCCGCTCGGCGTCGTCCAGCGAGGGCCAGTTCTGGGCGCCCGGCAGCCGGTCGAGGACGAACTCGCCTTCGGAACGCGCGTCGATGACGGCAGAGTAGGCATCGAGCTTCGCCAGCGCCGTGTCGGCGCTCACCACGGACAGGGGCATCAGGACGGATTCACGCGATCGCGTCGAGCATCTCGCTCTCGATCTTCAGCTGCAGCTTGTTCTGCTGCAGGGCGGGCCCGTCGATCAGGAAGGTGTCTTCGACGCGCTCGCCGAGGGTCGTGATCTTCGCGAGCTGCAGGTTGATGTCGTGCCGGGCGAGGACGCGCGAGATCGCGTAGAGCAGCCCCGATCGATCGCTCGCCGACACGGCGAGCAGCCATCGTTGTGCCCGCTCGTCGGGCCTGAGGGTGACGCGCGGCGTGACGGGAAACGAGCGAACCCGCCGCGACAGGCGGCCCCGGCTCGGTTCCGGCAAGGGGCCTTCGGCCTGCAGCGCGCGTGCGAGCTGCGTCTCGACGTAGGAGATCAGATCCCGGTAATGCGGGTCGAGGTGGGGCGAGACGACGAGGAAGGTGTCGAGCGCGTAGCCGTTCGTCGTCGTGTGCACCTTGGCGTCGAGGATGTCGAAGCCGGCGCCGTCGAAGTAGCCGCAGGTGCGGGCGAACAGGTCCTGCCGATCGGGGGCGTAGACGAGCACCTGCAGGCCTTCGCCGATGGGGCTCACCCGTGCCCGCACGACCGAGGTGGGCGAGTCGACGAGGTTGATCAGCGAGCGCGTGTGCCAGGCGATCTCGTTGGCGTCGTGGCGCGCGAAGTAGCTGAGCTCGAGCGTGCGCCACAACGGCGTCTCCACCGTGCCCGGCAGCGACGCCAGGTTGAGCAGCAGCCGCGCTTCGAGCTTGGTGGCCTCGATCTCGGCGTCGAGGTTGGGCCGGGCACCGCCGAGCGCGCGCAGCGTCAGGCGATACAGGTCCTCGAGCAACTTGCCCTTCCAGGCGTTCCACACCTTCGGACTCGTGCCGCGGATGTCGGCGACGGTCAG
>JBBSPY010000332.1:0-3745 GCA_038258415.1 Burkholderiales bacterium
AAGATGCCGACCTTCAGGCTGGTCGAGCGCGGATCGATGCCCTGCTTCGCGAACGCCTCGATCAGCACCTGCAGGTCCGAGGGCGTGACCATGATGATGTCGGGCTTCAGGTCGCAGATCATCTGCACCTGCTTCTCGGTCTGTCCGCCCGACATCGGGATCACGCTGCAGCCCAGCCGCTCGGCGCCGTAGTGCGCCCCGAGGCCGCCAGTGAACAGGCCGTAGCCGTACGACACGTGCACGAGGTCGCCGGGCCGGCCGCCGGCGGCGCGGATCGAGCGGGCGACGAGGTCGGCCCAGGTGTCGACGTCGCGGAGCGTATAGCCGACGACCGTAGGCTTGCCGGTCGTCCCGGACGACGCGTGGATGCGCGCCAGCTTCTGCCGGGGAACGGCGAGCATGCCGAACGGATAGTGGTCGCGCAGGTCGCTCTTGACGGTGAACGGAAACTTCGCGAGGTCGGCGAGCGACCTCAGGTCGTCCGGGTGGACGCCATTCGCGTCGAACGCCTTGCGATGGTGCTCGACGTTGGCATAGGCATGCCCGAGGCTCCAGCGCAGGCGCTCGAGCTGCAGCGCCTGCAGCTCGTCGCTGCTGGCGCGCTCGATCGGCTCGAGCTCGCCCGCCTGCGGGCGAAACGAGGTCATGACGCCTTCCCCTGCGCGGTCGGCACCACGCTTCGGCCGACCAGGCTGTGCGAGCGTCCCCGGACCAGCGCCACGCGCTCGCCGCGCTGGTTGGTGACGACCATGTCGTAGACGCCGGTGCGGCCGCCGCGCGATGTCTCGGTGGCGATCGCGGTGAGCACGTCGCCGGCGTGCGCGGGGGCGAGGAAATCGACCGCCAGGCCCGACGCGACCGTGACGACGTTGCGCGAATTGCAGGCGAACGCGAACGCCGAATCGGCGAGCGTCGTGATGAAGCCGCCGTGGCAGATGTCGTGGCCGTTGAGCATGTCGTCGCGGACCTTCATCTGCACCGTCGCACGGCCTTCGTCGAGCGACACGATGATCATTCCGAGACCGCGCGACGCACGGTCGGCCGCGTACATGTGGCGGCCGATCGCTTCCGGCGTCGGCTGCGCAGGTGTCGGTGCGTCTGGGCGGGTGGCGTCCATCTAGTGGTCAACGATCACTGAAAGTCGGTGCGCGTCGCGCCATGAACGCGGACACGCCCTCGCTGAAGTCGTGCGCGCGACCGAGGTTGCGCTGCACGTCGGCCTCATGGCCGAGCGCGTCGGCGAAGGTCAGGTCCTGCGCCGCGTCGATGGCGGCCCGGGTCGCGACGAGCGCGCGGGTGGGCATCGCGGCCAGCCGCGCGGCGAGAGCGGCCACGTCGGCGTTGAAAGTCGCGTCGTCGAACACGGCCCAGACGAGGCCCATGCGCTGCGCGTCCTCGGCGGCGAGCTTCTCGCCGAGCATCGCCAGCGCGATGGCGTTGCCCCGCCCGACGAGTCGCGGCAGCAGCCACGTTCCACCGCAGTCGGGAACGAGGCCGATCTTCGAGAAGGCCTGGATGAAGCTCGCCGACCGTGCCGCGACGACGATGTCGCAGCACAGCGCGGCGTTCGCGCCGGCGCCTGCGGCAACGCCGTTGACCGCCGCGAGCACCGGAACGGGCATCGTCCTCAGTCGGAGCGCGAGCGGCCGGTAGTAGCGCTCGATCGTCTGCCCGACATCGGGCGGTGCGGCGCCCGGGGCGCCGATGCCGCCCTCCGGCGCGATCGACGGATCGGCGAGATCCTGGCCGGCACAGAAGCCCCGTCCGCCGCCGGTCAGGACGACGCAGCGCACCGAGGCCGTCGATGCAGCGGATTCCAGCGCGTCGACCAGCAGGCCGTGCATCTCGCCGGTGAAGCTGTTGAGCGACTTCGGCCGGTTCAGCGTCAGGGTGCGGACGGCGCCGTCGTCGGCTACCAGCAAGCTGCTTTCATCCAAGTTCGAGGTCTCCTGCCCTGGACGCCGACAACAGATTCGACCGACCGGTAGGTAGAGTTTAAGCGTTGCGCATGCCTGGCGCAAGCCCCTCCGCTAGGGTCGCTTGCCGAGGAACATCTGCAGTCGGCGCTCGGCGGCGCTCAAACCGGCTCGGCGCTTCTGACGCGAAAGCGCCGACAGGCCCTTCGCACCGGCTTCGGCGACGGCAGCCATCGCCTCGAGCACGCGCGGATGCACGTACGACTTCTTGCACACCGCCGGCGTGTTGCCGAGCCGCCGGGCGACCTCGACCAGCAGTTGCGCGGCACTTCGGCGCTCCTTCGCGTCCAGCCCTTCTTCGGCGACGCGCAGATCGAGCGCATGCGACGTCGCATGCCAGGTGCGGAAGTCCTTCGCCGTGAACGACTCGCCGGCGATGCGGTGAAGGAACGCGTTGACGTCGTCCGATCCGATGGCGTGGCGCTCGCCGCCGTCGTCCTCGTACTGGAACAGTTCCTGGCCCGGCATCGCCTGGCAGCGACGGACGACCATCGCCACCCGCGGATCGTCGAGCGTGACCTCGCGCGCCAGCCCGCCCTTGCCGCGAAAGCTGAGGCGAACGACGCTGCCCTTGAGCGAAGCGTGACGATGGCGCAGCGTCGTCAGCCCGTACGACCGGTTCTCACGCGCGTATTCGTCGTTGCCGATCCGCTCGAGCGTCGTGTCGAGGAGCCGGACCACCGTCGCCAGCACCGCATCTCGGTGCGGCATCTTGCCCACCGGCGCTGCCAGGAGGGCATTGACGCTGGCCCGGATCTTCGGCAGCGCCTTTCCGAACTCGCGCATGCGCAGGAACTTGTCGACGTCGCGGGCGGCCCGCCACTGCGGGTGGTAGCGGTATTGCTTCCGCCCGCGCGCGTCTCGGCCTGTGGCTTGGAGGTGGCCGTTCTCGATGGGACAGATCCAGACGTCTTCGTAGGCCGGTGGGATGGCCAGGGCTCGGATCCGATGGACCTCGCCGGCCCGGCGGATCAGGCGCCCCGCGGGATCGCGATAAACGAAGCCTTCGCCCTTGCGCTCGCGGCGAATGCCGGTCTGCTCGTCGCTCACCCAGACGAGGCCCTTCGGCGCGACGTGCGAGTGCGCGATCGCCGACTCAGCCCCGCGTGGTTTCATGCAGAGGCGGTCGCCACGGCCGGTGGAGATGGCCGTCCGGGATCGCGAATCGGCTGACCGGCAGCACCGGGATCATCGATGGCCGGAGGAATGCCGCTCGGCTGCCCAGGGGTCGGTGGCAGCGGCGGAACATCGACCGGCCGAGGGCTGCCCGGCGACGGCGGGGCCGCGGGGGGAGCATCGACGTCATGCGGAAGGGCCATTCGGCGGGTGGGAGAGGGAACTGGGAGTTGCATGCAGGCTTTAGAGCAAAGCGCGTGCCGCGAGCGATCTGGAAAGATTTGCCGACACCGCCGCTGTCGATGCCTCGCCGTGCATGACAAAGAGGGCTGTTAGGTGCCTGTTGCAAGGTTTTGATGGCAATTAGTCATTTCGGTTCGTGGCATAACTGTTGCATCGATCTCCGTTTGAACCGAGCAGAGACACACCGATGGGCGCTCCCGCACTGAGAACCACCCTTCGCCAGAATCAGGCGGTGACGCCGCGTTTGCAGCACGCGGTTCGCCTGCTGCAGCTGTCCTCGCTCGACTTCGCGCAGGAAGTGCACGACGCCATGGGACGCAATCCCTTCCTCGAAGTCGAAGAAGGTGGCCCCGAGGCGCCCCCGCTCGATGCAGTCTCGTCGGCGACCGTCGCCGGTCCTGATGACGGCC
>JBBSPY010000333.1:0-3743 GCA_038258415.1 Burkholderiales bacterium
CGTCTGCGTGCCGTCGAGCTGCGGCAGCTGCACCAGGGTGACGACGTCGCGGCCACCGTCGTCGGCCGCGCGTTCACAGTAGCGCTGCAAGGCATCCGACCCGTCCTTGCCGGGCTTGCCGGAGGGGATGCGGATCTCGACGAGCTGCCGCTCGGCGAACAGCGACCTTGCGTGGGCCGCGCCGATGAGGCTGGACCAATCGTAGTGCGCGCCGGAGACGATGTGAACCTGCCGCTCGCTGCAGCCGGCCGCGCGGGCCGCCTGTCGAATGGCGTCGCACGCCTCCTGCACGAGCAAAGGCTCGGCGCCCCATACGGTGTAGACCGGGCGCAGCCCCTGCTGCAGGGCGCCGGCGAGCTGCTCGAGCCTGACCTGCACGCCAACCCTTCAGACGATCTGCACGGCGGCAAGCCGGCGCAGCACCTGCGAGACGACGTCGCCCTGCATCGCCCGGTAGAGAAAGGCCTCCTCCTGCTCCTTGGCAAGCGCCGCGCTCTCCGTGTAGGTGAGCTCGCGCTTGAGCAGGATCTCGCTCTCCGGGATGAGCTCGCGCCCGGAAGCACCCTTCAGCTTGAAGCGGAATCGCGTTCGCAACTCGAATTCGCGGACCTGGCTGGCCGACGTGGTAGCGACGACGCTTTTCTCGCGCACGTCGGCGATCGCCTCGAGCACGACCTCGGCGTCCTTCAGTGCTGCGACGACGCGCGTCGTCGCGCCCGAGTCGATCTGCCGCGTCAGCTCGGCGGCCAGCGGCGAGCGAGGCGGGAAGCCGGTGAGCTGGATGGTGCGAAAGCGCAGCTCCGGCGGGCGCTTGAGCTCGAAGCCGCACGCCGCGAGCGACGACACCGCCCCCGCTGCCGCGGCGGACGCCAGCCAGCGCCTGCGCTTCATCAGGCCACGACGATGTTGACGAGCCGGCCCGGCACGATCTTCACCAGCCGAATGGCCCGGCCTTCGCCGAACTTCGCGAACTCGGGCGTGGCGAGCGCCGCCGCCTCGATCTGCTTTTCGCTGGCGTCGGCCGGTACCGTGAACCGGCCGCGCAATTTCCCGCCGACCTGCAGCATCAGCTCGAGTTCGCTGCGCACCAGCGCGTCGGGGTCGACCTGCGGCCAGGCCGCGTCGAGGAGGGGGCCGTGGTCAGCGTCGAAGCCGAGTTCCTGCCACAGCACCCAGGTCGTGTGCGGGCACGCCGGGTAGAGCACGCGCAGCAGCAGGTCGAGGCCTTCGCGCACGGCAGCCGGACCCGCCGCGTCGGCGTGCGTCTCGATGGCGTTGAGCATCTTCATCGCGCCCGAGACCACGGTGTTGTACTGCATGCGTTCGTAGTCGTACGAGACCTGTCGCAGCACCGAGTGCAGCTCGTGGCGGAGCGGGCCGGCCGCAAGGTCCGCCGGGACGCTGCCGGCTGCGGGCACGCGGCCGCGCGAGCCGACGACGGCCGGCGCGTGCCGGGCGGCGAACTTCCACAGGCGACGCAGGAAGCGGTTCGCGCCTTCGACGCCGGCGTCGTTCCAGTCGAGCGTCTGCTCGGGAGGCGACGCGAACATGACGAAAAGCCGCGCGGTGTCGGCGCCGTAGCGGTCGATCAGGTCTTGCGGGTCGACGCCGTTGCGTTCGGTCTTGCCCATCTTGAGCATGCCGCGGTACTCGACCGAGGTGCCGTCGGCCAGAAGGCCGCCGTCGGGCCTGCCTGATTCGCCGATCGGCGTGACCTCGGCGGGCGGGAAGTAGTCGACTCCGCCCGTCTCGCCGGTGCGCGCCCAGACATGGTTGAGCACCATGCCCTGCGTCAGCAGCCGCGTGAACGGCTCGTCGAACGAGATCAGGCCCATGTCGCGCATCGCCTTGGTCCAGAAGCGGGCATAGAGCAGGTGCAGGATGGCGTGCTCGATGCCGCCGATGTACTGGTCCATCGGCATCCAGTACGCGGTGCCCTCGCCGACCATCGCGGTGTCGAGTGTCGGGTCGCAGTAGCGCATGAAGTACCAGGCGCTGTCGACGAACGTGTCCATCGTGTCCGTCTCGCGCTTTGCGGGTGCCCCGCAGCGCGGACAGGCGCAGTTCACGAACGACGCGCAGGCGTTGAGCGGATTGCCGCTGCCGTCGGGGACGAGGTCCTCGGGCAGCACGACCGGCAGTTGCTCGTACGGCACCGGGACCACGCCGCAGTCCGTGCAATGCACGATCGGGATCGGCGTGCCCCAGTAGCGTTGCCGGCTGATGCCCCAGTCGCGCAGGCGCCACGCGGTCTGCTTGGCGCCGAGCCCGCGGTGCTCGAGGGCGCTGGCGATCGCGTCGACCGCAGGCTGGAAGGCCAGGCCGCTGTAGTTGTCGGAGTTGACCGTGACGCTGCCGCGCGTGTCGGCGTACCAGTCCTGCCAGTGGTCGTACGTGAAGTGCTCGCCGTCGACGTGGATCACCTGCAGCAGGTCGATGCCGTGGCGCTTGGCGAAGGCGAAGTCGCGCTCGTCGTGCGCCGGCACGCCCATCACGGCGCCGTCGCCGTAGCCCATCAGCACGTAGTTGCCGACCCAGACCGGGATCTGCTCGTGGCTGATCGGATGCTCGACGACCAGGCCGGTGCGCACGCCGACCTTGTCCTGAGTCGCGCGGTCGAGCTCGGTCGTGCCGCCCGCCTTGCAGGCCTCGATGAACGCCGCGATCTCGGCGCTGCCGGCCGCAGCGTGCAGCGCGATCGGGTGCTCCGGCGCGACGGCGACGAAGGTCACCCCCATGATCGTGTCGACGCGGGTCGTGAACACGTAGAGGCGGCCGTCGTCGATGAGCGTGCCCGATGCGTCGGCGATGGCGTGCGGGAACGCGAAGCGCACGCCCTCGCTCTTGCCAATCCAGTTCTCCTGCATCGTCTTCACGCGCTCGGGCCAGCCGGGCAGGCCGGTCTTCACGCATTCGAGGAGCTCGTCGGCGTAATTCGTGATCTTCAGGTAATAGCCTGGGATCTCGCGCTTCTCGATGACCGCGCCCGAGCGCCAGCCGCGGCCTTCGACGACCTGCTCGTTGGCGAGCACGGTCTGGTCGACGGGATCCCAGTTGACGACCTGCGTGCGCCGTTCGGCGATGCCGGCCTCCAGCATCCTCAGGAACATCCACTGGTTCCAGCGGTAGTAGGAAGGATCGCAGGTGGCGATCTCGCGGCTCCAGTCGATGGCCAGGCCCATCGCCTGCATCTGCGCCTTCATCGCGGCGATGTTGTCGCGTGTCCACTTCGCCGGCGGCACGCGGTTCTTCATCGCCGCGTTCTCCGCGGGCAGGCCGAACGCGTCCCAGCCCATTGGCATCAGCACGTTCATGCCGGTCATGCGCAGGTGGCGCGCCAGCATGTCGTTGATGGTGTAGTTGCGCACATGGCCCATGTGCAGCCGGCCGCTCGGATAGGGCAGCATCGAGCAGGCGTAGTACTTGGGCCGGGTGCCGTCGAGCCCGACCCGATAGACGTCGCCCGCCACCCACGCCGCCTGGGCGTGCGACTCGATCTCGCGAGGGTCGAAGTCGGCGTTCATCGGCGCGTCACCATCGATCGATTATAGAAATCGGCACCGCGAAACCCTCCGACGGGCGTCTCGATTCGGCGACACCGTCGCCCGATCGGTGGCCCTCGACATGGGAATCGACAGTCCGGTCGCGATTTCCGACGATGGCCTCCCGATTCGACTGGAAAGCCTTCGATGCACGACCTTGCCTCCCGCCGCCGCCGCCTCCTGGTGAGCGGCGCCTTCGCC
>JBBSPY010000334.1:0-3722 GCA_038258415.1 Burkholderiales bacterium
ACGAACAACCTCGCCGTCATCAAGCAGCTCGAAGGGCTCAAGGTCTCGGCGCGCGACCGCATGCAGCACCACGATGCCTGGATGCACCCCGAGACGCACCAGCTGCAGCAGACGATCTACATGGCCTCCTACAACGACGCCCCGGCCGAGAAGGACGACATCTATCGCATCCTCGCACAGGCAACGCCGCAGGAAGCCGAGGACAAGGGCGCACAGGGCGCGTGCAAGCTGGAGGCGTCGACGCCGAGCTACGAACAGTGACCGATCTGCTGCCGCACCTGCTCAACGGGGTGTCGCTCGGGTTGCTGTTCGCGCTGCTGGCGCTCGGCTTCATGCTGATCGTCGGCGTGATGGAGACGATCAACCTCGCGCACGGGTCGCTGTTCGCGCTCGGCATGTACGCGGCGGTCTTCCTCGTCACGCCGAAGCTCGGCTGGTTCCCCGAGCTGCAGGCGGGCTACCTGGCGCTGCCGCTCGGCACGCGCTACGCCATCGCACTGCTGTTCGCGCCGGTGCTGGTCGGCATCTTCGGCATGGGCCTCGAGCTCTGCCTGCGCCGGACCTACGGACGCGACCCGCTGTACGGTCTGCTGCTGACGTTCGGCGCTGCGCTCGTCATCGAGGAGCTGATCCGCGTCGTCTGGGGCTCGACCGAAAAGCAGCTGCCGTTGCCCGACGCACTGACCGGCGCCGTGGCGATCGGCGACCTGATCTACGCGCGCTACCGCTTCTTCGCCGCCGGCTTCGCCTGCCTGATGATCGGCCTGCTCTGGTTCTTCCTCGAGAAGACACCGTACGGATCGATCGTCAAGGCCGGTGCGCACGACAGCGAGATGGTGCGCGCCCTTGGCATCGACCTTTCGAAGCTGCGGCTGTTCGTGTTCGCGCTCGGCGTCGGCCTGGCGGCGATCGCTGGCGTGGTGATGGCGCCGATCTGGGGGGTGCGGCCGCAGGTGGGGGTCGACGCGGTGGTGCCGGCGTTTCTCATCATCGTGCTGGGGGGCGTCGGCAGCTTGTGGGGCGCGGTGATCGCCGGGCTGATGGTCGGGCTGGCGGTCGGACTCACCGGGGCCTACGCTTCGGAATGGTCGCTGCTGTCGATGTACCTGCTCTTCATCGCCGTGGTGACGTTCCGTTCGCGGGGGTTGTTCGGGAAGAAGAGCGTGCTGGATACGTGATCGTGAGCCGCTTCTGGAATCCGCCATGACCGCGAAACCACTTCACGACAAGGTGGCCGTCGTCACCGGCGCTGGTGGCACGATGGGGCGCGCCGTCGTGCGCGCACTCGTCGACGACGGCTGCCTGGTCGCCATGATCGACATCACGCCGGCGTCGATGACCACGCTGGCCGACGAGTTCGGCGACACGGTCTGCAGCATCGCCTGCGACATCGCCGACCCCGCGGCGGTGACCGCAGCGCACGCGCGCGTGGTCGCCACGCTCGGCGAGGTCGACGTGCTCGTCAACAACGCCGGCATCCTGTCGAACCACAAGATCGAGGCAACGGGTGCCGACGAATGGCGACGCGTGCTCGGCGCCAACCTCGACGGCGCGATGTTCTGGGCACAGGCGGTCGTGCCGGCGATGAAGGCGCGGCGCTGGGGGCGCATCGTCAACACCAGCTCGCTGGCGGCAAAGACGGGCGGGCTGACGGCCGGCACGGCCTACTCGGTGTCGAAGGGGGCGTTGTCGGCGCTCACGTTCTCGCTGGCGCGCGAGCTGGCGTCGTTCGGGGTGACGGCGAACGCGGTGGCGCCAGCCTACGTGCGAACGCCGATGGTCACCGAGCAGCTCACCGAGGCGCAGCGGCTCGCGCTGATCGCGCAGATTCCGGTCGGGCGCTTCTGCGAGCCCGAAGAGTTCGCGCATGCGGTGCGCTTTCTCGCGTCGCCGCTGTCGGGCTTCATCACCGGCGAGGTGCTCGACCTCAACGGTGGGCTGCTGATGGACTGACGATGGTCGAGCCGACCGCCGCACGACCCGATTACGCGCGCCTGCTCGCAGGCGGTGCGAATCTCGCCGGCCGCGCCGCGTTCGTGCCGGGTGGCTACGGCGGCATCGGCGAGGCGATCGCGTGGGGGCTGGCGCTGGCCGGTGCGCGCGTGGCCGTCGCCGGGCGCAGCGGCGACAAGGCCGAGGCGCTGGCAGCGGCACTGCGCGACGCCGGCCACGACGCGATCGGCGTCGCGGTGGACGCACATTCGACCGACTCGATCCGCACCGGCATCGACACCGCTGCGGCGCGTTTCGGCGGCCTCGACATCCTCGTCAACTGCGTCGGCATCCAGCGCGAGGAGCGCCACGCCGAGGTCAGCGAAGCGGCCTTCGACGAGGTCGTGCAGGTCAACCTCAAGGCGGCCATGTTCATGAGCCAGGCGGCGGCGCGACACCAGATCGCGTCGGCTGTCGCCGGGCGCGATGGCGGGCGGCAAGTCCACCTGCTCTCGGTGCGCGCGCAACTCGGCATGCGCGACCGCGGCTACTCGGCCTACTGCGCCACCAAGGGCGCACTCGTGATGCTCATTCGTCAGCACGCGGTCGAGCTGTCGGCGCACGGCATCACCGTCAATGGCGTCGCGCCGACGGTCGTGCGAGGCGAGATGGGCGCGCACTGGCTGGCGAACCCGGCGACCCGCGACGCGATCCTCGCCCGCATCCCGCTCGGCCGCGTCGCCGAGCCGGAAGACGTGGTCGGCGCGACGCTGTTCTTCTGCAGCCCGTCGGCGTCGTTCGTGACCGGCCAGGTGCTCTACGTCGACGGCGGGCTCACCGCGACGCAGTGAAGGGCGAGCGGCGCGTCTAGGCGCGCCGGCGTTCGGCGAATGCGGCGAACCATTCGACGCATCCGGCGTTGGCCATCGCATCGAGCTTGAACACGTGCTCGGCCGGCGTGCCGAGCAGGAGCTTCTTCACCGGCAGCTCCATCTTCTTGCCCGACAGCGTGCGCGGGATCGCGGCCACCTGGAACACGTCGTTCGGCACGTGGCGCGCCGACAGCGCCGTCTTGATGCTGTCCTTCAGACGCCTCGTCAGCGCGGCGTCGAGCACGAGGCCGTCGCGCAGCACGACGAAGAGCGGCATCCAGCTCTCGCGGCCGAGGTATTCCAGGTCGACGACGAGGCTGTCGACCACCTCGGGCATCGCCTCGATGGCGCGATACAGCTCGCTCGTGCCCATGCGGATGCCGTGGCGGTTGATGGTGGCGTCGCTGCGGCCGTAGATCACCGCGCCGCCGCGCGACGTGATCCGCAGCCAGTCGCCGTGGCGCCAGATGCCGGGGTACATGTCGAAGTAGCTGTCGTGATAGCGCTGTCCGTGCGGCCCCGACGGCTCGTCGCCCCAGAAGTACAGCGGCATCGACGGCATCGGTTTCGTGCAGACGAGCTCGCCGACCTCGTCGACGAGCGGCCGGCCGCGGCCCTCGGCGTCGGGCTCCGACCACGCCTCGATCGCCGTGCCGAGGCAGCGGCATTGCATCTCGCCGTCGACGACGGGCAAGGTGCGCAGTCCGGCGATGAAGCCGCCGGCGATGTCGGTGCCGCCGGACACGGAGGTGAGCCAGATGTCGCGGCCGTCGACCTTCGGTGCTCGTGCGTGGATCCAGCGGTACGACTCGATGGAAAGCGGCGATCCGGTCGAGCCGATCGCGCGCAGCCGGCTCAGGTTGCCAGCGTCGGCGGGAACGACGCCGGCCTTCTCGCAGCCGGCGAAGAACGCCGCGC
>JBBSPY010000335.1:0-3709 GCA_038258415.1 Burkholderiales bacterium
GATCGCAGAGCGTCTCCCAGCGGATGTCTTCCACGTCGGCCGCTTCGATCGAGAAGTAGAGCGACTGTGCGTCGCCCGCGCCGGCGACGAACAGGGTGTCGAGGACATGCTTGATGGCCTTGTGGCGCATGAGCCCGGCGGCGATGGCCGTGCCGTAGGCGCGCGTCGTCTCCAGGCTGTCCATGGCCGGGAGCGCACCAACGTCGTAGTTGAGCGTGATCGGGTCGCGCGCGTTCGGCAGGTTGAGGGCGGCCTTTTCGAGCCAGGCCGACAGCTTGCCGCGGCGTTGGCCGATCGTGACGACGGTGCGGTTCGCCGCCATCGCGTCAGCCCCCCGGCACCATGACGCCGGCGGCGACGCTGGCAACGATGCCTTGCAGCTTCTCGAGCGTCTCGTCCGCGCCGGCGTTGCGCGCGGAGAGCGCGCCGTTCGGCGATCGGTTGCGGTCGCGCTGCAGGTCCAGCGTGACCTGCTCGACGTAGCGCTGCGCCGCCGACACCCAGTTCGGGACGTCGTCGAGCGGCTTGGTCGACGACGCCGCCGCGCCGAGCAGCGAAGCGTTGCGGTCGATGGCGCTCGAGCGCGGCACCGCCGACACGACCGGCGCCTGCGTCTCGACGATCGCCGGCTGGCAGTACGCGAACCAGCCGTCCTGGAACGGCACCGGCATCGGCTCGGTCGCATAGAGGAAGCCGTACAGCGACTGCAGCGTCGCATCCAGGCCCGGCTGCAACCGGTGGTGGATCACCGGGCCCGGCCGTGCCTGCGCCAGCGAATCGGCCACCAGACGCAGCCCGGCCGGCGAGAAATTCATCGGCGGATCGCTGAAGACGGCGCTCCAGGCGCCCGTCTGCGTCAGGAAGGCCGCCAGCTCGCCGACGCCGATGTAGCGTGCGTCGCTGCGATCGCGATTGCTCAGCGGCGATTCGGCCACGGCGAGCGCGGGCCGCTCGCCGGCGAGGTGGCCGTGGCAGACGAAGTGGACGGCGTCGAGGCTGCTGCCGTTCATCGCCTCTCGTATCCACAGCAACCACGGATTGCGCAGGCGGTCGCCATCGCCGCTTGTCGACGGGCCGCGCTCGGCGATGCCGTGATGGCGCGCTGCTGCCGGGTCGTGCACGGTCACGAGCGGCTGGTCGGCGAAGGCGGCCTGAAGCGCGTCGAAGTGCAGGCCGTCGGCGAAGACGTGAACCGATGTCCGCTCACGTGGCGAGCCGGCGAGGACGGCGTCGGCCAGCGCGTGCAGCAGCCGCGGCGGATCGAGGCGCGGCTCGGACACCGGCTCGCTGCAGACCAGCGCGATGTCGAGCACCGAGCGGTTCTCGCGCGAGGCCTCGAGAAAATCGGGTAGCCGCAGCAGTGGCCGCCGCAGGTGCGGCACGAGCGCGTCTTCCCAGGCGATGGCGCCGAGCAGGCCGTAGGGCTTGACCAGATGCAGCCAGAGCGGGTGCCCGTTCTCCAGGTCGAGCACGTCGATCGCCTTGCCGAGCGCGGCGACGAACGCCTCGGGCAGCGACCGTTGCGGCACCCAGTCGTTCGTGATCTTCGCCGGCAGGCCGAGCTGCGCGGCGTCGAGCCACCATTCGCCGACCGTGCGCGGCGTGCCGCCTTCGTGCGTCTCGAGTTCGAGGTGGGCATCGATGTCGCGCCCGCGCGGGCGAACCGACACGCGCAGGGCGGTCAGCTCGTGTCGGCGCTTCAGAAGCTGTGCCATCGCTTCAGCGAAAGACGAGTCGGTGCAGCGCCCAGGCCGCGATCGGCCCCTTGATGTCGCCGTGGCCGTTGATGCGATCGGCGGAGCCGTCGAACGACACCACGCGCGTGCCGGCCGGTGGCACCGGATAGTCGCTGCCCGCGCTCGGGATCGGGTCGACGAGCCACTCGCCGGCGCCGCGCGGCCCGTAGCCGCCGAGCGCCGCGAACCGGCTCGGCGGCGCGCCGGCACTGGTGCTGCCGTCGGCGGCGATGCGCACCTCGCCGAGGTCGGCGGCGCGCCGCAGCGAGAGGTGGAAGGTCTCGTGCAGGGGAAAGTCCTTCTTGCTGTACGTCGTGTAGATCGGCGGCTCGACGCGATCGGGCGCGAGCGCGGCGACGTAGCCACCGGCGCGATCGGTGTCGGGCACGCGGGCGGCGAAGCTGAGGTGCGAGATCGCCGGCTGCAGCAGCAGCAGCGAGCGCAGCGGACGGGGCAGCGGCGCCGGCGAGCAGATCGCCGACAGCATCACCTTGCAACCGTACGAGTGGCCGATCCCGTGGACCGCGGTGCCGGTCGCGGCGGTGGCCGCAAGCACGTCGCGCAGCAGCGCGGCGACGCCGTGGAAGCCGACCGTGCCTGCGCGGTCCTTCATCCGGTAGACCGAGAACAGGCGGATCGCGTTGCGCGGATCGAGCGCGTCGAGCAGGCCGGCGGTGCGGACCGTCGATGTGGCTGCACCCGTGCCGCCGGCGGCGACTTCGGCCGGCGATTCGCCCCAGTCGTCGGGATCGGCGGAAGCGGTCGGGCCGCGCTGCGCCTGCTGCACCGCATCGAGGGCGAACAGCAGGTCGGACGGCGCGGTCGCGCGCTCGCTGCCGCTGGCCTCGTCGTCGCGGATCGGCCCGAACGCCGGAGCGACGAGCGTGGCCAGCTCCTCGGCCTCGATCGCACCGAGCGACGGTTTCGCGAGCAACGCGCGAACGCGCTCGATCGCGGCGGCGTCGGCGCCGTGCCCGGCGAGGCTGCGCTCGAGCTCGCCGCGAACAACGTCGAGCACGGGGTCGTCGTCGGCCGCG
This sequence comes from Burkholderiales bacterium, assembly GCA_038258415.1. Classification (GTDB taxonomy): domain Bacteria; phylum Pseudomonadota; class Gammaproteobacteria; order Burkholderiales; family Burkholderiaceae_C; genus Schlegelella_A. The sequence continues at coordinate 2,774 of JBBSPY010000335.1, forward strand.
GCGATGGCCGGACCGTTGTCGAACGACAACCAGATGCTCGGCCAGAGCACGCCGATGAACAGCGGATCGAAGGTGGCGCCGCCAGGCCGCGGATGGTCGCGCTCGAGCTGTTCGAAGTTGTGCATGAACTCGCGGTACAGGTCGACGGCGGCGTCGAAGTCGTTGTTCCAGCCGTGCGAGAAGATGAACACGTCGCTGCGCGAGTGGGCGCGCAACTCGTCGAGCAGCTTCTGCCGCGTGTCGGCCGAGACCGACGCTCCGTCGGCCTCGAAGCGCAGCAGCCAGGTCGGCATGCGAACGCCGTCGATCGGCACGGGTCCTGAAAAAGCGGCCATCGTTGTCTCCTGGTGGCGAAGAACCGGACAAGTCTATCGGCGGGTGCGGCTGGCGACTACCCATGCCATCGATGACGTCGAAGCCGCCCGGCCCGACTCGGGTTTGCCACGTTGGCAGAGGTGGGCTCCGCATCCGAAAATGGCTTCCCTGACATGGCCTGCCGTACGCGTGCGGGCTGGCGCAAGGCGGAGTTCCCATGCCACGCACCCACAGCGCCTCGCCTTCGATTCCGACGCTCGAGCATTGCAACCTCGACCACGACGCCGACTTTCCGCCGCTGTATTTCTCGGCCCTCGAACGGCGCAGCGAACTGCCGCGCACCTACCCGCACCGCCACAGCTACTTCCACCTGTTCTGGGTCACCAAGGGCGCCGGGCGCCACATGATCGACTTCTGCGATCACCCGGTGCAGGACCGCTCGGTCTTCATCGTGGCGCCGGGGCAGATCCACTTCTGGGCCGTCGAGCCGCAGGCACAAGGCTTCCTCTTCAACTTCAACGCCGAGATCTTCGACGGCCACGGCAGCAGCGCCGCGGCTGCCTACGACGAGCGGCTGCGTCTTCGGCTGCAGGCCAACCCGGCCTTTTATCCCGACGCCGA
>JBBSPY010000336.1:0-3698 GCA_038258415.1 Burkholderiales bacterium
CTCATGTCGTTCGGCGACAGCTTGCCGTCGCGGGCCTTCTTCGCGAGCTCGCCCATCTCGGTCGAGATCTGCAGGATGCCCTTGGCGTCCGCGTCGCGAATCACGGGGACCACGAGGCCGTTTGGCGTGTCGGCGGCGAAGCCGATGTGGAAGTACTGCTTCAGAACGATCGCGTCGCCGTCGAGCGAGGCGTTGAAGTCGGGGAATCGCTTCAGAGCGGCGCCGCAGGCCTTGATGATGAACGCCAGCATCGTCACCTTCACACCCGATTTCTCGTTCTCCTTGTTCGTCGCGACGCGGAACGCCTCCAGCTCGGTGATGTCGGCGTCGTCGTGGTTCGTGACGTGCGGAATCATCACCCAGTTGCGGTGCAGCGCCGGTCCGCTGATCTTCTTGATCCGCGACAGCTCCTTGCGCTCGACCGGGCCGAACTTCGCGAAGTCGACCTGGGGCCACGGGGCGATGCCGGGCATCGCTCCAGCGGCGGCCGACAGGGCGGCGCCGCCCTTCTTCTGTTGCGCCGCCGTCGACTGCTCGCCTGCCATCACGTCCTTGACGAAGCCCTGAACGTCCTCCTGCGTGATGCGGCCTTTCGGGCCGCTGCCCTTCACCTCGCCGAGCGGCACGCCGAGCTCGCGCGCGAGCTTGCGGATCGACGGCGAGGCGTGCGGCAGATCGGCCTTCGGCGCGGTGGGCTCATGCGCCGGAAGGGCCGCCGTGGGAACGGGCTTGGCCACCGGTGCGGCGCTGTCGGGCTGCTCCGCGGGCACCGGCACCGGCGCCGGCGCCGGCGCCCGCGCCACGCTGCCGCCGCTCAGCGTCGCGATCGGACTGCCCTTGGACACCTTGTCGCCGACCTTGACCTTCAGTTCGCCGATGACGCCCGCCGCGCTCGACGGAATCTCCATCGATGCCTTGTCGCTCTCGACCGTGATCAGGCTCTGCTCGGCCTTCACGGCGTCGCCCGGCTTGACGAGGATCTCGATCACCGAGACCTCGTCGAAGTCGCCGATGTCGGGAACGACGATGTCGGTGGTGCCGCTGTCGCCGTCGCCGTCCCCGGCCCGGCTCTCCGATGCTGCCGCCGCAGCAGGTGCCGGGGCTGCGACTGCTGCGCCCTCCTCGCCCTCCAGCACGAGCAGCGCCGATCCTTCGTTCACCTTGTCGCCGACCTTGATCCGCAGCTCCTTGACGACGCCGCCGGCGCTCGACGGAATCTCCATCGACGCCTTGTCGCTCTCGACGGTGATGAGGCTCTGCTCGGGCTTGACGGTGTCGCCCGGCTTGACCAGGACCTCGATGACTTCGACGTCCTTGAAATCGCCGATGTCCGGCACCTTGACTTCGATGGTCGTCATTCGCGGTCAGGCCTCCAACGGATTGGTCTTCTCGGTGTCGATGGCGTAGCTCGCGATCGCCTCGGCGACCTTGGCCGGCGGCACGCTGCCCTCCTCGGCGAGCGCCTTCAGCGCCGCCACGACGATGTAGTGCCGGTCGATCTCGAAATGCTTGCGAAGCTTGGTGCGGAAGTCGCTCCGGCCGAAGCCGTCGGTGCCCAGCACCTTGTAGGTACGGCCCTTGGGCAGGAAGGCGCGGATCTGGTCGGCGTAGCCCTTGATGTAGTCGGTCGACGCGATCACCGGGCCGCCAAACTTGTCGAGCTGCTGCGCCACGAACGGCACCTTCGGTCGTTCGGTGGGGTGCAGCAGGTTCCATCGCTCGGACGCCCGGCCCTCGCGAGCGAGTTCGTTGAAGCTCGGGCAACTCCACACGTTGGCGGCGATGCCCCAGTCGCGCTCGAGCAGCTCCCTCGCCGCGATCGATTCGCGCAGGATCGTCCCGCTGCCGAGCAGGTTCACGCGCGGCGCCTTCTTCGCGCCCTCCTGCAGCAGGTACATCCCCTTGATGATCTCGGCCTCGGTCCCGCTGCGCAGCCCCGGCTGCGCGTAGTTCTCGTTGAGCAGCGTGATGTAGAAGTAGACGTTGTCCTGCTGCTCGACCATTCGCACCAGGCCGTGGTGCAGGATCACGCCGACCTCGTGGGCGAAGGTCGGGTCGTACGAGACGCAGTTCGGGATCGTCCCGGCGAGCACGTGGCTGTGGCCATCCTCGTGCTGCAGGCCCTCGCCGTTGAGCGTGGTCCGGCCCGAGGTGCCGCCGAGCAGGAAGCCGCGCGCCTGCATGTCGCCCGCTGCCCACGCCAGGTCGCCGATGCGCTGGAAGCCGAACATCGAGTAGTAGACGTAGAACGGCACCATGATGCGGTTGTTCGTCGAGTACGACGTGGCCGCGGCGATCCAGCTGCACATGCCGCCGGCCTCGTTGATGCCTTCCTGCAGCACCTGTCCGCCCTTGTCCTCGCGGTAGTACATGACCTGGTCGCGGTCGACCGGGGTGTAGTTCTGGCCGGCCGGGTTGTAGATGCCGATCTGCCGGAACAGGCCCTCCATGCCGAACGTGCGCGCCTCGTCGACGAGGATGGGAACGGCTCGGGGCCCGAGCTCCTTCTCGCGCAGCAGCTGCGTCAGGAAGCGAACGAAGGCCTGCGTCGTCGAGATCTCGCGGCCCTCGGTCGTCGGCTCCAGCACCGCCTTGAAGGTGTCCAGGTCCGGCACGGCGAGCGTCTCGTCGGCCTTCGCCCGTCGCTGCGGCAGATAGCCGCCCAGCGCCTCGCGGCGCTCGTGCAGGTACTTCATCTCCGGCGTGTGTTCCGCGGGCTTGAAGAACGGGATGTCGCCCAGCTGTTCGTCGGCGATGGGGATGTTCCAGCGGTCGCGGAACGCCTTCACGTCCTCGTCGACGAGCTTCTTGGTCTGGTGCGCGGTGTTCTTGCCCTCACCGCTCTTGCCCATGCCGAAGCCCTTGACGGTCTTCACGAGCAGCACCGTCGGCTTCCCTTCGGTGGTCGCGGCGCGATGGAACGCGGAATAGACCTTCTGCGGATCGTGGCCGCCGCGCTGCAGGCGCCAGACATCCTCGTCGCTCATGTTCGCGACCATCTCGAGCAGCTTGGGATGCTGGCCGAAGAAGTGCTTGCGGACGAAGGCGCCGTCGTTGGCCTTCATCGCCTGGTAGTCGCCGTCGACGGTGTCCATCATCACCTTGCGCAGGATGCCGTCCTTGTCGCGCGCGAGCAGCGGATCCCAGTAGCTGCCCCAGATCAGCTTGATGACGTTCCAGTCGGAACCGCGGAACTCGCTCTCGAGCTCCTGGATGATCTTGCCGTTGCCGCGCACCGGCCCGTCGAGCCGCTGCAGGTTGCAGTTGATGACGAAGATCAGGTTGTCGAGCTTCTCGCGCGACGCCAGGCCGATCGCGCCGAGCGACTCCGGCTCGTCCATCTCGCCGTCGCCGCAGAAGACCCAGACCTTGCGCTTGCTCGTGTCGGCGATGCCCCGCGCATGGAGGTACTTCAGGAAGCGCGCCTGGTAGATCGCCATGATCGGGCCCAGGCCCATCGAGACGGTCGGGAACTGCCAGAACGTCGGCATCAGCTTCGGATGCGGGTAGCTCGAGATGCCCTTGCCATCGACTTCCTGCCGGAAGTTCACGAGCTGCTCTTCCGTCAGCCGCCCTTCGAGGAAGGCGCGTGCATAGACGCCAGGTGCGGAGTGGCCCTGGATGTAGAGCAGGTCACCGCCGCGCTCCGGTGTGTCGGCGTGCCAGAAATGGTTGAAGCCGGTGCCGAACATCGTCGC
>JBBSPY010000337.1:0-3684 GCA_038258415.1 Burkholderiales bacterium
AACTTGCGCCCGCCACGTCCGCGCCACGCGCCGGACGCCGCACCTCGCCCTCCGCGTCGGCTTCGCGTCCGTCGGGAGCCGCGTCGGGTGCCGTCGCGGGCGCGGGCGCGGGCAACTCGGGGGGTCTCGGCGTCGACCTGCGCCTGCCGAGCGGCGCCGCTGGAGCCGAAACGTCGAGCGCGGTCCGCATCGTGCTCGGCCTGACGCTGCTCGCCGTCGTGCCCTCGCTGCTGGTCTCGATGACGGCGTTCCTGCGCATCGTCATCGTGCTGTCGATGCTGCGCCACGCGATCGGCATGCCGGAGACGCCACCCAACACGGCGGTGATCGGCCTGGCGATCTTCCTGACGCTGTTCACCATGGCGCCGGTGCTGCAGACACTCAACACCGAAGCGCTGCAACCCTTCCTGCAGGGGACGGTCGGAACCGAAGTGGCCTACGCCAAGGCGAGCCGGCCGCTGCGCGAGTTCATGACCCGGCAGACGCGCGAGCAGGACATCGCCCTGATGCTCGAGTTGTCGAAGGCGCCGCGGCCACAGAGCATCGACGACGTGAGCAACGTCCAGCTGATCCCCGCCTTCATGCTGACCGAGCTGCGCGCCGCGTTCCAGATCGGCTTCGTGGTCTTCCTGCCCTTCCTGCTGATCGACCTCATCGTCTCGAGCGTGCTGATGGCGCTCGGGATGATGATGATGCCGCCGATCACGATCGCCCTGCCGCTGAAGTTGCTGATGTTTATCCTGGTCGACGGCTGGAGCCTCATCCTGAAGGCGCTGGTCGGCTCTTTCCACTGAGGCGAGCGCATGAGCACCGCCTTGTCGTCGATCGCCGCAACCGGGCCGCCCGCTGCGACGGCGGAATCCGATCTATGGTCGCGCTGGCTCGAGAGCGCCGACGCCGATGCACGCAACGCGTTGCTGTCGCTGCACCTTCCCTACGCACGCACGGTCGCCGCCACCTACTATGGTCGACGCATCCACGACGAGATCGCGTTCGACGACTACCTCCAGTACGCGCGGCTCGGGATGATCGAGGCGTTCGACCGCTTCGATCCGGCGCGTGGCGCCCAATTCCGCACCTTCGCCGCGCGCCGCATGCACGGTGCCATCCTCGACGGCATCGAGCGCTCCAGTGAGAAGCAGCAGCAGATCGCGGTGCGCCAGCGACTGCGCAAGGAACGCCTCTCGGCGGTCAAGGATGCCGCCGGGGCGGGAACGAAGCCGGTGCGTGCGCGCGATGGCGATGACCTGTTTCGCTACCTCGCCGATGTCGGCATCGGCCTTGCGTTGTGCAGCTTGCTCGAAGGCACCGGCATGGTCGACGCCGGCGAGGCGCTGAACCGGCTGTCGGCCGAGCGACACTACGAGCCGATCGAGCTGGCCCAGCTTCGCCGCCGCGTGATCGAGCTGGTCGACCGCCTTGGGCCGCAGCAGCGCATCGTGATCCGCTATCACTATCTGCAGGAGCATTCGTTCGAGGAAATCGCCGACATGATGGCGGTCACGCGCGGCCGGATCTCGCAAATTCATCGCCAGGCGCTGGAGACCCTCCGGGTCGGGCTCGGCTCCGGTGACGGCTGCGACGTCGCCTGCTGATCGCGACGAGAGAATGGCCGCCATGACGGGCCACGACGCAGGCGGCAGACTCGACCGACTCGAGGGCTACCTGCGCGAGGACCCGAGCAACGCGGCGCTTCTGCGCGACGCCTTCGAGACCGCGCTGCAGGCCGGCGACCCGGCGCGCGCCGAGTTCCACCTGAGACACGGGCAGGCCCTCGGCCAGGACGCCGAAGGCTGGGCACTCCGCGAGGCGCACTGGCTGCTGGCGCAGCAGCGCTGGCACGAGGCACGCGAGCATCTGGCTGGCCTGGCCGGCGAGGCCGCGTCGAGCGCCGCCCCCGAGTGGTCCGCGGCGATCGCCCAAGACCTGGCCTACGTCGACCTGCGCCTCGGGGACCACGCCGCCGGAGTCGCCCGGCTGGCGCCGCAGATGGAAGGCGGAACGCATGCGGCCGGCGTGCCGGTCGAGATCACCTGGCTGCGCCTGCTTCACCACGGCGGCGAGATCGAGCGAGCCATGAAATGGCTCGAGCAGCGTGAACCGGCGGGCGGTCTCGACCCTGCCGTCGCTGGCGTCGCGGCGCTTCTCGCCCTCGATCAAGGGGACTACGAGAAGAGCTTGCGCTGGTCGACGCGATCGCTGGCCGGAGACAGCCCGGCGCCGGTCGAGGCCGCGGTCGCGCGGGCCTCGCTCGCGCTCGCCGAGCGGCGCGCCGACTTGGCGCGGCCGCTGCTCGCCTCGGCGCTCGAACGCAACGCCGGTGACGGCCGGACCTGGTCGGCGATCGGCTTCACTGAGCTGCTGGAGCAGAACCTGCCGGCCGCTCGCGAGGCCTTCGTCCGGGCGACGGCGGCAATGCCCGGCCACGTCGGAACCTGGCACGGTCTCGGCTGGACGGCGATCGCGCAACGTGATCTCCCGGCAGCGAGTGCCGCATTCGACGCCGCGCTCGCGCTCGACCGCAACTTCGCCGAGAGCCATGGCGGCGTCGCCGTCGTCCTCGCCCTGTCGGGCAGCGCCGATGCAGGGCGCCAGGCGGCCGCGCGTGCGCTCGGTCTCGACCGCTCGTGCCTGTCGGCGCGCTACGCGGAGGCGCTGCTGCAAGGCGACGGCCGGGATGCGGCTTCGGTTGCGCGCCTCGCGGAGCGCCTGCTCGGCGGAAAACAGGCACCGCTCGGCGGTGACCTGCTGCGCCTGCTGCAGCGGTCGACGCCGTCGGGTCCGGGGCCGACCTCGACCTGACGGTCCGGGCACGCCCGACGCCGACTCGCCCGACACAAACGGCTACCCCTGCAACACCGCGGGCGCGGGTATCGTCCGGGCTTCGTCGGAACGTCCACCGACCCCGGAGTCGCGCTTGAGCCAAGCACCCACCCCGCCTTCGAGCGACGCCACCGCGTCGCGACTCGCCCGAGTCACGCTCCTGATGTCGCTGGTGGCGGCGCTCGCCGCCTGCGGCGGAGGCGGAGGCGGCGGCGGCGACAACAACGCGCCGCCACCTCCGCCGCCGTCGAGCGGCCCGTACGCGATCACCGGCGTCGCGACCTACGCGTCGGTGCCGTCGAGCTCGGGTGGCAGCCTCAACTACGCCGCCTCGACCGACAAGCCGATCCGCGGCGCGACCGTGCAGTTGCTCTCCGGCGGCGGCAGCGTGATCGCGACGACGATCACCGACACCGCCGGCGCCTACAGCGTCTCGCTGCCGACATCGCAGGCGGTGACGGTCCGCGTCCGCGCCGAGATCAAGCGCATGGGCACGGCGACCGGCGATCGCGACATCCAGGTCATCGACAACACCTCAGGCAACGCGCTCTACGTGCTCGACTCGGCGGCGTTCACGCCGACGGCCGACACGACGACGAACGTGCGAGCGGCATCCGGCTGGGGCGGCAGCAGCTCCACCAGCACGCGCGCCGCAGGACCCTTCGCCATCCTCGACGCGATCTACTCGGCGCAGGCGAAGATCGAAAGCGCCGCACCGGTGAGCCTGCCGACGCTGAAGGTCAACTGGAGCGTCAACAACAAGCCCACATCGCCGTTCAACGCGGCCAGCGGCGCCATCACCACCTCGTTCTTCACGGTCACCGGTGGCGTGCGCTCGCTCTACCTGCTCGGCGCCGCCAA
>JBBSPY010000338.1:0-3677 GCA_038258415.1 Burkholderiales bacterium
AGTCGCTCGCCGCCGGCGCGAGCGTCGGCTACGGCTCGACGTACACCGCGACCGCGCAGATGCGCCTCGGCGTCGCCGCGTGCGGCTATGCCGATGGCTACCCGCGTCATGCGCCGGGCGGCCGCGTTTGCGGCACTCCGGTGCTCGTCGACGGCGTGCGAACGCAAACCGTCGGTCGGGTGTCGATGGACATGATCACGGTCGACCTGACGCCGGTTCCAGACGCGCGGCCCGGCAGCGAGGTGGTGCTCTGGGGGCGAGCGGCGAACGGCGTGGTGCTGCCGATCGACGAGGTCGCGCACGCCTCCGGCACGGTCGGCTACGAGCTGATGTGCGCGCGAACGGCACGGGTTCCGCTGCGGGTCGAGGTCGAATGAGCCTTCGTGACCTCGGCGCGGCCGCACGCGCCCGGCTGCGCCGCCACGCCTGGCTGCTGACGCTGTGGTGCGTCGGAGTCGGCGTCGCGGCGAGCTGGCTGCTGCTGCGCGTCTTCGACCTGCGCAACCCGGTGCCGCGCTATTCGATCGCGGCGATCGCGATGTACATGCTCGGCCTCGTCGTCGGCGCCCGTGTCTGGCTGGCCCATTTCAGCGCCGCGGTGGCGCGCGAGCCGGCCATCCTCTTGCGCGCCACGGCCGACGAGCAGGCGCAGCACGACCTGGAGGCCGCGGCGGCACGCGAGGATAAGCGCGAGGGCAGCCGCGTCAGCCGCTGGGACTGGCTCGACGCGCTCGACATCTTCGACCTCGGCGAGGCGTCCCTCCTGCTCGTCGTTCCCGCGCTCGTCGTCGCCGTGCTTGCGCTCGCCTTCGCGCTCGGCGGCGCGCCGGTGCTGCTGATGGATGGCATCGCCGGCCTGCTCGCCGAGGTCGCGGTGCAGTTCGTGTTCGGGGCGCTGATCGCGCGGCGCGTGATGCGCCCGCGCGGCCACGACGAGGCGCTGATGTCGATCGTCGGCCGGACCTGGGTGATCGGCATCCTCCTGGTCGCGGCGAGCGCCGCGCTTGGCTGGACCTTGCGCTTCCTGCACCCGGGCGCCGTTTCGATCGTCGACCTCGCGCGATGAGCGCGGGCACACCTCCGCCGGTCGTCGGCGAAGAGCAGGTCGAATGGACGGCGGTGCGCGCGCAGGGCGCCGGTGGCCAGAACGTGAACAAGGTGTCGAGCGCGATTCACCTGCGCTTCGACATCGCGGCGTCTTCCTTGCCCGACGCTGTCAAGGCCCGGCTGCTCGCGGCCGGAGACCGGCGCATCACCGAGGCTGGCGTCGTTGTCATCAAGGCCGAGCGCCATCGCAGCCAGCCGCAGAACCGGCGCGACGCGCTCGAGCGGCTCAACGAGATGGTCGCCGCTGCCGCCGAAGTGCCGCGCGTGCGTCGGCCGACGCGGCCGACGCTGGGGTCGAAGCGGCGGCGGCTCGAGGCCAAGGGCCAGCGCGGGGAGGTGAAGGCGGGCCGAGGCAAGGTCGTCGACTGACGTCGGATCGGCGCTGCACACCGAGCTCGCCCGACACCGCTCGCGGGCGTTTGCCCGCGGTTCACGTCGCGATCCGACGGTTCGTCGCATGCCCCTCGCGCCGCGCTGCCGTCGTTCCTAGAGTTCGCTCCATCGATCACCCACCGGAGCCGACATGAACCGCACCCCCATCGCCCGCCGCGCCGCCATCGCAGCCGCGGCCACCCTCGTCTCGGCCGCCGCCGCGTTCGGCGCTCTCGTCTGCGCCGGTTCGGCGCTTGCCGCCGACGGCTGCGTCTCGGTCGAGGTTCGCAACGTGCGCCCGGGACAGGGCATGCTGATGGTGGCGGCCTACCCGGATGCCGCGACGTTCAGCAAGCAGCCGTCGGTCGCGACGCAACTGCAATCGCCGGCCGACACGACCGCCACCGTGCAGCTTTGCGGCCTGACCGGCTCGACGGTCGCGCTGACGCTCTACCAGGACCTCAACGGCAACGGCCAGCTCGACCGCAACGTGTTCGGCATCCCGAGCGAGCCGTGGGGTGCGTCGGGCGCGGTGCGGCCGATGTCGGCACCGACGTGGGAGTCGGCCGCCGTCTCGCTCGACGGCAAGCCCATCGTCGTCACGCTCTCGAAGTGAACCCACACCGCGAGGTCCGCGCCATGCACATCACCACGATCACCGCCACCACCGACCCCGCGTCGCCAGACCGACGCGCCGCGCTGCGCACGATCGCGGCGTTCGGCGTCGCAGCCGCTGGAGGCTCGATCCTTCCGTCGGCCCACGCGGCCGCCGGGACCGTCGCTCCCGCCATCGCCGGCGATGGCGCCGCATTCGACGCCGCCGTCGCCGCCAACCCGTGGCTGCGGCCGTTCAAGGGCATCGACGATCACGATCCGGCGACGAGCGACCTGCGCTGCGACGCGTTGCGGATCACCGGCCGATGGCCCGTCGACCTGCGCGGCCGCTTCTACCGCAACGGCCCGGCGATCCTCGAGCGCAGCGGCCAGCGCTATCGCCACTGGTTCGACGGCGACGGCATGGTCCAGCGCTTCACCTTTTCGTCGGCCGGGGTGTCGCATGTCGGCCGCCTCGTGCGCACCGGCAAGCTCGCCGCCGAACGCGATGCGAAACGCTTCCTCTACAGCGCCTTCGGCACGGCCGTCGAGTCCGATGCGCCCGTCCAGGGCCCCGACAGCTTCAACGTCGCCAACACCAGCGTCATCGAGCATGGTGGTCGCGTGCTGGCGATGTGGGAGGGCGGCTCCGCCTTCGCGCTCGACCCGGCCGACCTGTCGACGACCGGAGCGGTGACGTGGAAGGACGGCTACGAGCAGGCCCCCTTCTCGGCGCATCCCAAGCTCGACCCGGTCACGGGCGGGTTGTGGAACATCGGCACCTTCGGCGACAAGATCGTCGTCTGGCACATCGACGCCACCGGACACCTCGAGCGTGTGCAGGTGCGCGAGTCGCCGTATCCGAACGGCATGGCGCACGACGTGGCCGTGACCAAGCGCTACGTCGTGCTGCCGCTGCCGCCGGTGAAGATGAACTACGCGGCGATCGGCAAGGGGGCGACGCCGGAAGAGGCGTTCCACTTCGAGCGCGACCAGCCGCTGCGCGTGCTGGTGATGAAGAAGGACGACGTCGCCGACGCGAGGGTGTTCGAACTGCCGACGCGGATGCTGTTCCACGTTGCCAACGCATACGAGACGCGCGACGGAAAGGTCGCGTTGAGCTTCGTCGCATCGCCCGACCACGACTTTCTTGTCCACGGCGCGGTGGCCCTGATGGCGGGCCACACGGCACCGTCGTTCGGCTCGCGGCTGCACACGGCCGAGCTCGACTTCGCGACCGGCAGGGCGACGATGCAGCAGCAGGGCGGCGCCACGGAGTTTCCGCGCGTCGATCCGCGTCGGGTCGGCGGCGCCGCGCGCTTCGTCGTCGGCGCCGCTGCCTGGAAGCCGCAGCCCACGGGTCGCGAAGGACTCTTTCATGGCGTGCAGGTCACCGACCTTTCGACCGGCCGCACCGATCGTCACGACTACGGCAGCGATGCGGTGGTCGAGGAACACATCGTCGTGCCGAAGCGCGGTGGCCGTACAGACCGTGGCGAGCGCGACGCCTGGCTCTTGGGCACGACGTTCGATGCGAAGCGCCAGATCACCGTCGTCAACGTGCTCGACGCGCAACGCGTCGCCGACGGTCCGGTCGCACGTGC
>JBBSPY010000339.1:0-3673 GCA_038258415.1 Burkholderiales bacterium
CGCGGATGTTGCGACGCACGCTCTGGATCGAGACCAGCTGGCCGAGGATCGAACCGAAGATGACCGTCGGCACGACGAGCTGGGGCTCGATCGACCACGCCCAGAGCGAGGTCGCGATCAGGCCGAAGGCGAAGCCCGAGATGCCTTGTATGAACCCCGCGACGAGCGCGCCGGCCACGATCTGGACGGCCACCCACGGGTCGATCGTCACGCCGCACCCCCTGAATCCATGGCGCGATTGTTCGCCTGGCGACCGGCTCGGCATTGCCGTAAACATGGTTGTCGACAGAACCGTGGCGTGAAAGAGTGCCGGACATGCAAGTCGCTTTCGCGCCGGGCCCGACACCATCGATTGACGGCGTGCCGACGCCGCGCGAATCGTTCCTCTACTTCGCCTACGGGTCGAACATGAGTCTGCGGCGCCTGCGGAGCACCGACCGTGCGCCGTCGGCGACGCCCCTCGGCGCTGCGAGCCTGGCCGGTCACCGGCTCGTGTTCGACAAGCGGGGTCGCGATGGTTCCGGCAAGGCGGACTGCGAGCGGACCGGCAACCCTGCAGACCGTGTCCTCGGCGGGCTGTTCCGGATCGATGCGGGCCAACGGGCGGCGCTCGACTGCGTCGAAGGGGCCGGAAGCGGCTACGACCCCACGCAGGTTGTCGTCGTCGCGGCGGCGGGGCTGGCCACGGCGATGACCTATCTCGCGACCGACAAGCGGCCCGGCCTGCGGCCATTCACGTGGTACCTGCGGCACGTGATCGAGGGTGCCAGGGAGATCGGACTGCCGGCGGACTACCTCGCTCGCATCGAGGCGATCGACGGCATTCCCGATCCGGATGCGGCTCGCGCGGCACAGGAGTCGGCGATCCACGCGCATCGCTGAACGACGACCCTCCGACGGGCGCAGAATCGCCGGCTGTCTCCGGAGATTCGCCATGCGCCTGCGCACCCTGCTGCTCATCGTTGCGACCCTGCTGGTCGCGCTGTTCGTGACCATCAACTGGTCGGCGTTCAACGTGCCGACGACGCTCAACCTGCTGGTGGCGACCATCGAGGCGCCGGTCGGTCTCGTGATGCTCGGCGTGCTGATCCTCGCCGCGCTCGCGTTCCTGGCCTACATGGCCGTCTGGCAGAGCACGACGCTGCTCGAGTCGCGTCGGCAGTCGAAGGAACTCCACGAGCAGCGCCTGCTGGCCGACCAGGCCGAGGCATCGCGCTTCACCGAGCTGCGTGGCGTGATCCAGGCCGAGGTCGAACGCTTGGCGGCGCAGCTGACGGCGACTCAGTCGGCGGTACAGACCGAGGTCCGCGAGCAGGCCAACAGCCTGGCCGCGACGATCGCCGAGATCGACGACCGCCTGCGCCGACCCATGGCGGGGGCCTGACGCCGCGGCGCGGCGGCCGCCGACCATTCAGCGCACCAGCGCCAGCCTGATGCCGAAGCCGATCATGAAGCTGCCCGCGAGACGGCCGAGCCATCGTGAGGCGCGCGGGCTGGCGCGCAGCCGCTCGGCGAAGCGGCGAGTCAGCAGTGTCACGGCGAGACCGTAGACGAAGGTGAGCGCGGCGATCGTCGCTGCCATCAGGGCGAACGTCGGCAGGGGCGCTTCCTGCGCCGGATCGACGAACAGCGGAAAGAAGGCCATGTAGAAGACGATGGCCTTCGGGTTCAGCAGGGTCACGGCCAACGCCTGGCGGAAGTAGTGGCCGGCGCGAAAGTTCAGCAGGGCACCGCTGCCCGGCCGGGCGAAGATCAGGCGCAGGCCGAGCCACGCCAGATAGGCCGCGCCCAGCCACTGCGTGGCGGCGAACGCAAGCGGGAATGCCGTCAGCAGGGCCGCCACGCCGGCCACCGCGAGCCACATCAGGACCTGGTCGCCGGCGATCAGGCCGAAGGTGGCGGCGAGCCCGCCGCGGAGGCCGCCCTTGCCGGTCGACGTGATGAGCGCCAGGTTGCCCGGTCCAGGGATCATCAGGAACACGACGACGGCGGCGACGAACGAGGCGTAGCTCGCGGAGGTCATGCCGTGTGGCTTCCCGGTTTGTGCACACCGATCGCCTTCTTGATCACCTTGCCCAGCGTCAGCCCCTGGCCGAGGATCGAGAAGACGACGATGCAGTAGGTGAGCGACAGGATGATGTCGCGCTCGACGCCGAGCGGCAACGACAGCGCCAGCGCCACCGAGATCCCGCCGCGCAGGCCCCCCCAGGTGAGCACCCAGCCGCTGCCACGCGGCAGCCTGAAGGCGGATTCGAGCAGCGTCACCGGCAGTCCGACGGTGAGCGCCCGCGCGCCGAGCGTCACCGTCAGAGCCACTGCGGCGGCGACCAGCGAGTTGAGGGAGAAGGCCACGACCAGCACCTCCATGCCGATCAGCACGAACAGCACGGCGTTGAGGATCTCGTCGACCAGCTCCCAGAAGAGGTCGATGTAGCGCCGCGTGAGGTCGGACATGGCGAGCGCGCGGCCGCCGTTGCCGATCATCAGGCCCGCGACGACCATCGCCAGCGGCCCCGACACGTGCAGCCGGCTGGCGAGCGCGTAGCCGCCGGTGACGGCCGCGAGCGTCAGCATCACCTCGACCTGGTAGTTGTCGATGCTGCGCAGGAGCCGGAAGGTCACGTAGCCGAGGACCGCACCGAACACCAGGCCGCCGCCGGCTTCGCGGAGCAGCAGCACCAGGCCGCCGCCGACCGTCGGCACGGTGCCGCTCGCGGCGATGCCGAGCAGCAGCGAGAAGACGACGACGCCGACGCCGTCGTTGAAGAGCGACTCGCCGGCGATCACGAGCTCGAGGTCTTCCGGCGCGCCGGCGGTCTTGATCACGCCCATCACCGCGATCGGGTCGGTGGGCGAAATGAGCGCACCGAACAGCAGGCAATAGATCAGCGGCAGCTCGATGCCCGCGAAAGGCAACAGCCACCACGAGCCGAAGCCGACCAGCAGCGTCGACAGCAGCGTCGAGACGACGGCGAGCACGCCGACCTGCCAGCGATAGGCCTTGAGCCGGCTCAGGTCGACGTGCAGCGCGCCGGCGAACAGCAGCAGCGACAGCATGCCCTGCATCAGCACGGTCGAGAAGTCGATGGACTTGAGCAGCGACTCCTCGGCGCGGCGCAGGCCGAGGTCGATGCCGACGAAGTCGAGCCCGACGAGCGTGAGCGACAGGAGCAGCGCCGACACCATCACGCCGATCGTGCTCGGCAGGCCGATGAAGCGCGCGTTCACGTACGCAAGCAGCGCGGTGATGACGAGGAAGATGGCGGCGATCTCGAGCATGGTGGGTTTCTAGCCGATCGTCATGAGGCTGGCGTTGCCGCCGGCGGCCGCGGGGGTGATGCTGATCGAGCGCTCGACGAGCAGGCGCTCGAGCGGAATGCGCATGTCGCCGGGTGCGAGGCAGACGAGGCCGACGATCGGCCCGGCGCGTTGCGAGAGTTTGCCGGCGAGCGCGAGCCTCGATGCCGGGTCGCCATGATGCAGCACGGCGTCGAAGCGAACGGCATCGCGGGTCCAGTCGGTCGCCAGTGCAACGCGATCGCGCGCCGCGTCCGGCAGCGTGTCACGCAACCCGCGGTGCGTCGCTGGCCAGACGGCGCGGCTGCCGACGGCGAGCGCGGCCGCGAGCTGCAGCAGGAGGTCGCCTTCGGCATCGGCGAGGCACAGCACGGCC